>DDHO01000015.1:0-11588 GCA_002352935.1 Firmicutes bacterium UBA1874
TACAGTATATTGACACTATGACTGATTGATTTTGACAAGAAAATTTGTTATTGTTAAATAACTATAGAAGGTGAATTATAGTTGTGGACGCTAATTTGCTGGGATGCGGACCAGTCTGCGAGAGGCTGGTCTTTCGTTTTTTTCAGAGTTAAAATATTAAGGCCGTAGGTTTTAGTTTTATATATTGAAGAAGGAGGTAAGCGGTTAATGCTTCCTTTAATTGAGGAACTGCCCTACTATATTTCGGCGTGTGATTCCTTTCCTGTAGTAGCCGAAAGAAAGATGCCCCTGCTACTGGACAGCGCTATGCAACATAAGGAGATCGGCCGCTATTCTCTTCTGGCCTGCGATCCTTTTTTGGTATTTTGCTGCAGGGGGAAAAAGATTGATATTATAGAAAGAGACATGCATAGAAAAACGGAAGCGGACCCCTGGAAAGAACTGGAAAGGCTTGTTGAAAAATATCAAACCTCAAATAATACCGGACTGCCCCTCGGGTGCGGCGGTGCGATCGGATATTTAGGTTACGATATGGGGCGCTTTTTGGAAAAAGTCCCTGCTCTCAACAGGGGAGAACGGGAGATACCTGATTGTTATGTCGGGTTTTATGATACGGTTCTTATCCAGGACCTTTTTAGTGAAAAAACGTATCTTGTTTCAACCGGACTTCCGGAGAGAGATCATAAAAAAGCTCAAAAAAGGGCCCGGCAGAGGTTGCAGCTTTTTAAAGAATTACTTAAGAAAGGGAGGACGGCAAAGAATAAAAAGCATGAAGTTAAAAATATTCGGAATAAAAAAGGCTGGTATGGGGCAACTTCTAACTTTACGAGAGAAGAATACTGCTGCACCATATCACGGGTGCAAAGATATATTAGAGCAGGAGATATTTACCAGGCTAACATTTCCCAGCGCATAGAAGCCCCTCTTTTAATTCAGCCTTATGAATTATATCTGCGCCTCCGCCGGTTGAACCCCTCTCCCTTTGCGGCATACCTGCAGTTTCCGGAAGTAATAGTTGCCAGCGCATCCCCGGAACGCTTTCTTTATGTTAATGGAAGGCAAGTTGAAACCAGGCCGATTAAAGGTACGAGACCGAGGGGTAATTCGGTCCAGGAAGATAGAAAGATTGCCTCAGAATTGATAAAATCACCAAAAGACAAAGCGGAATTGACTATGATTGTTGATCTTGAAAGAAACGATCTCGGGCGGGTATGCCGTCCGGGAACGGTGCGGGTGCCTCAATTGTTCAATCTGGAAAGTTATGCGACCGTACATCATTTGGTTGCTAAGGTTACGGGAGAATTACTACCTGATAAGAGCCGGTTTGATCTTCTCCGCGCTTCTTTTCCGGGAGGTTCTATCACCGGTGCTCCCAAAGTTCGTGCCATGGAAATTATTGAGGAAGTCGAGCCGGTAAGACGTGGTATTTATACTGGGACAATATTCCACATGGGTTTTGATGATTGTATGGATTCCAGTATCGTAATCCGGACATTTATAATTAAAAATAAAGAGAATAAGGTTTATTTTCAGGTAGGAGGGGGGATAGTCGCCGATTCGGAACCGGAGGCTGAATATATAGAGACTATTGACAAGGCCAGGGCGCTTTTTAAAGCGCTCGGGCTGAAAGAAAGCGGGTTGATATAACTGAAAGAGTACTATTTTTATAACGGAAACATTTTTCCTCTTGAGGAAAACCGTATTTCTCCTTTTGACAGGGGTCTCTTATACGGGGACGGTGTTTTTGAAACTGTACGAGTGTATCATGGGAATCCCCTGCAGTTAGAGGAGCATATTAGTCGCCTGAAAAAGGGAGCGAAGAAGCTGTATATTGAAGCGGATAATACCCAGGAAGAAATATTTAGGGCTGCGAATGATTTAATTGAGGCTAACGGCACAATGGATGGGACGATACGTGTTACAATTACACGGGGTGGGAAAAAAAGGGGGCTTTCCTTTGAACCGAATGAGGAACCTAATCTTGTCATAACTACCGGAAATTATATTCCATATCCAGAAAATTTGTACCGCTACGGAATGCAGGGTATAGTAGTTGAAATGCGCCGGAACAATTTTTCCCCTCTGGTCTCTCTTAAAACGCTCAATTTTCTGGAAGGAGTACTTGCCCTGGAAGAAGCACGGAAGAAAGGCGGACAAGAAGGTATATTTATGAATCTGGAAGGCAACCTGTGCGAAGGGACCATTTCAAACATATTCTGGATAAATTCGGGGACAGTTTATACACCTCATATCAGCTGCGGGCTGGTACCCGGAATAGTTCGGGGTACGGTTATTAAATTATGCCGCGAGCAGGGCCTGCACGTGGAAGAGGTACGGGAGGGGATTTCTGTTCTTTGGGAAGCCGACGAAGCTTTTTTAACTAATTCTTTAATGGAAGTGATGCCTCTGGTCAAGGTAAACAACAGGAAAATAGGGTCGGGGATACCAGGGAAAACAACGCGGTTTATAAGAGGGGTGTACAGAAAATTTATTAATGAAAACACTTAAAAGAAAAATTATTGCATTTCTCTGCCCTACAAGTTAAACTGTTATGTGTTACAAAATCATGAACCAGCGCCGCGAGAAGGGGGTTGTCTTTACGAAATATGTTATAGTACTTGCAGACGGAATGGCTGACTACAAGCTTGAAAGCCTGGGCAACAAGACTCCCCTTCAGTACGCGAAAACGCCCCACATGGATTGGCTGGCAAGGCACGGGCAGGTCGGAACGGTACTTACTGTTTCTCCAGATTTAAATCCGGGAAGCGATGTTGCCAACCTTTCGGTAATGGGGTACGATCCCCATCAATATTACACCGGCCGTTCTTCCATAGAAGCTTTGAGCATGGGTGTCGCTCTCGGCCCCGAAGATATCTCCCTCAGGGTTAATTTAGTTACTCTTTCGGAGGAGCCGGCTTATGCTTCCAGGACCATGCTTGACCACAGCGCGGGGAACATTAGCACTGCAGAGGCAGAGGAACTTATTAAGGATATCAACCGGCGCTTTGGGAATGAAGAAATTACTTTTTATCCGGGACTCGGCTACCGGCATCTGATGGTCTGGAAAGATGCTGCTCCCGGTTTTGACGCAAGTTTAACTCCCCCTCACGATATTCTAAAACGCCGGATAAGAAGTTTTTTACCTCAAGGTAAAAAGGGCCGGGTGCTTTTAAACCTTATGGTGGAGACCAGCAGTTTTCTTTCCGTTCAGGAAGTTAACCGGGAAAGGGTCAGGAAGGGCCTTATGCCGGCCAATTCTCTCTGGTTTTGGGGAGAGGGCAGGAAAATTACGCTTCCTTCCTTTAAAGAAAAATTTGGACTGGAAGGAGCGGTAATTTCCGCTGTCGATCTTACTAAGGGTCTAGGAATAGCTATGGGCCTGAAAGCGCTAAAGGTTGACGGGGCTACGGGGGACTTAAATACTAACTTTAAAGGTAAGGCGCAAGCTGCTTTGGAGGAGCTTCGCAAAGGTAAAGATTTCATCTACCTCCACGTAGAGGCACCGGACGAAGCGGGGCACCGGGGAGAAGAAAAATCCAAAATAGAAGCTATTGAAAAAATAGATGCCCAAGTTTTAGGAGTATTACTTCCCGGTTTAAGGGAGTTCGATGATTTCAAACTTATGGTTTTACCCGATCACCCGACTCCTGTGTGCCTGCGTACTCACGTTGCAGAACAAGTACCTTTTTTAATCTACCATAAAAACAATGCGGTTTTTAACGACATCGAAGGGTTTAGCGAGGAAACCGCTGCGTTAAGCGGGCTGAACATCAAGGAAGGGCACAGGTTAATGGACTATTTCATAAGCGGGAAAATTTAAGATGGAGAACCGATTGTGGAGGGAAGCTTTTTGAAACTTTGGGGCGGCCGGTTTGAAAAAGAGACAAGCAAGGTAGTGGATGAATTTAATTCCTCTATTTTTTTTGACTCCAGGCTTTACCGCCAGGACATCCGGGGCAGTATAGCCCATGCCAGAATGCTTGGAAGGTGCGGCATTTTAAGTAAAGAAGAAGCTGAAAAAATAGTTAAAGGGCTCCAGGATGTTCTGGAAGATATTGAAACAGGAAAAGCAGAGTTCAGCTTAGAAGCAGAAGATATTCACATGAATATCGAAATATTGCTTACCCAAAAAATAGGGGACTTAGGTAAGAAACTGCACACGGCTCGAAGCCGGAACGACCAGGTTAATTTGGACTTACGCCTTTTTCTTAAGGAAGAGATCAACGAAATTCAAGAATTGATCCTTTATCTCATCAGAGCGCTGCTAGAGGCGAGTGAAAACCACGTTTATACTATTATGCCCGGTTACACGCATCTTCAGAAGGCTCAACCGGTTACATTGGCTCACCATTTGATGGCCTATGTACAAATGCTTGAAAGGGACCTGGAAAGATACCAGGAGTGCTACAGGCGTGTAGATGTAATGCCCCTGGGTGCAGGTGCCCTTGCTGGCACTACCTTTCCTGTGGACAGGGAGTTTATCGCTCGAGAACTGGGCTTCAGCAGGGTTTCTGAAAACAGCCTGGACACGGTATCAGACCGGGATTTTGCTATTGAATTTTTAGCCGACAGCAGCATGCTCATGGCCCATCTGAGCCGCTTTTGTGAAGAAATAGTGCTTTGGGCTACAGAGGAGTTTAATTTTGTGGAGGTTGATGATGCTCACAGTACGGGAAGCAGTATTATGCCTCAAAAAAAGAATCCGGATGTGGCGGAACTGGTGCGGGGGAAGTCGGGGCGTGTCTTCGGGCACTTAATTTCCCTGTTATCTGTTATCAAGTCGCTTCCTCTTGCTTATAACAAAGACCTGCAGGAAGATAAGGAGCCGATTTTTGATACGGTTGATACCGTTAAAAAATGCCTTAATGCTTTTACAGAAATGTTTTGTGCACTGAAGTTTCACAAGGAGAAGATGCTAGAAGCTGCAGAAGGAGGTTATATAAATGCCACAGATGTTGCAGATTACCTGGTCAAAAAAGGGATAGCATTTCGTGAAGCGCATAAAGTTGTTGGAAAAATGGTCAGGCATTGTATCGGCCGCAAAAAGCGCCTGGAAGAATTAAATATTCATGAATTCAGACAATTTTCAGAACATATAGAAGAAGATATTTATGAAACGTTAAAACTGGAAAACTGCATCAAAAAACGCAGCATCAAAGGGGGACCATCTCCGGAGATGGTCAAAAGTGCAATAGCTGCTGTTCGTCGTCGGATTCAGAAAAACGAACAATTAATTTTAAGCAGGAAAAAAAATGGTGAACGCGTACAGGGTAAGTTTTAATGTGTTGCTTTAATTCGGACAAATAATACAGCTTTTATAATTTTTTAGAGGAATAAGTTATTCTATATCGAACTTTAAGATCATATTGTATAGCACAATGCTTATAGGAAGGGGAGGAGTTAGTTTTGACTGATAAAATAACACTTTCAGTTATAAAGGCGGATGTCGGAGGTTTCGTAGGGCATTCAAGTGTGCATCAAGACCTTTTAAGTAAGGCAGAAGAGGTATTGAAGGGCAGTAAGATTTTAGAAGATTATCATGTAACTAGGGTGGGAGATGATATAAATCTGATTATGACGCACCGTCTTGGTACGGATGCTGAAGAAGTACACCAGCTGGCCTGGAATACTTTTCTGGATTGCACTAAAGTCGCACAAAAATTAAAACTTTATGGAGCGGGTCAGGATCTATTGTCAGATGCCTTTTCAGGAAATGTAAAGGGTATGGGCCCGGGGGTAGCGGAGATGGAATTTGAAGAAAGAAAAAGCGAGCCCGTTATTGTATTTATGGCAGATAAAACGGAACCCGGAGCATGGAACTTCCCGCTTTATAAAATGTTTGCCGACCCTTTTAATACCATAGGTTTGGTGATAGATCCCAAAATGCATGACGGTTTTTATTTTGAAGTTTATGACCTGATGGAAGATAAGAAAGTCCTCTTTTCTCTTCCCGAGGATCTTTATGACCTCCTGGTTCTGATCGGAGCTCCCGGACATTACTGCGTAAAGTCAGTTTATTCCAAGAAAAAAGAAATTGCAGCTGTCTCCAGTACGCAGCGCCTCAATTTAATGGCAGGAAGGTATGTGGGTAAGGATGACCCTGTATGCATTGTACGCTGCCAGAGCGGCCTTCCTGCTGTCGGGGAAGCACTGGAACCTTTTGCCACACCGCATGTTGTTGCAGGCTGGATGCGGGGCTCGCACCACGGCCCGCTGATGCCAGTTTCGATGGCAGATTCGAACCCTACTCGATTTGACGGTCCTCCCAGGGTCGTAGCTCTCGGTTTCCAGCTTAATAACGGTCAATTAATAGGCCCACAGGACTTTTTTGCAGATCCTTCCTATGATCTGGCCCGCCAGAAGGCAAATGAAATAGCCACTTACCTGCGTGGTATGGGTCCTTTTGAACCTCATCGCCTGCCGTTAGATGAAATGGAGTATACTACTATGCCGGAAGTTAAAAAGAAACTTGAAAACCGTTTCGTGGACGCTAAAGAGAACATTTCATTAGATGAACTGGCAGCTACCAGATAACGGAGATAAAACGGCATTCTTAAATAGCCAGGATCCCGGGTGCGTAAATGTTAAAACTTTTAAGACCTTTGCCTTCGGGTGAAGGCTTTTGTCTTTAATGGCTATTATTAACAGGCGTTTGTCTTATTTTCCTGCCGTTGTTGTCTTATAATAAATAAGGTAAAAAAGATGAAATTAAAGGAGCTGTAAGAATAAAAAATTTACAGAAGCAGATGTTGCTTCAAACCTTTTTTATGGTGTAATATTTGAGGTGTTGATAAATCATAGTTGAGGGGGCCGTATCCATGGAAAACACAAATCAACAAAAAACTCCTCTTTGTGACGCTCTTAAAGATTATATATCTGAAGGAATTATGCCTTTTCACGTGCCAGCACACAAGCAGGGAAGAGGCCTACAGGAACTCAGCGATTTCATCGGACAAAAAGCCCTGGAATTAGACCTTACATGCGTGCCCGGTCTGGACAATATATGTAAGCCTCGGGGCCCCATACGAGAGGCCGAACAGCTAGCAGCAGAAGCTTACGGTGCGGACGATGCTTTTTTTGTAGTCAACGGCACCACCTCTGCTATACAAGCTATGATATCTTCAGTCTGTGCTCCGGGTGAAAAAATTATTCTGCCTCGTAACACCCATAAATCTGTTACCAGCGGATTGATACTAAGCGGGGCTATTCCCGTTTATATCAATCCGGAAGTTTGCGAGGAATTCGGAATATCTACTGGAATAAAACCTAAAAAAATTAAACAAGCACTAAAAAAATACCCTGACGCACGGGCGGTTTTCTTGATAAACCCAAATTATTACGGAACCGCACCGGAGTTGGAAGAAAGCGTAGCTATCTGCCACAGCTACAATGTACCGGTACTTGTAGACGAGGCTCACGGCGCCCATTTTTGCTTTCATCCGGAGCTACCTCTTTCGGCTGTGGAAGCTGGAGCTGATTTGGTGGCAAGCAGCACGCACAAGCTGGTGGGAAGTATGACCCAGAGTTCCACGCTTTTCATAAACGGAGACCGCGTTAACCCAAAGCGAGTTAAGGCAGTTTTAAATCTAACCCAGACAACCAGTCCGTCTTACCTGCTGCTGGCTTCGCTAGACATAGCGCGAAAGCAGATTGCCAGCGAAGGAAGACAGCTGCTTGACCGCACCCTGCATCTGACCCGCTGGATAAGAAACCGCATAAAAAGGCTTGGAGGCGCAAAACTTTTGGACCAGGTTGAAAAAATCCCCGGGTGTGTGGCATTAGATCCCACCAAAATCGTTTTGAACGTTAGAAATTGGGGGCTTTCAGGCTTTGAGGCAGAAAGAATTTTACGCGAGGATTATAAAATTCAGGTGGAAATGGCAGATCTTTATAATATAATATTACTAATTAGTATTTCGGACAACATTCGTACCGTTGAGTATCTTTGGAAAAGCCTCGAAAATATACCAAAGAGGTACCCCCGTAAAAACGTGTACAGGTACTGCCCGCCGCCTCCACCGATACCAGAAATGTGCCTTTCTCCCAGGGAAGCTTTTTATGCTGAAACCGAAGAACTCAGGCTGCAGGAGGCTGAAGGCGAAATTAGTGCAGAAACGATTACGGCCTACCCCCCCGGTATTCCTTTGATTTGTGCCGGAGAAAAAATTACCCGCGAAGTTATAGATTATATTAATATCCTTCACCGGGAGCAGGTAGATCTTCAAGGAACAGAAGACCCCGAAGGGAATAATATTAAGACCGTTAAAAGGGTGGCATATACAGAAATGGAAAAAGAGGAGGAAATTTTACAGGTTCTCAAAGGTGAAAAGCTGGGAAACTAAAGTTAGGGGCGGGGGTGAAATTGTGATTTCTGGGCTTATTCTTTTTATAATATTAGGTGCTGTTCTCATTTATTATATTTACAGACAGGTCACAGAGCCAGGACCCGACATTTTTCCTGCTAATTTTAGGCATAAAAAGGACTTCAGAGGAGCTGCGATTGACGTTACCCAAATTTTTGAGGAAGAAGAACTTATTCCTGAAGACAACGGCCGCCGCTGAACGATTGAGCGTTTATTTATTGTATATAATGCAGTTCTCCGGAAAAACTATAATAACTACATTTGTTTAAAAGGAGGGCTGCTTTATGCCTCGAAAAGAGGGAGCCGTACCTGAATCAAAAGATGAGCGGGAAAAATTAAAGAATGAGGTAGCTAAAGAGCTTGATCTTGATGATGATGTAGAAAAACGCGGGTGGGAGAACCTGACCGCCCGGGAGACCGGGAAGATAGGCGGAAATATGGTGAAAAAAATGATGAGGTTAGCCGAGAAAGAAATGGATGAAAAAAAGGGAAGAATAAGACTAAACGATGAAGAAAAGGAGTAGAAAAACCACTCCTTAAGGTGAAGTGCGCCCCAAATATTAGAAACTCAGTCTGATATTTGGAGGTGCATTTTTTTATGGCTAAATGTTAGAAAAAATAAAGATAAAAACCTGGAACGTATTCTGGTGATCTTAAAGTTCATGTTGTAGAATATTAGCAATAATAAAACTTCCGTTTTCTTTGGCGCTTGTCTTGATGTTTCGGGCGATTAACTGTAGAGCATTTACAAAATCGACAGCGGGAAAATGTACATAAACATGGAAAACCTAAGTAACTGATAATTTTAAGAAGTTTTGATTGGCCGTGTAACCCATCAATGAAGAATTTAGTACAATACAAAATTAAGTCTTTGGTTTTATTTTAAGGAAAGTCCGTTTAAAATACTAAACAAATTTTTTGAGCAGCTGTTTAATGGCTGTTATTATTAGATTGCTTTATCTTTTAGCCGGTGGGAGGCGTGTTTCGTGGAACTTATAAAGTCGGGGATTAATCGCTACCTTTTGCCGAAACAGGGTAAGATGAAGGTTAATTGTTATATATACGCAACTGAAAAGCTGGCTGCCATGATTAAAAAAGACAATTCACTGCGACAGCTGACCAATGCTGCTTCCCTAATAGGAGTCGTGGAACCGGTCTGCGGCATGCCCGATTTACACCAGGGATTTGGTCTTCCCATTGGCGGGGTAATGGCGACGGGAGGCCCCAACGCCCTTATATCCGCGGGTGCTGTGGGGATGGATATTAATTGCGGCGTGCGCCTGCTGCGTACAGAATTACATAAATTCGACCTTAATGAAGAATGTGTGAAAAAATTCGTGGAAGAAGTTCAGAAAAAGGTCCCTACTGGAATCGGGAAGGGAGGAAGTAAAAGCAAGGTACACCGGCATATTTTTCAGAAAGTGCTTTTAAAAGGTTCCCGTGTGCTTGTGGAAGAAGGTTTTGGATTTCCGGAAGATTTAACTGCAGTAGAAGAAAATGGTCTACTAGAGGGAGCTGATATAGATGCTGTAAGTAAGCTGTCTTTGAGCAGGGGAGAAAGTCAGCTGGGAACCCTGGGCGGAGGAAACCACTTTATAGAACTGCAGGAGGTTGAAAACATAGAAGCGGATGATCTGGCACATCATTTCGGCCTCTTCCCCGGGCAGATAACCGTCATGATTCACACTGGGAGCAGGGGATTCGGGCACCAAATATGTACTGATTTTTGCAGAGTTTTTCTTCAGGCTGCTCCAAAATACGGTATCGAACTGCCTGAGCGGGGTTTGGCCGGTGTGCCCGTTGATTCTCCTGAAGGTAAAGAGTATTTTGCAGCCATGGCGGCAGCCGTAAACTTTGCCTTTGCAAACCGGCAGCTGATTAACTGGGACATCCGCGGGGTGATTAAAAAAATATGGGGTATAAAAGGTGAACTGGTCAAAGTAGTTTATGACCTTGCCCATAATATTGCTAAGTGGGAACACTGCAGAGGAGATACAGTGCTTGTCCACCGTAAAGGTGCGATACGTGCCCTTCCGCCGAAGCATCCCCTTATTTCTTCAATTTATAAAAAGACAGGCAACCCGGTTCTTGTTCCGGGGACAATGGGGACTTCTTCCTATATAATGGTGGGAACTAAAGCAGCGGAAGAAACGTTTTTTTCAGTAAACCACGGGGCGGGGCGGGTTTTATCTCGCAGAGCCGCGTGGAAGTCAATATCTGGGGAGGAATTTCAAAAAAGCGTACAAGGTATTTATTATGGAAAGCGAAGCTACCGAGAGCTTGTAGATGAAGCTCCGGGGGCTTATAAAGATATTGATGAAGTAGTTAAAACGCTTGCTGATAGAAATATGGTCAGGATAGTAGCTCGGCTTCGGCCGCTTGCAGTTGTTAAGGGGAAGGATTAAAAAGAGGGGGCCCAGAAGGCACGTGTCCATAGGGACACAAACTGAACCGTGGTGTTTTATGGAAGGCAGGCAGCAGATATTGCTGTCTGCCTTTGCCGTTAAACGGCTATTTTTCGGGCTTCTTCCGCAAATGCACCAAGAATGCCGATGTCTCTGTAACGTATGACAATCTTCTGCTCCGCCGTTCTGGAGTAACGCTCGCCGCGTTCGCCCACTTCAATGCGCTCAATAAACAGGCGCAGAAGCTCGCCGGTCAGCTCCGTAATCTCGGTGTAGCGTTTTGCTTTTTCTACAAACCGAGAGACATTGGAGATGGAAGCCTGCAGTTTTTCCATCCGCTCCACAGCCTGGGGGATTCGTTCCTTCAGGCTGTTTTGCTCGTCGTTGTAGTCGGCGGACAGTATCCTGAACTGCTCGTTGGTAATACGCCCCAGCACATTGTCTTCGTAAAGCCGCTTGAATAAGGTCGTCAGCTCCGTGTCCTTGCGTCGCATAACATCCAGCTCACGCTGAAGCCGGTCGATCTCCCGTTTTGTCTCGACGCTGTTTCTCTGATTGATATGCCGGATGAACAATGCCTCCTGCTGTCTGGCAAAATGGGTGACCCTGCGCAGATCGTCCAGAATGATTTACGACAGCTGGTTTTCGCGGATATAGTGCCCTGTGCAGACTTCCTTGCCGCGTTTCTTGTAGGTGGAGCACATGAAGTTGTTTTTCACTGCATCCATGGTATGCGCCCGGTGGAGCACTATCGTCCCGCCGCAGTCGGCGCAGTAGACCAGTCCGGAGAACATATTCTGTTCCGCCATGTTCGCCCTGC
>DDHO01000015.1:11926-12276 GCA_002352935.1 Firmicutes bacterium UBA1874
CTTCTTGTTTTTGTAGGACATCGTAGTGGATCGCAGGCTGATGGTGTGTCCCAGGTAGACCTCATCCTCTAAAATTCCAGCTACAGTCCGGCTGCTCCAGTCGTAGGGTCTTGCGGTATCCACGCCGGTCAGAAGGACGCCGGTTTTGCGGTAGTAATAATTGCCCGGCGTGAGAACCTGTTCCTTTTTCAACTGCCTTGCGATCTGGCTGGGGCCTTTCCCTCCGGCACAGAGGCTGAAAATCCTTTGAACGATGGGGGCGGTGTCCTCGTCCGGAACGATCTTCCTTTTCGGATCTTTTTCATCCTTTTTGTAGCCGTAGGGTGCTCTTGCTATTTAGCCCCCTAAGC
>DDHO01000102.1 GCA_002352935.1 Firmicutes bacterium UBA1874
CCACCTCAAGATAGAAAATTTATTCTATCTCTTAGATTCGCTATGATAACTGAAAAAGCCTGCTGACATCATGACTTTGTCAACAGGCTGAGGCAGTCCTGTCTTCACAGGACTGCCTCTTTTTTGTATCTTTTTGCTGATTATAATTTTTTCTTCAATTTTATTCCATGGGAGGATAGCCGCCAACAGGCATTCCGCCTCCACCTTTAAAAGCCTGATTATCTTTTTCTTCGGGGATATCAGAAACAAGTACTTCCGTGGTCAACAACATAGAAGCAATGCTTGCCGCATTCTGCAGTGCAGAACGTGTTACTTTAGCCGGATCTACTATGCCCGCTTTAAATAAATCTTCATATTCTCCTGTTAAAGCATTATAACCTACATTCTTATCGGAAGCTTTGACTTTCTCCACGACTATGGAACCTTCTGCTCCGGAGTTAAAGGCAATCTGACGCAGCGGCTCCTCAAGTGCCTTGGCAACTATATTTCTACCTGTGTCTTCATCACCTTCAAGTTCCAAAGCTTTAACTGCAGGGATTATATTTACCAGGGCAGTTCCGCCACCTGCTACAATCCCTTCTTCTACTGCAGCTCTCGTTGCAGCAAGAGCATCCTCTATGCGCAGCTTTTTCTCTTTCATTTCAGTTTCCGTAGCTGCACCGACTTCGATAACAGCTACTCCCCCGGCCAGCTTAGCCAGCCGCTCCTGCTGTTTCTCCCTATCGTATTCGGAATCTGTTTCTTCCCAAAGCTTCCTGATCTGGGCTATACGGTTCTGAATTGCTTCACGGGAACCCTTACCTTCAACAATTGTAGTATTTTCCTTACCTACAGTAATCTGACGAGCCTGCCCAAGCATTTCCAGTGTAGCGTTTTCCAGTTTAATACCTACTTCTTCGGATACTACCTGTCCTCCGGTAAGAATCGCTATATCTTCAAGGTTGGCCTTACGCCGGTCTCCAAAACCAGGAGCTTTTACCGCCACACAATTCAGCGTGCCGCGAAGCTTGTTGACAACCAGCGTTGCCAGAGCCTCACCTTCAACATCTTCCGCGATAATCAACAGCGGTTTGCCCGTTTGAATTACTTTTTCCAAAATAGGCAGAATATCATTCACTGCAGCTATTTTTTTATCAGTTATCAAAATATAAGCGTCTTCCAAAGAAGCTTCCATTTTCTCAGTGTTTGTTGCAAAATACGGAGAAATATAACCACGGTCAAACTGCATTCCCTCAACTACTCTTAAATTAGTACCTATTCCCTGCCACTCTTCCACAGTAATAACCCCGTCATTACCAACCTTTTCCATAGCTTCTGCAATAAGGTTGCCGATTTCTTCATCATTTGCCGAGATAGAAGCTACCTGAGCAATCGCATCTTTGCTTTCAATAGGATGGCTAATTTTTTTCAGCTCATCTACTGCAACTTCTACGGCTCTCTGAATTCCTTTTTTAATCAACATGGGGTTAGCTCCTGCAGCTACGTTCTTCATTCCCTCTCTGATCATAGCCTGTGCCAGTAAAGAGGCAGTGGTCGTACCGTCTCCCGCTACATCATTGGTCTTCGTAGCCACTTCCTTAACCAATTGTGCCCCCATATTCTCCAAAGGATCTTCTAATTCAATTTCCCTCGCAATTGTAACACCATCGTTTGTTATACTTGGGGAACCAAATTTCTTATCCAAAACTACGTTACGGCCTTTAGGGCCCAAGGTAATACGCAGAGCATTAGCCAGATCATTTACGCCTTTTTCTAAAGCACGGCGGGCTTCTTCTCTAAAAACAATTTGTTTGGCCATTTATATTCCCTCCTTATGTTATTTTATTTATCCAACGATAGCCAAGATATCGTGTTCGCTAAGTATCAGCATCTCTTCATCATCAACTTTTACTTCCGTACCCGCATATTTAGAATAGATCACGCGGTCCCCTACTTTAACTTCCATCGGAATCCTTTTACCATCCTGATATTTTCCAGGTCCTACCGCTACAACCTCTCCTTGCTGCGGCTTTTCTTTTGCCGTATCAGGAAGGACAATACCACTTTTGGTCCTTTCTTCGGTTTCCAAGGCCCTGATAACTACCCTATCGCCCAGTGGTTTGATATTCATTAGTAAACCCTCCTTCATATGTAATTTGGCTTATTTATTGTTAGCACTCATTTCAAATGAGTGCTAATGCCATATATAATAATAGGATACCACTATCTGGTATGCAAGCCCAATAATTAAGCACTATTTATCAATATTACCTGTTTTTTATAATTTAACTGGCAGTTTCTTTTAAAAACCAGGTCTTACAAATCCTTTTTTAATTATACGGATTTTCTGATACCAAAAAGCCCACACAAAAAACATGCAGACTTTAAATAACATAAATAACAGGATTTCTATATAGAGATATTTTCCATTTAAGCCATAAAATATACATGCTTCTACATACCATTCTTGCCGCAATCTTTACAGGAACCCCGTAGAATTTCAATTGCGTGCGGTAAAACAGGCAGAATAACTTCCAGACACTCTCGAACTGCCCTGGGGCTTCCTGGAAGGTTTATAATAAGAGTACTGCCCCTTATGCCCGCCACTGCCCTGGAAAGCATAGCTCGGGGGGTTTTTCTCAAGCTTCCGGCGCGCATAGCCTCCGCCAGGCCGGGCGCTTCTTTTTCTATTACCTCTCGGGTAGCTTCAGGTGTAATATCCCTGGCTGAAAAACCGGTGCCGCCCGTAGTAAAAATAAGATCTAGTTTCCTTAAGTCACAAAATTCGATTAGTGTTTCTTTTAATATGTACAGGTCATCGGGTACTACTTCGTAAGCTACCACCCTGCCTCCTATACCTTCGACCTCAGTCTTTATTACTTCCCCGCTTTTATCTTCTCTTTCACGCCTGCTGCCCCTGTCGCTCGCAGTTACAATGCCGGTTTTTATCGATCTGATTTCCATGGTTCTTCACCTTTTCTAATAAAATCACCTGTCTTGCCGCCCGTTTTCTTAACCAGCCTGATATTTTCAATCACCAGTTCCTTATCGGCCGACTTGCACATGTCATATATAGTAAGTGCTGCTACTGACACCGCAGTAAGGGCTTCCATTTCCACGCCCGTTTTAGCTGATGTCCTGACTCGAAATTCTATATGGATGCGGTTTCGGGCTTCCTCAAATCTGAATCTGCAGGATATCGAGTTTAGCATTAAAGGATGACAAAGAGGAATAAGTTCTGCTGTGCGCTTGGCCGCCATGATCCCCGCCACACGGGCTACCCCCAGAACATCTCCTTTCTCCAGTGCACCTTTCTTAACAAGTAGCAGAGTTTCCCGCCGCATGGCTACACTCCCGCGGGCCACTGCTTCACGAAAAGAATCCTTTTTTTCACTAACATCAACCATACGGGCCTGACCGCTTTCATCAATGTGGGTAAGTTTGCTCATAACAAGGCATCACCTCCCATAACAATACTTCCGGCCGTACTTAAATCATAGCCACCCAGACTCTCAACTTCACGTCGAAAATCTCTGTCATGAAGTATAGAAAACAAAACCGGAAGAGGAGGTTTTTTCCTTTTGTCGGCAGGAATACAGATATCATACCATTCATCTGCCAGAGCCAGAAAGTCAAGTTCAAACGCCTCGGCAGTTGCCCTAAAACCGGGGCCCGCATCGGCCATGCCGCTGGAAATAGCAGCCGCGATATCAAAAGGAGCGTTTTTTTCACGGTCATAACCCGGGATCTTTGCAGTTTCTATCCCGCTGGATGCCAACAATTTATCAAAAATAGAACGGGTCTCTGAACCTAATTTGTAATTTATAAACCTTATTTCAGAGTCTACAAGGTCCTCCAGGCTTTTGATTTTTTTAGGGTTACTCCTACCTAGAAGAAGGCCTATTTCACGACGGGCAAAGTGCAAAAGCATAAAATTATTTTCTGTAATTATTTTCTCAAATTCATCAGGTATACCGTTCCCAATACCCGCGTCGAAATAATGCAGCCCGGCACAGTGAGCTTCACCCCGCGTCAGTGCCTTAAGCCCGCCTAGGCTGCCGAATGGCAAATAAATAACACGCCAACAAGGACCGTCCAGATGCAAGTAATAACCCAGTATATCAAGGCCGGGGTCGTAGCTTCCGGCAATTAAAAAAGTCCTGCGGATCCTTTCGGGAGGCCTCAATAATTCAACTTCTACCTCACTCCCGGGTAATACCCCTTCATTCCTAAATGGAATGTGCATAAAACCATCAGCCCCAGCCAGGGCACTTATCATCCCCGCACCGCGGCCAGCAGGCACCGCAGTCATTTCACCGTCAACTTCACACAGATTAACCCTTAAAAATTCGTCAGCACCCAGGGTAGAAGGCACCTTGCGTTTAACCCGGGCTTTTACCCTGCTTTTCGGGGGAGTTTCAAGCCCCCTAAAGGTATAAACAAGAGGTCTTGTAAAAATATCCATGGCCAGGAAAGCAGAAACGGGGTATCCGGGAATGCCGAGGACGGGTTTTCTTTCTATTAATCCGAGAACCACGGGCTTCCCTGGCCGGAGAGCCACCCCATGTACAAGCACTTCCCCCAGCTCCTCTATTACTCGCGAGGTGTGGTCCTTTCTGCCAGCAGAAGAACCTGCGTTGATAATTACAATATCGTTTTCCTTTACTGCAGCGGCGACTTTAGACTTTATCTCTTCACAAATGTCCGGAGTCGGGGAATAGTAACGGGGCACCCCTCCCCACTCTACAACCTGGTTACCCAAAACGATACTGTTAAATTCGGGAATTTTGCCGGGTTCACGGGTAGTAAGAGGAGGGACCAGTTCGCTTCCCGTCGGAAGTATAGCAACTCTTGGCTTCGCATATACTTCAATTTCGCTGCACCCTGCAGCTAAAAGCGCTCCGAGATCATATGAGCAAAGGCATTCCCCTGCAGGCAAGACCAACTGGCCGGACTTTATATCCTCACCAACCGGGCGGATATTTTGTCCGGGAAAAACCGAAGCCGTAATTTTAATCTCTTTCCCGTTGTTTTGCCACACAATATCCTCGATTTTAATCACCGCATCACTGCCTTCAGGTAAAATGTCCCCCGTATCAACTTCTACTGCATTTTTACCAATAGTAAGGTATAAGGGATTTTTTTCTCCTGCTCCAAAAGTGTCCCCCGCTTTTACAGCAACCCCGTCCATAGCTGCTGAATTATAATGCGGATACGAAACACGGGCAAAAACAGGGCTGGCAGTAACCCGTCCCAGAGCTTCTTCCACCTTGACTATTTCCTTACGCGGCAGTTCCGGTGCACTTTGCTCTCTAATAACCTTTAAAAATTTTTTCAAAGCTCTTTCCCAGGTAATATTCTCTAAATAAACATCACGATGATGTGTCAAACTCCGTCCCCCCGCTTCCTTTTATCCTGCTGATAAATTATATTAAAAGAGCTGAACCTCGACAGGAGTCCCTGCAGGAAACCCTTCTTTTCCAGCCGGTATTATAAATTCTCCGTCTGCTCTTACCAGGGTAGAGATAGTTCCGGACTTTCCCTTTACAGGTTCTGCCCACAAGCAGTCATTTTTTTGATAAACACGTACTCGGACGTATGTATCTCTCCCGAAAGAAGCAGGTGAATTTTCCGATAGAAAAGCTTTTACAGACCGCTCTTTTATCTTTGGAGTCCTCAGGAGAGGACTGACTAAAATATTAAATACAGTTATAGCAGAAACAGGGTGTCCCGGAAGACCGATTACAAGTTTATCTTTTATAAGCGAACATACCGTCGGCTTCCCCGGGCTTACCGATATGCCGTGAAAAAGGATGGCCCCGCTTCCCCCCACCTCTTCCAGTACGTTTACAGTTAAGTCCTGCATCCCTACAGAACTTCCCCCGGAAAGCAATACCAGGTCAGATGTTTCCAGCAGGTCCAAGACTGCTTTGCGAAGTAACACGCGGTCATCAGGTACTATCCCGTAAAGTTCAGGCAGCCCACCGTTATTTTTTATTAGAGTAAAAAGTGTATACGAGTTAATATCACGTACCTGTCCCGGCAGGGGTTTTTCTTCAGGAGGAACAACTTCATTGCCAGTAGTTACTACACCCACTCGCGGCAGGGCAAATACAGGTACTCGCAAAATCCCCTGACTGGCAAGAAATCCGATATCCTGCGGTCTAAGCAAATGGCCGCGGGGCAGAATCTCTTCTCCCTTGCTGATATCTTCACCGCGTCTTATAACGTTTTCGAACGGCGCAACCGGTTTATAAATATAAACTCGCCTGTCTTCTACCACTTCGGTTTGTTCAACCTTAACTACCGCATCTGCTGCTGGGGGAAGCATCGCTCCCGTAGAAATTTTAACTGCCTTCCCCGGTACCAATTTCCCGGGCGCTTCTTTTCCGACAAGTACTTCTCCGCATATTTCAAGACAGCTCGGAGAAGTTTCTGATGACATAAACGTGTCCGCAGCTCTTACAGCGAATCCATCCATAGAAGACCTGTCAAAACCGGGAACGTCTTCCGCAGCGAACAAACGCTCGGCGAGCGTTCTTCCTGCTGCGTCAATGAGACATACTTCTTCAATGTCTTTATTAAACCAGTGCTTCCTGACCATTGCTTTGGCTTCTTCAACAGAAATCACCTGTCTGAATTCCAAAAACCTTGTCCCTCCCCAGGAGCGCACTCCGTATAGTATTTCTCCACAGACCGTCTGCAGTTCGTGCAGTTTTAATAGACATTAGCGCAAACCATCTCTTAAAAACAACCCAGCTGGCACCTGACAATTTTTATCCCGAGCTTATTAGCCGCTTTCCCAACTTCTGCGATTGAAATCTGCAATTCTTCCGCCAGGCGGAACGCTTCCTTGCATTTTAAACGGCCGTCAGGTGCAGCCTTTTTGACCGCTTCTAATATATGAGTTGCTACATCCAAGTCATTTTTCCTCCTTCTTTGTAGTTTTGACATCATATTACATTTTCATCTTTAACTCAAGTTCTTTACTTAAATATCTATTTTATATACAACAACCACGAACAAAATAACCGTCTTATTCATAACTTAGAAATAACCAGCAATACAGTCAAGGAAAGGGCGTGAAATATATGAAACTAGCTCTAGTTTTAAGCGGAGGCAGCTGGCGCGGAGCTGCCCATATAGGGGTCCTTAAAGTATTACATGACAACCATATAATTCTCGATCTTCTGGTAGGAACAAGCGCCGGGGCACTTGTCTCCGGTTTATATGCCAGCGGTTTCCTGCCCGGTCAGATCTCCCAATTGCTGAAGGAAGAGCTTCCCCACTGGTGGAAAAAAGGAGAAGCATCTTCGCTTTTCAGCCTGGAAACTAAGCTCAAACTTCCTAAATTGCCCCTGGGTATAGTTCAGGGAAATATTATTGAAAAAATAATAAAAAAAGCGGTAGGAAATAAAAAAATTACCGATGTACAAAAAGGCCTCGCTGTTACCACCACCGACCTCTATACCGGAGATTGTGTCGTGTATACCAATCTCTACCCCCTGATAAAAATTGGTCCTAACTTTGTATTTTCTCAAAACGCCAGACTTTACGAAGCCATACGCGCAAGTATTTCCATCCCGGGAATTTTTGCTCCTAAAAAAATTGGGAGTAGAACACTGGTCGATGGTGGCGTCGTGGACAACGTCCCGGCAGATGTTGCCCGGAGTTTAGGAGCCGACCGGGTTATAGCGGTGGATCTGGGGTTTGCCGTTAAACAAAAGGAGCCTTTTAATAATCTAATAGAGATTCTCTTTCAAGCCCATGATATTATGGGCCAGCGAATCAGCGATACCGTTACCAGCAGTTACGCTGATATAACATTAAGACCCAAAGTGGGAGGGGCATCTTTGTGGAACCTTACAAAGCTTTCCTCATTTATTGAGGCAGGTAAAAGGGAAGCTGAAAACAGAATTGAAGAAATTAAGGCAATACTTCGACCATATTAAGCTAAGAGATTTCCAGATCACTTTGTACTTTCTTAAATATTTCTTTCCTGTAACGCTTGCAGTCAATAATTTTATTTTCAGTGATTAAAAGATCCACCGGAATATCATGTTTTTCCGAAAAAACATCATCTCGAATTTGAAAATCGTACACCGGCGCCGCAGTAACAACATCAGGTCGCAGGGAGGGAATAAAACAGTCATAATAACCTCCTCCATATCCCAGCCTGTTCCCCAAGCGATCAAAAGCCAGCCCCGGCACGATTAAGAAATCGATTATTTCCACAGGCACCGGACGCAACACTTCTTCTTTGGGTTCCATTATATTTAATGTTCCAGGAGCAAGGTCTTCCGGATAATTTTGTATTTCCGACGCCAGCAGAAGCCTTCGTTTTTTCACGACTTTCGGTACCACCAGGCGCTTGCCAGTATTCAGACAGTATTTGATTATCTCCTCCGTTCTAATTTCATTGCGAAATGCAACGTACGTCATAACGACCCCGACATTCCTAAAATATTCCAAATCGAGGATCCTTTTGGTAATCTGCCGGCTTTTATATTCCACATCAGCGGGCTTTAGGTTCTTCCTCAATTCCAAAATTTCTTTTCGTAATCTTTCTTTAACCTTCATTAAATTCCCTTCTTCTCTTAAGTTATACACATATCCCCAAAGTTATCCCCAAAAACATGCCGGTCAGCCTTTTTTTAAGGACGTCTTATCCACATTTTCCACAAAATAGCAAAACGTTTGTGCGGTAATATTTTCCGTTTTAGGTCCGTTTTTCCACAGAAAGTAAACGCCGCATTCACAAAATAACCCCATTCGTTTTTAAGCAAAGAGCGGGGGCAACCCCCAATTCCAGTGATGCAAAGTCTTTCTTAATAAACTTTTCATAGCCTGCTGAAGCTACCATAGCTGCATTATCAGTACAATATTCCACACGGGGAAAACTTACATGTATGTTATTTTCTTCAGCACGTCTTTTGAGCTGCGAACGAAGGCTTGCGTTTGCGGCAACTCCTCCTGCAGTTATAATATGAGACACTTTTAAATTTCGGGCTGCTGCCACCGTTTTTTCAACGAGCACTTCTACCACAGCTTGTTGAAAACTTGCAGCAAGGTCCGAACGGTTAACTTCCCTTCCTTCTTCCTCTGCTTTTTTTAGATAGTTAACAACAGCAGTTTTCAGCCCGCTAAAACTAAATTCTAAACTGCCCTGTCCCAGCCAAGCCCGGGGAAGAAGAACAGCCTGGGGGTCGCCTCCCCGAGAAAGCTTCTCAATTTCCGGACCGCCGGGATACCCGAGCCCCATAGCCCTGGCGATTTTATCAAATGCCTCCCCGGCGGCATCGTCACGGGTAGCACCCAATAAGGTTATTTCCTTATCCCGTGAAACATAAACGATGCTCGTATGGCCCCCTGAAACAATGAGCCCTACGGCAGGAAGGTCTAACGACCCCCTTTCCAAAAAATTGGCATAGACGTGAGCTTCAAGGTGATTAACTCCTATAAGGGGAATATTTAAAGCATAACACATGGCTTTGGCTGCAGAAACACCTACCAGAAGTGCTCCCGCAAGTCCCGGGCCGTAAGTTACAGCAACCGCGTCCAGGTCGGTATAAACTGTTCCCGCTTCCTCTAAGGCCCTTTGAACTACCGGTATCAGGTTTTCCAGGTGCTTACGGGAAGCGATTTCTGGGACTACACCTCCAAATTTCTGGTGATCCTCGACCTGGGAGGATATCACGCTGGATCTCACTATATAACCTTCTTCTACTACAGCAGCAGCCGTATCGTCACAAGAAGTTTCCAGTGCAAAAATTGTTGTGGCCAGAAGAATCACCTCAGGTTTTCCGTACCCTGTACGGAGATCTCTTTGTGCATAATAATCGCATCCTCCATTGTATCTGTATAATAACTTTTTCTCCTGCCAATGGTACAAAAGCCTAGAGTTTCATATAAATTACGGGCAGCCTTATTTGAAACGCGCACCTCCAAGGTGACTCTTTCCGCACCGTATTTTAAAGCTACCTTTAATAAATGCTGCATCAAAAACTTACCTATTTTTCGCCTCCGGTAAAGGGGGTGAACGGCGACCGTTGTAATGTGAGCATCACCCATGATAACCCAAATACCGGCATAACCAACAACTTGTTTATCATAGATGCCTACATAATAATGAGCGAACCTGTTTTCCCTCAGCTCCCCCAGAAAAGACCTTCGCGACCAAGGTTGGGGAAAGGAAACCTTTTCGATGCCCAGCACTTCAGTTAAATGATGGGGTTTCATCTTTTCTAACTTAAATTCCAAGGTTTCTTCACCCTTTGTTAATTTATTAGCATTCAACTCTTGTTTAAAAATTTGCCTTTCTTTCGGCCGCCGAAGGCCTGACATATACAGGCTTAAGAAACAGGGCGCTGTCTCTTTGGCCTCTTTTAAGTCTCTCCCGGGCAATTTCAGCAACATTTCCTGGTCGCGGCAAATCAAGATTTTTGGGTGCCAATTTCATTTTAGAACCAAGTTGTTGACGAAAAAATTCGGCATGGCTAAACGCTGCATTTCCTAAAATTGTAATTTTTTCCCTTTTGTCTAGCAGTAAATCTACCAATTCTGACGGAGAAAGCGCAAGGTATTCCGTTAAGCGGTACGGTCCTCCCCCTTCAGACCTGTATAAGGCGGTATATACTTCATTGCTTCTTGATAATATCAGAGGACAGATAAGTCCGTTATCATTATCAACTACGCTCATCGCTAGGGCATCTAAAGAAGAAACCCCTATTAAAGATAGCCCCACTACCTGAGATAGTATTTTAGCCGTAGCAAGCCCGATCCTGAGCCCAGTAAAAGATCCCGGTCCTATGGAAACCGCTAAAGCGTCCAGGTCGTGCAAATGAATACCCGCTTTTTTTAGTATATTATCTACTAGAGGTATTAAACGCTCAGATTGGTCTTTATAAGTTTCGTAATAAATTTCGCCGACTAATTTTTTCCCCTCTAAAAGTGCTATCCCCGTTGTCCGGGTAGAAGTGTCAAGAGCCAGGATGCGCAATACTTTTCAGCTCCTCCAATACATCTTCATAACGCTTACCCAGCGGTTCATAAACAAGACGGCGGGCAGAACCGTTTTGCGGTAAGATCTCAACGCGCAGATAAACAGGCGGAAGGATAGAAACAATATTCTCCGGCCATTCTACTACTGTAACACCCCCGGAGTAAAAATATTCCTCCAAGCCGATAGAATAAGCTTCTTCTATATTATGCAGCCTGTATGCATCGATGTGGAAGAAAGGAACCCTTCCTTCATATTCGGATACTAGATTAAAAGTAGGGCTCGTCACATTGGCGGTGACTCCCAAACCCCGTGCTATACCCTGTGCAAAAGTAGTTTTACCCGCACCCAGAGAACCGAAAAGGCAGACCACATCCGCTCTTCTTAAAACGTTACCGGTTATTGTTCCCCAGCGTCTTGTATCTTCCGAAGAATAGGTAAACACTTCAAACAAAAGACCATCTCCTGTACTCTCTTCATAATATATCCATTTGAAAAATTTATCAAACAAGCCGGGCCTTAGAAGTCCCAAGACAGCTGGGAGCAGGCAAATTCTTGATAATGTTCTTTTATTTGTTTAAAATCTTCCCATACCGGTCTCTTTTTAGAAGGATCACGGAGGAGAGCAGCAGGATGAAAAGTCGGCATAATCATTCGACCATCCCGTTCGTACCATTGACCTCTTATGCGAGTTATACGAGCCTGAGGGCTGACAAGAGTTTTCGCAGCCAGAGAGCCCAGACATACTATTATGCGGGGATCGATTATACTTATCTGACGGAGCAAAAATTCCTTGCAGGCATTAACTTCTTCAGCATTCGGCAGCCGGTTACCAGGGGGTCTGCATTTTACAACGTTAGCAATATAAATATCCTGTCGTTTAATTCCCGAAGCTTCAAGAATGCGGTTTAAAAGTTGTCCCGCCGCACCTACAAAAGGCAGTCCCTTTATATCTTCCTGCCCTCCCGGCCCTTCGCCCACTAACATAAGAAACGCTTCAGGATTACCATCACCGAAAACCAGATTATTTCTACCCTTATAAAGGCTGCATTTTTGACAGTCACCTATATCCCGGCGAAGCTGCTCCAATAATCCAGCCCGTTCCATGTGATCACCTCAAAAATAAATTTTCGCCCCTTTAATGGGATTTCCTTCTTAAGTAGGGAGCAAGCAGTTTCACTTCAATTTTTCAAATTCTCTTTAAATGTCAACCAAAATTAACTGAAAGTGTTAAAAAACTTATTATGTTTTTTATTCTTCATAAGATTTCGACTTTAATGCCTTCCATTAATGTTTGAGGATCCATATTGTAAAGAGAATCTAATAAAGCTACTTGAAAACTCCCAGGTCCCTTGCTCTCCGCCGCCGCACGCTCCCCGGAAAGACCAAAAGCACCCAGAGCACAGACTGCTGCCTGAAAATAATTCTCATTCACAGCTGAAAAAGCAGCAGCAACCGCTGCGGACATGCAGCCCGTGCCTGTAATTGCCCCCATAAGAGGATGACCATTTTTCACAACTGCCACTTCCCTGCCGTTAGAAACAAAATCCTGCGGACCTGTAACTGCAACTACCGTTTCGAATCGAGAAGCGACTTCCTTTGCAATATCTGCTTGTTCTAGCTCCCCATCAACAGCCTCGACTCCTTTAATTTCAGCCTCATAACCGCCGATAATAGCAATTTCGGAAGTGTTCCCTTTTAAAACTGCTACAGAAATTTCCTGTAAAATTCGTCGAACTGCCTCTGTACGCATTGTGGTAGCCCCTACACCTACCGGATCCAAAACTACAGGGAGCTTCAATTCATTGGCCTTCTTCCCTGCAGCAACCATTGACTGTACCAGTTCCGTGGTTAACGTCCCGATGTTGAGCAGCAAAGCCTTTGATATGCCTACCATTTCTTCTACTTCTTCCAAAGCGTGAGACATGACCGGCAGGGCCCCGATACCCAACAGAACATTAGCGCTGATGTTGGTTACCACAAGGTTCGTTATATTATGTATTAGCGGTCTTTTTTCCCTGATTTCCTGCCAATTACCGGCCGCTAGTTCACCCCAATTTTTGTCCATGCTTTTTCTACCTCCTAAACTTTTAACATTTTTTAAATCTGGTTCCCAGCTGTTCAGCAACGACCTTCATTGCGCAGAAACCTCCGCACATGGAACAGGTTGAAGTTTCCTCTAAATTTTTGGCTTTTCTTAATTTCCTGGCTCTTTCGGGGTCGATGGACAGGTTTAATTGCTTTTCCCAGTCAAGAGCTTTCCGCGCCCGGGCCATTTCTCGGTCCCAGTCGAGAGCCCCCGGTATCCCCTTGGCAATATCTGCAGCATGAGCAGCAACACGTGTTGCCACGACGCCCTCTCTGACATCTTCTAAAGTCGGCAAACCAAGATGCTCAGCAGGAGTTACGTAACATAAGAAATCGGCGCCTGCTGCAGCCGCTATAGCACCTCCGATTGCGGCAGTAAGGTGATCATAACCGGGGGCAATATCAGTTACTACCGGCCCCAATACGTAAAAAGGAGCTTCCTTACAAACCCTTTTTTGTAGGATAACGTTAGCCTCTACTTGATCTAAAGGAATGTGTCCGGGCCCTTCGACCATGCTCTGGACTTTTGCGGCCCGGGCTCTGTCCACCAGCTCCCCGAGCACGATCAGCTCTTCCAACTGGGCACGGTCCGTAGCATCTTCTAGGCTCCCGGGTCTTAACCCGTCACCAAGGCTTAATGTAACATCGTACTTCAGGGCAATTTCCAGAAGACGGTCATAATTTTCATATAGTGGGTTTTCTTTCTCGTTGTAAAGAATCCAGCCTGCCATAAAAGAACCGCCCCTGCTCACAATATCGGTAGTCCGTCCCTGCTTTTTCAAACGCTCTAAAACTCTTAAGGTTACCCCGCAGTGGACAGTAATAAAATCTACTCCCTCGCGGCACTGCTGTTCAATAACATTAAAAATCTCCTCCGGCTTCATTTTTATAATACTGCCGTGTTTTTCTATAGCCTCCACCGCTGCCTGATATACGGGGACGGTGCCTACGGGAACGCTGCAATTTAAAACAATTTGGCGTCTAGCTGTATTAATGTCACCTCCTATGCTGAGATCCATTACGGCATCAGCTCCCGCTTCCACAGCAGCTTCAAGCTTTTTCAGTTCTTTTTCCACGTCGGGCAAAGCAGGTGAAGTGCCGATGTTAGCATTAACTTTGGTCCTCAGCCCTGCTCCGATTCCGCAAGTATTTTTGATTCGGTGGTTTCTATTTGCGGGTATTACAATTTTACCTTCTGCAATTCCCTTCATAAGGTCTTCAAGTCTCATACTTTCCTTTTTACTTACTTCCAACATTACCGGCGTGGCCTTGCCTTCCAGGGCATCCGACAGTTGAGTACTCATCATTCGGCCTCCTGTTCCAAATTAAATTACAAAAGCATGATGACAAATCTTAAATTTTATGCAAACTTTCCTTGGTTTGAAGTATTTCTCTTTTAAGCTCCTCGGCTGCCAGGCGCACATTCGGAGCACCGACCACAGCAGAAATTACTGCCAGGCAGTCCGCACCGGCCTTTATAACAACCGCAGCGTTATCTTTGTTCAGACCGCCTATAGCCACCAGTGGAATCTTTACCTGGCGCCGAACAGCCGTAAGAATTTCTAGACCCAAGGGTGGAGCAGCATCGTGTTTGCTAGAAGTTGGAAAAATAGGACCCAGCCCAATATAATCCGCCCCTTCCTCTTCTGCTTTTACTGCTTCCTCAATATTTCTCGCTGAAACCCCAAGTATTTTTTTGGGGCCTAAGATTTTACGGGCTTCTTTTATAGGAAGATCTTCCTGCCCAACATGGGCACCATCTGCATTAACGGCCACAGCAACATCTACCCTGTCATTTACCAGAAAAGCTGCACCTTTTTTGCTGGCCAGAATTCTTAATCTCTTCCCCAGGGCTACCATTTCACGTGCGGTCATTTCTTTTTCCCGGAGCTGAATAACTTCTGCTCCTCCTTCAATAGCTTCTTCCATAACATTATACGTGCCGCGTCCGCGGGAAAATTTTTCCGCACTGATAACATATAAATTCCAGTTAAACATTAATGTTAACTCCTTTAAAAAATTTATAATTTTTATCCCTTTCCATTAAAAAAACCCGCTGCGGCGGGTTTAAACTTAGTTTTCCACTTCCCTCCGCTGGTGTTAACCAGGTCAGGTTCTAAGGGTTGGTTTTTGACCTCTCAGCCTCACGGCACCCCTAGTGGCTTCCCTGTTCTTTATAATTTTATTCTTGCTTACATTCTGGAAGTATAATCATATTCCTTCTTTTTTAAAATTTTTTTCACTCTTCCGGACATTCTTCATGAAGAGTTTTATTCATTAGTTTTCCAGCAGCGTCTACCAATGCCTTAAATATTTTAAGATGCTCTTTAAACTTTTGGTACATGCACTCCGGATGCCACTGAACGCCAAGAACAAAAAAGCTCCCACTTCCTTCCAACGCTTCAACCACCCTATCACCTGCCCGGGCAGCAACACGGAGCCCGTTTCCCAGCTTTTTAACTGCCTGGTGGTGGAAACTATTGACCCGCATTTGTTTGCAGCCCAAAATCTCTGCCAACATGCAATCTGATTCGATATACACGTCATGCGTTGGATACCAGCGAGGGGCTTCCTGCTGGTGCTTTAAATAACTGCCCGTCTCTTCAAGATCCTGGTAAATATCCCCGCCAGCAACTATATTCAAAATCTGTACCCCCCTGCATATTGCAAGCAACGGCTTTTTTAGAGCAATAATTTCCCTGGTTAAATAAATCTCAAAAAAATCTCTTTCGGGGTCAATGAAACCTGTACCTTTTCGCGGTTCTTCTTTAAAATAAAAGGGATCCACATCGCCTCCCCCGCTCAACAGTAAACCTTGAATAGTTCCTGCATATTTTTTTATCGTTTCTTTACTGGAAATAGCAGGTAGAATTATCGGGACTCCGCCGCAACGTACCACAGCAGCAACGTAATAACGACGCAGAACAAAATTAATCTCCTCTTCGTCCCCGGCACATGTTATCCCTATTAGAGGCAGCATTGAAAACACACCTCTTTTTATCGTGTTCCTAATATCTATTCCAAAAAAATTAAAATGTTACAGCTTTTCGGTTAAAAAATAAAAAAGTCTACTTTAAGTAGACCTCAGACTGTTGACAAAACCTA
>DDHO01000003.1:0-11437 GCA_002352935.1 Firmicutes bacterium UBA1874
GTAGGTTTTGTCAACAGGCTGAAGCACTATATTTTTAGTGCTTATTTTTTTCTGCACTTGCAAAGGATAGGAAAAAGATTACACCTTTGCAATAATAAGGAGGTTGAAAATGGAAACGACCGGGACAAACAAAAACCCCAACAGGTTGATAAAAGAAAAATCGCCTTATTTACTCCAGCATGCTTACAATCCCGTAGACTGGTACCCCTGGAGCGAGGAGGCGTTTGAAAAAGCGAAGAGGGAAGACAAACCGGTGTTTTTAAGTATAGGCTACTCGACTTGCCATTGGTGCCATGTCATGGAAAAAGAATCATTTGAAGATGATGAGGTTGCCGGCTTGTTAAATAAGTATTTTGTGGCGGTAAAGGTTGATAGAGAAGAACGCCCCGATATAGACCATATTTATATGGTGTTCTGCCAGGCGATAACGGGCACCGGGGGGTGGCCCCTGACCGTAATCTTAACTCCCGACAAAAAGCCTATTTTCGCAGGTACCTATTTTCCCAAAAGCAGCAAATACGGGAGACCGGGCCTTTTAGATGTGCTTAAAACCGTTCATGACCGGTGGATACACGATCGTGAGGAAATTATTAATGCCGGAGAAGACCTTGCTGATGCGGTAAAACCCTATTTTCAGCCGGAAGAAACCGGACGGCTGAATAAAGAAGAGGTTTTAAAAGACGGGTTCCAAAGCCTGGAGGAAAAATTTGATCCGCTTTACGGGGGGTTCGGAAGGGCACCCAAGTTTCCTGCACCGCACAACCTAATGTTTCTGCTGCGTTATTGGAAATGGGCAGGTGAAGGCAAAGCTTTACAAATGGTGGAAAAAACTCTTGAATCCATGCACGACGGCGGTATTTACGACCATATAGGTTACGGGTTTTCACGGTATTCGGTAGACCGCAAATGGATTGTACCCCATTTTGAAAAGATGCTCTATGATAATGCTCTTTTAGCTATTGCTTATTTAGAAGGGTTTCAGGCTACAGGCAAGGAAAGGTATGCTCGGGTAGCCCGGGAAATTTTTAGTTATATTTTAAGGGATATGACTTCTCCTGAAGGGGCTTTTTATTCTGCTGAAGATGCCGATTCTGAAGGGGAAGAAGGAAAGTTTTACGTTTGGAGCGCCGAAGAAATTATTGATATCCTTGGCAAGGACTTAGGAAGTATCTTCTGTTCAGCCTTTAATGTTACAAAAAAAGGAAACTTTGAAGGAAAAAATGTTCTTAACCGTGTTAGTAAGGCCGTAAGCGTTGAAAATTTTTTGGAGAGAGATCGAAATTTAGAAGAAATCCTGACCGAAGCTAGAGAAAAACTTTTTGCTGTCAGGGAAAAACGCGTACATCCTTATAAAGATGATAAAGTACTGACTGCCTGGAACGGACTTATGATCGCTGCTCTGGCAATGGGGTCCCGAATTTTGAGGGAACCTTTATACCTGAAAGCGGCCAGCAGGGCAGCTGACTTTATCTGGCATCATCTGCGTAATGAAGAGGGCCGGCTTTTAGCCCGTTACAGGGACGGGGAATCCGGCCTGCTTGCTTATCTTAATGACTACGCATATTTAATTTGGGCCCTGTTGGAATTATACCAGTCAAGCATGAACTCCCTGTGGTTAGAGAGGGCACTAGAACTACAAAAGGAACAAAACCGGCTGTTTTGGGATCCTGACCGGGGAGGGTACTTTTTTTACGGAAACGATGGGGAAAAATTGATTTCCCGACCAAAAGAAACGCGCGATGGAGCCACTCCTGCGGGGAATTCAGTGTCGGCTATCAATCTTCTTAGGCTGGCCCGCCTTTCGGGCAGGGAGGAACTTGGCTCGATGGCGGAAACAATTTTCCAAAGTTTTGCTAAAAATATCGAAAGTGAACCTGACATGCACGCGCATTTCTTAAATGCATTGCTCCACAGCATTATTCCGGGAAAAGAAGTTGTAATAGCAGCAGGCAAAAAAGACAGGGAACAGGTTTCCCGGATCATAAATACCTTGTCGCGTAAATTTATACCGGAAGTGAATTTTCTTTTTCGTTTGATGGGGGAGGAAAATAAGCAACTGGAAGATATAGTTCCTTTCACCGGGGAAATGGTGCCGCAGGGGGGAAAAGTCACTTACTATATCTGCCAAAATTTTGCCTGCCAGAGACCCACAACAGATTTACAAAAGGTACTAGAAGAATTTAGTTAATCAAATAATGTATAATCACAGTTAAATATTTTGCTCTATTTTTTATATAAAAGCTTGTCAATATGCCCTCAAGGAGTTGTTAAAAATAAGTGCAATGCTGTTAACGTTGAGAGACACATTTATGACGGGCCGTTAATTTAACCCTGTGAAACAGGTAAGAATCGGGGCGAACCACAGTCTGGTTCCTATTTTTTGAATAGAGCTTTTTAATGCTACCTGCAGGACATCGCCGGCTGACGTGGAAATTGTTATTTGTTTTTGGATTTTTATTTATTAAATAATAAAAAGGAGAGTTTAACATGGCTGAAGAGTTAAAGGCAAGGGCCTGTTTAAAGGATATAAAACCCTATAAGCCCGGGAAGCCCATTGAAGAAGTACAGAGAGAGCTGGGAATTTTTGATGTAATTAAATTGGCTTCGAACGAAAACCCGCTTGGTCCCGCTCCCAAAGCCCAGGAAGCTATATATGATGCCGCGGGCAGGGTATCACTTTATCCGGATGGTAATTGTTTTAGTTTGAAAAGATCCCTCTCCGAAAAGTTGAACATAGGGGAAGAATACCTGATTATTGGCAACGGGTCCGATGAAATATTAAAATTTTTAGCAGAGACTTATTTATCTGAAGGTGATGAAACAATTGCGGCAGCGCCTACTTTTTCTGAATATACTTTTGTAACCAAACTGATGGGAGGCCGGGTTATAGAAGTCCCGTTGGATGATGAATATTGCCACGATCTTGAAAGCATGCAGGACGCTGTGAATAAAAAAACGAAAATAATATTTATCTGTAACCCCAATAACCCTACAGGGACGATAGTTAAAAAGAAGGAATTTGAAAAATTTTTAAATGCAGTCCCAAAGAATGTGCTTGTAGTTTTCGATGAAGCATACCATGAGTATGTAGAGAGTACGGAGTACCCCGACGGGCTCAGTTATATCAGGGAAGGACGGGAGAACATAATAGTTTTACGTACTTTTTCTAAGTTTTACGGCCTGGCGGGATTGCGTGTGGGGTACGGCATAGCTGATCCGCAGCTTCTCTCCTGGGTATCCAGGGTAAAGGAACCTTTTAACGTAAACCTTCTGGCTCAAGAAGCTGCTTGCCGAGCTTTGGAGGACGAAGATTTTTGCGTAAGAACCTACACTACGAATTCGGAAGGCAAAAAGTATCTTTATAGTGAACTGGAGAAAATAGGCCTAAAGTACATTCCCACTGAAGCTAATTTCATAATGCTTGATACAGGGATAAATTGTAGGAAGGTATTTGACGCCCTGTTGAGAAAAGGAGTTATTGTTCGTACTGGAGATATTTTCGGAATGGATACCTGGCTCAGAGTTACTGTTGGCACTTTGGAGCAAAACGAGAGATTTACCGGAGCGTTGAAAGACGTTTTACAAGAGTTACGAAAAAGCCCGTAGGGGGCTTTTTTATTTTTAACTATAGAAAGATTGGTACCCTTACTTAATTCTAAATTCCTACCAATTTTCTGATAAATTGCGTCCTTGACCTGCTTACAGGCACTTTGCCGTTTTCAACTTCCTCCATGGTGAGCATTAAAGTGCCATTTTCCAGTGTAAATATTTCTTTTATTTTTTTTATGTTTACTAAATAAGAACGGTGGCACCGGAAAAAAAGGCAGGGGTCGAGCCTGAGGCTCAATTCTTTTAAAGTAAAGCGTGTCAAGTATTTTTCATAAGCACTTTTAATAAATGTGTAGTCTCCGTTTGCGTATATATAAACTATATCTTTATCTTCCAACAAAATAATTTTTCCCTTACGTTCTACCGGGAGCAGCCCGGAATATTGCATGCAGGACGTTTTGTTTGATTTGTTTATATTTCCTGTATTTTTCAGTCGAAATATTTTTTTTAGGGTTTTATCCAAACATTCCTCGCGTACCGGCCTGGACAAATACTCGATTGTATTGAGGGAAAAAACATCTGGTAAAAAATTTTTTTGGTCCACAAGAAAAATAATAAAAGGCAGGGAAACCCCTGATTCCGTAATTACTTTAAATAATTTTATGTAATCGTTCGTATTTTCCGTGTTTAAAGTTAAGAAAATAATAGAATAATCAAAAAAACTTACAAGTTGAAGGGCTTCATCTGTTGTGGCAGTTTCTCCTACTACCTGAATGTTTTCATATTTTTTTAGAAGATTCCTTAACTGTTGGCCGAAAGATCCTTCGCTATCGACCAGTAAAGTATTGAGGACCATCATTTACTCCTTTAATTGCTGAACAAATTATAGAGAAGGACAATATTATTATTTGATAATTGAAATAGAATACCTTCTAATTTTTAAAAATATTTATAATATTCTAACAAAGATTTTAAGAAATATTTAGTAAAAAATAGTAATAAATACCTTTTTAATTGTATAAGATTTAACAAATTAAGAAAAGGAGGTAAAAGCCATGCGCCTTAAGAAATTTGTTATTAAAAAACAATTTATTCTGGCTTTTGCGGTTATATTGCTGCTTTTTCTTCTTTCGGGCTGCGGGGGGGTAAAGGACACCCTATCATCCATAAAAGAAAGATTTGCCGGTGATAGTACCCAAGAACCCACAATTGAAACTTCCGGTAAAACGGAGTCTGAATCTTCTTTAGAAAATATCCCTATAGACGAACGGGTTCAAGAAACTATGGATGTCGTCCTTTATTTTAGTGATTTATCAGGGCAAAACCTGGTTGCTTCACAGCGCACGATCCCCAAGGAAACAGGCATTGCTCGCAGGACCATCCAGGAGCTAATTAAGGGCCCGGGGCCAAGTTCAGAATTACTTCCTACCATTCCACAGGGAACAAGTTTGCTTGATATAAACGTGCGTCCAGATGGGCTGTGTATAGTTGATTTCAGTGAGGAATTGGTTAAAAATCACCGGGGGGGGAGCACAGCTGAAAATTTAACCGTTTATTCAATTGTTAATACTCTCACTCAGTTTCCCACTGTAGACAGAGTACAATTACTTGTAGAGGGACGTTATATAGATACTATTGCAGGCCATCTTCAGGTATCAGAACCATTGTACCCGCAGCAATATTTGCTCCTGGAAGGAGGAAACCCGAGCAAGTAAAAATTTAAAGAACATATTTAGTAAAGATATAATTATAAATGGTAAATCTCCCTGTTTGTCGAAATCAGGGAGATTATTGTGAAAATTAGAAATAATTGTCAAAAAATAAAAAAGGAAATTCAACTTAAAAATAGAAATACTTCCATAATGTAAGAAGTGGCCTTCTTAGATTATGGAAGAGGTGTAATATTTTGAGGAAATATAACTTCCCGTATCTTTTTTGTTTTTTCTTGACCTTTTTTCTCTTAATCTTAGTAGCGTTAGGCGAACAGCCTGTTTATGCCGAGAATTTGAGCAGGGAAGAAGGATTAAAAGTAATTGTCGATGAAAGGGAAGTGAGTTTTGATACAAAACCTTTTATAGATTCGAATAACCGTACGATGGTCCCGATACGTTTTGTTAGTGAAGAACTTGGTTTTACTGTTAACTGGGACGACAAGGCTAAACAGGTTGCGTTTAAAAACGGTAACAAGATAATAAAATTATGGATAGGTAGTAATCGGATACTTATAAATGAAAAGGCTCTGACCATAGATACCGTTCCGATCATCAAAAACGGCCGAACGATGGTCCCGGTGCGCTTTGTAGCTGAAGGCCTGGGAGCAATTGTTGAGTGGGACGCTCAAAGCAGAACTGTCTTTGTTAGGAAACCCGGGGAAGTTCTTCCCTCTTCGGAGATGGCTGTTGTGACGGGCAGTGTTGTAAATGTCAGAGAGGGCCCCGGAACAAATTTTAAGCGCGTGGGGCAGGTAGTGGAAGGGACTATAATACAAGTTTTAGAAGCCAAGGATAATTGGTATTACGTAGAACTGCCCGGGCACCAAAGGGGCTGGGTTGCAGGATGGCTGGTTTCAGTGAAAAACGGCGACAATTCTCTTCCTGATGAGGATATTATTGAAGCACCGCAGGGACGCAAGGTAGCCGTTATTACGGCAGACGTGGTCAATATTCGTGAAGACGCCAGCGCGAACAGCACCCGTTTGGGGCAGGTCTATAGGGGTCAGTATTTTGATATCACCGGAGAGAAAAACGGGTGGTACCGCATCAAATATCAAAAAGATAGAGAAGGCTGGGTGGCAGGTTGGCTGGTGTTTACCCGCTTGGTTGCGGATTACGTCTCGCGAGGAAGCGTGGATGATTCCGGAAAACTGCTGGGCAGCGTTAAATGGGGTGCAGGTCTAGTGCCTGGGGAAGACAGCGGAGGAAAGCTTAAAGAAGTTACAGGGATTTTGGTAAATAAATTTAATGAAAGATTAGAACTCGGTATTGCAGCAACGCAAGAGATTACCTGCAAAACCCTGGAACTGCAAAACCCGCTGCGACTTGTGATCGATATTCCGAACTCCATATTGGGAAGCCACACAAAAGAAGGCTCGTTGCAGATAAATACACAGTTGGCAGAAACTGTCCGGATTGGTCAGTTTACCCCGGATACCGTACGGCTGGTTATGGACTTAAATAAAAAGGCAGACCATAAAGTTGATACGGGAGAAGATAATAGAATATTAAATGTTAAAATTTATCCTTCTGAAGAGAATTCCTTGAATGGTAAGACTGTCGTTTTAGACCCGGGACATGCCAGCATACAAAGCGGAGGCTGGTCTGATCCGGGGGCCGTGGGACCTACCGGCCTGCGTGAAGCCGATGTAGTAATGGATATTGCCAGGAGAACAGCAGAGCTGCTTAACCGGCAAGGTGCGACGGTAATACTGACACGGACGGAGAATACGATATTAACCTTAAAAGAGAGAGCTCAAGTTGCCAATGATAACGACGCAGACATTTTTGTAAGCATACATGCTAACGCTTCACCGAAAGCTGAAGCTTGTGGAACGAGCACCTATTATTATGCCCCGCCGGGGCTTTGGCAGGGAGAAGAGCGCAGAAAGCTGGCCTCAATAATGCAAAGTGAACTTGTTAATGCCTGCAAGCGCAAGGATTTGGGTATTTTTGAAGCTAATTTTAATGTGCTTGTTAACACTAAAATGCCTTCTGTTCTTGTGGAAACTGCTTTTATCAGTAATCCGCAAGAAGAGAAACTTCTTGCAAATGCAAATTTCAGGTCGCTACTTGCACAAGGCATTGCCGCAGGGGTCGTAGAGTACTTTAACAAGAAATAAATAAAATTTAGAGCTACGTATTTTTTCCATTTCTTAGCCCGCAAGGTGCGGGCCTTTTGCTTATTTTAGCGATTATGCTGTAATTGACCCTATAAATTAACTTTGCTAAAATTGTTCAGGCAATGTTTGTAGGGGGGAAAGTTTTGGTTGAGCTGGTTGTCGGTTACGTATTAATTTTTTTTGCCCGGGTTTTTGATGTTAGTTGCTGCACAGTACGCATGCTTCTGCTGGTTCGCGGAAGGAGAGGGTTAGCCAGCTTAATCGGTTTTTTTGAAGTCTTTGCTTATATCCTGGTTTTAATGTATATTGTTGATGAGCTCAATGATCCTCTTAGTTTGCTGGTCTACAGCCTGGGCTTTGCTGCCGGGAATTATGTTGGCAGTATCTTAGAAGAAAAACTGGCTATGGGCTATACCACGGTTCAGGTTATACCCTGTTCTTCCGGTGATGAACTAGTAGCATCTTTGCGGGAAGATGGTTTTGGAGTAACCACGTGGGAGGGTCATGGACATTCTGGATTACGGTCTATTCTAAATATTATCGTAACACGCAAGCAGCTGCCGCAGCTTATTAATAAAATCGAACAATGGGACAGTAAGGCTTTTGTCACCGTGCTTGATGCTCGGTTAACCAAAGGAGGCTTCTTTTTTCAAAGAAAGGGAAAATAGCCTCGTGGAAAGTATTAGGATGTATCGTATTTTCTTTATTTTCATATCATTAAAACGTGTAACAATAAATTTTATACTTAAATAATACTTAGTTGCTGCAGTTTAAAATTGCATTAATCCGACAGGGAGTGAGAAAATGCTTGCAGAGCAGCCAATAGGGTTATTTGATTCGGGAGTAGGGGGGTTAACCGTTGCTGAAGAAATCTTTAGACAGCTGCCGGCAGAAAGCATAATATATTTTGGCGATACTGCGCATGTTCCTTACGGGTCACGTAAAGCAGAAGAATTAATTTCTTTTGCCGATGACATTGTTTCTTTTTTACTTCTCCAGGGAGTTAAAATAATAGTTGATGCTTGCAACAGTACTTCTTCTGTAGCCCTGCCTTATTTAAAAAAGAAATATTCCGTTCCTATTATCGGTGTCGTTGAGCCGGGAGTTGAGCTCGGTCTTAAATTAAGCGTTAACCGTAAAATAGGCCTTATTGCTACCGAGGCAACGATAAAGAGCGGTGCCCATAAACGTTATGCTTTAAAACTGGATCCTACGGTAAAAATTTATGAACAGGCATGCCCTTTATTTGTCCCCCTTGTTGAAGCGGGTGAAATAGAAACCCCCAGGACATTGGAGATAGCATCCAAATACCTGGCTCCTTTAAAAAATGCAGGTATTGATACTTTAATTCTTGGCTGCACTCATTATCCGTTTTTGGCACCGGTCTTGAGGAGTATTTTGGGGCCGGAGGTTACGTTAGTAGACCCTGCGGTGGAAACGGTAAATATTTTAAGAAAAATAATGTGGAAGAAGAAGGTCTTTGCTTCGAAAGGGCAGCTACCGGTTTACCGTTTCTATGTCAGCGGTGACGTCTATTCTTTTAAGGAAGTGGGGGGAAAGTTAATTAGAGTGCCTGACCTTCTTAACAGTACCTGTCCGGTAAATTTGGATGAGGTTAAGAGCGGGTGGGTAAAATAAATCCGATTCTCTTCAAGCTGGTATTGGTCGAGTTTTGTTAATACTGCTGAAGGAGTTGAAATTATTGAAATTAACTGTTCTGGGGTGCTGGTCACCCTTTCCCAGCCCGGGTGGAGCGTGTTCAGGTTACCTGGTTGAAAACCTGGACGCTGCAGTGCTTTTAGACTGCGGGCACGGTGTAGTAGGCAAGCTTCTTTCAAAAATAGCAATTAATTTTCTGAATGCTGTAGTGATTTCCCATTTCCATCCCGATCATTGTGCTGACCTTTTTGCTCTACGGCATGCAGTTAGAAGCTGCTTCAGGAATGGCACTTTAAAGGGCAAAATTCCCTTATATGTACCTTCGCAGCCGTTAGAGGATCTCCATTACTTTAAGCGTTGCGAGGATGCTTTTTCGTTTCACTACTTGGAAGAAGTGCTCCCGGAGGGTGTAAGAATAGGGGACTTGCGTCTGAACTTTATGCCCGTAAGGCACAAGGTGCCTACTTATGCTACTGCTGTAGATGATGGACATAAAAGAATGGTTTACTCTGGAGATACCATGTTTTTTGAAGAATTTACCTCATTTTTACATAAGGCTGACCTTTTTTTATCAGAAGCAAGTGTTAGAGGAAAGGATAAGGAATACGCTCAGGAAGCTGGCCATTTGACCCCTGCTCAAGCAGCTGAACTGGCCGTGAAGGGTGAGGTTGGCCAGCTTCTTTTAACTCACTTTTGGCCAAAATACAGGCTGAGAGATCTTCATGAAGAAGCAGAAATTGCTTACGGAAAAGCAGTGGAATTGGTTTCGGAGAATATGGAATATACCGTTTAGGAAGATATAAAAAGGAGGAAAAACGATTGGGACGCCGTAATGGACGGGGGAAGGATGAATTAAGGCCTGTAAGCATCCAGTGCAGCGTTTTAAAACACCCTCTGGGTTCTACTTTAATAAAAGTAGGGGATACTCAGGTGCTATGTGCTGCAAGTGTGGAGGAAAAGGTTCCCCCTTTTCTTAAAGGGGGAGGCAGGGGGTGGATTACTGCAGAATATTCACTTCTGCCCAGTTCTACTGAAACCAGAACAATAAGAGAAGTTACCAAGGGACGGATAGGAGGTCGCACCTTTGAGATTCAGCGCCTCATAGGACGGTCTTTGCGTTCTGTAACAAATTTAAATTGCCTAGGGGAAAGGACGTTTTATATAGATTGTGACGTGATTCAGGCGGATGGTGGTACGCGTACTGCTGCCATTACTGGTGGATTTGTTGCTTTGTCAGAAGCACTTTGGAAATTAATGCAGAATGAAGTAATTAAAGAAAAACCTCTATACGATTTTTTGGCAGCAACCAGCGTAGGTATTGTTAACAGCGAATACCTTTTAGACCTTAACTTTGAAGAAGATGTTAATGCTCAGGTTGATATGAATATTGTGCAAACAGGGGAAGGTAAATTTGTAGAAGTTCAGGGTACCGCTGAAGGAGTTGCATTTACGAGAACTGAGATGGATGCATTATTAAATATAGCACAAAAAGGCATCATGGAACTTATTAGAGAACAGAGGAGGGCCTTGGGAACTATAGCAAAAAAGGTGGTCAGCAGTGAAAAAGACTGATATAATAATTGCTACACGAAATCGAGGAAAGCTGGCTGAGATTAGATTTTTTTTGGCAGATCTCCCGGTAAACATATATTCTCTGCTGGATTTTCCCGGAATGCCTGAGATTGAGGAAACGGGGACAACTTTTAAAGCTAACGCTTTGTTAAAGGCCAGGACAGCAAACGCATATACCGGCTTTCTTTCCCTTGCAGATGATTCCGGGCTGGAAGTTGACTTTTTAAAAGGAGCTCCGGGTATTTATTCGGCTCGTTTTGCCGGCTGCCCGACTGATGATAAGCGCAACAACGAGAAGCTGCTGTCACTTCTAAAGGGTGTTCCTTTGGAGCAGCGTACGGCGCGGTTTAAGTGTGTTGTAGCTGTTGTTACTACAAATGGAAAAGAGTACTTCTTGGAAGGTAGCTGTGAAGGTGTGATTATAGAAGAAGGGAAGGGCAGTGGGGGATTTGGATACGATCCTATTTTTTTAATACCAGGTATAAACAGAACTATGGCTGAATTAAAATTTGAAGAAAAGAACAGATTAAGCCACCGGGCTAAGGCTTTCCGAAAAGCCAGGAATTTGTTGCTGGATCTTTTAAAATGGAATTGTGAAGAATCGTAAATTTGTCTACCCTTATAATTTAAGATAATATTTTGTGAATTTGTTTTTCCGAGAATTAAACTTTAAATGAAGGACAAAATAAAACAGTTATATTCTTTAAATAATTGCTTATTTAATCTTGACAACGGAACTAGGCCTGAGTTATACTAAGCTTTGCTGGATAAAAGGGTGATGCGGGTGTAGCTCAATGGCAGAGCCCTGGCCTTCCAAGCCAG
>DDHO01000003.1:11783-11997 GCA_002352935.1 Firmicutes bacterium UBA1874
GAATCCCTTCAGGCGCGCCAATGAGTTATTATTTGGTGGATGTAGCTCAGTTGGGTAGAGCACCAGATTGTGGCTCTGGGGGCCGTGGGTTCAAGTCCCATCATCCACCCCATTTTGAGTTGTTCATCTCTTATGTTGCTGATATGCCGGAGGCTGGATTAAATAGTGGGGCGTAGCCAAGCGGTAAGGCAGCGGACTTTGGATCCGCCATTCG
>DDHO01000003.1:12333-18273 GCA_002352935.1 Firmicutes bacterium UBA1874
ACCTGACTTTTAATCAGGGTGTCGGAGGTTCGAATCCTCCATGGCTCACCACGTAAATATTTCACCAAAAAAGCTCGGCACAGGCCGAGCTTTTATCGCAATGGAAAATAACTTTTATTTGAAAATAATTAGACTTTAAATTTATCTACAGTCTTCTGAAGTTTTTGACCTAATTCGGAAAGGGCATTAGCTGATGCAGAGATCTCCTCTACTGAAGCTGATTGTTCCTGTATACTTGATGCTGTTGTTTGGGCTGCTTGTGCTACCTGCTGGGCAACTTCTTCAATTCTTTTAATGGCATTGACCATCTCTTCACTGCCCTTAGACATTTCTTCCGTTGACTTGGATACTTCCTTTATTTGCTGAGTAACGTTATCCACTGCACGTTCGATTTTTTGGAATGTATCCGCACCTTCAGTAATTACCTGGCTCCCTACTTCCACTACGCTGGTATTACTTTCCATTGTTTGGACTGCTCTTGAGGTATCATCTTGGATTTGTCCGATAAGTTCTGCTATTTCTTTAACTGCTTCCTGAGATTGCTCGGCAAGCTTTCTTACTTCTTCCGCTACTACTGCAAAACCGCGGCCCTGTTCACCTGCACGGGCTGCTTCAATTGCTGCGTTAAGAGCCAGCAAGTTAGTCTGGTCAGCAATACCGCTGATAAGGTTTACTATTTTACCAATTGCCTGTGAGCGTTCTCCTAATTCATTAATAGTCTTGGAAACTTCTTGGGTTGATGTTCTGATCTTATCCATTTCTGCTGTAGCTTTATTCATAGCCTGACTTCCGTCTCTTGCGAGATTAGTGGCTTCCTGGGAGGCCGTTGTAACTTCCTGAGCTGTGGCAGCGATCTGTTCTATTCCAGCAGAGGCTTCCTGTATAGTGGCCATAGTGTTTTGTATCCCCTGGCTCTGTTGTTCTGCACCGCTGTTTAACTCTTGGGCTGTTGCTGAAACCTGCTGAATACTATCTTCTGTTTGCGTAGTATTGGAAGCTAGCCCGGCACTTGCCTCTGCCAATTTTTGACTTATATTTTTGACCTCTTTAACTATTTGAGCTAAATTGCTCAGCAAGGCATTAATGGCATCTGCCATTTCTTGCAGTTCATCCCTGGTCTTGATATTTATTCTTTGTGTAAGATCGCCGCCTTTGCTTACTAGATCTTTAAGTATAGAAGTCATCACGGGGAGGCTTTTGGAAATCCTTCTGTAGAAAATAACGGAAAAGATTAACATTGTTGCAATTAGCAGCCCTACGAGTATCATTGTAAAGAGCAGAGCTTGTTCCGCTTCGGCTTTTGCCGTTTCTGTTTCAAGAGCTGCGTGCTCATTTATGATTTTTTGGAACTGAGCTATGGGCGACATAATCCGTTCTTTAGCTTGATTATACTGTTCTCCAAACATTAACTGGGTTGCCCTTTCCATGTCACCCTGTTCGACTGCCTGAAACGATGCCTCTTCGGTAGCTATAAGAGCGTCAGAGTTGGCTTTGGCCTCTTCAATAAGTTCTAAAGCCTCTGAAGGTGCACCCAGTTCTTTAAGCCTTTCTACAGCTTTGTCCCTTCTTTTATTTTCATTTACCTCACGCCAGTAATTGTCATAATGCTCCCTGTTTCCCGTTACCGCGTAAATGCGAGCTTCGTTTGTTAGATAGTCAGAGGCCTGGGCTACGTCCTGTCCTAGTTTATAAAACTCAAGCTGTCTTTCGATGGCAAGGTTATGTTTGGAGTAAGACGCTTCTAGCCAATACAAGCAGGATATGGTTATAACTGCTAATGCGATAAAGATACCACACGCTGTCAGAATTATGGTTTTGATTTTCATCATTATTCCTCCAGATAGTTTCTTGGATGTCTTTGCTTTCCATGATAATTAAATAATTCAGTAAATATTTAATAATACAGCTTTTTAAGTGGTATCAAAAAATTCCTCGTATTTTTTAGGGTTTTTTTCAAGCATAAATAATTTGTCCACCTCCTTATTTAATAACTAAAGAGGAGAGGGTTTTGAATATATTCTTTCTCATTTCGATAATTTTCTATTATTTCCTCCTTACTGGAAATTTTTTGCCGAAATTTGACTATTTTTTATCCTTAACTGTGAACCTGTTTAAAATACTTATGACTGTTTACTAAAAATTGCCGTGAGTGCAATAATCTCCTGTTGCTCTATTGAAATAAACAGGGTAATTTGCTATACTAAGCGTGCCGAAGGAAAAGAAGCACTTTTTCTTTAGGTGATAATAATGCAATAATGCGGGAGTGGCGGAACTGGCAGACGCGCTGGACTTAGGATCCAGTGGGTAAAACCGTGGGGGTTCGAGTCCCTTCTCCCGCACCAGTTGTTGAATTAACTCTCGCCTCGGGTTTTAGGGCTGCCTAAACCGAGGTCTTATTCTATTACCTATTTCGAACAAGACCATATAATGGTAAAAGCTTTTGCTTTTCTAGCAGGAATTAAGTTAGGTAAAAGCGAAGTGAAGAACAAAATGATTGGGTTTCCACGTATTATGGTTATAATAGATGTTAGTTATTAACAGCAGAAATATATATGGAATTTTTAAAGAAAGAACAGGGGGAGCATAAATGAAGGCTACGGTGGAAAAGATAGAAAATAATCGGGTTACATTGGAAATAGAAGTAGAAGCACCAAAATTTGATAAGGCATTACACCAGGCATACCGTAAAATAGTCAAACAAGTAAATGTACCTGGATTTAGAAAAGGAAAAACTCCCAGGAAAATATTAGAAAATTATTTGGGGAAAGAACCTTTTTACAGTGAAGCGGTAGAGAAGATAATTCCCGAAGCATATATGGAAGCTGTTAATGAGACCAAGATAGAACCTATTGCCCAGCCGGAAGTAGAAATGGTCAAAATGGAAGAAGGGCAACCTCTGGTATTTAAAGCAACAGTTGAAGTTAAACCTGAGGTTAAGCTGGGCAGTTACAGAGGGTTGAAATTAAATAAAAAAATTATTAAAGTAACAGAGGAGGATGTTAATAGGCAGTTGGAGGCATTGCAGCAGCGTTATGCCAGGCTCGAAAGCGTGGAAAATGATACTATTCGTGAAGGTGATATTGCAGTTATAGACTTTAAAGGTTATATTGATGGTAAACCGTTTAAAGGAAGTGAGAGTGAAAATTACAAATTAGAAATCGGGTCCGGAAACTTCATACCGGGATTTGAAGAGCAGCTTGTGGGAGCGCAAATTGGGGAAAAAAGACAGATAAGGTTAACAATTCCCCCGGGCGATGACCAAGAATTAGCGGGCAAGGAAGTTGTTTTTTTTGTTGAAGTAAAGGAAATTAAGCGCAAGGTGCTTACACCTTTAAACGACGAGTTTGCTAAGGATGTAAGTGAATTTGAAACGCTCCAGGAATTAAAGGAAGACTTAAGGAATAAACTAAGAAAAGCTGCAGAAGCTCAGGAAGAACAAGAATTGAAAAAGCAGGCCGTCGAAAAAGCGGCCGAGGGTGCAGAAGTAAAAATACCTGAAATATTGATTAAACGAAAAACGAATAACATTCTTAATGATATGAAGCAGCGCTTGAAACAACAGGGTTTTTCTTGGGAGGATTATTTAAAGGCAGTAGAACAGTCTGAAGAAGAAGTTGTTAAAGAACTGAGGCCAAAAGCTGAAAAAAGCATAAAGGCCGATTTGACGCTGGAAGCTATTGCCAAGGCTGAAAACTTGGAAGTTACCGAAAAAGAAGTAGAAGAGCAAATAGAAAAGATGGCTGAAGCTTCCGGGCAGAACGTGGAAAATGTAAGGAACTATTTGAATTCGGAAGAGAGGAAGGACAGTATTAGAGAGAGTATTAAAGCTGAAAAAGCGGTTAAATTTTTAATCGATCATGCCCATATAGAGGAAGTTATAGAAGAAGAAGGAGAAGAAAAAGAAGCTGATAAAAGCAATGATGCAAATAGCAATAATAATTGCGCCAAAGCTTCAAGGAGCAGTGCCTAAAGTAGATTTATAATTTAAACAGATAATTAAGCGCAAATGTGGAAGAGGAGGACCTGAAATGTCCACATTAATACCTATGGTCGTAGAGCAAAGCAGCAGAGGCGAACGTGCTTATGATATTTATTCTCGTCTTTTAAAAGACCGCATAATATTTATAGGAAGCGCTATTGATGATAATGTTGCAAACTTAGTAATAGCTCAACTATTATTTTTAGAAGCGGAAAGCCCTGATAAAGATATCCATATATACATTAACAGCCCCGGTGGATCTATAACAGCTGGAATGGCTATTTTTGATACAATGAATTATATTAAACCAGATGTTTCAACTATTTGCGTAGGGCTTGCGGCCAGTATGGGAGCCTTTTTAATGGCTGCAGGGACTAAAGGCAAAAGATTTGCCTTGCCGCATAGTGAGATTATGATTCATCAGCCCATCGGAGGTACTCAAGGCCAGGCTACGGACATAGAAATTCATACAAAACGTATTTTAAGGGTAAGACAAACGCTAAATAAAATATTATCAGAAATAACCGGAAAGCCTTTAGAAAAAATTGAAAGAGATACCGAACGCGATTATTTCATGTCTGCGGAAGAATCTGTTGAATATGGTCTTATTGATGAAGTAATAACTAAGCGAAGTATGCCGGGTAAATAAGGGAGAGGTGAGTTTTTATGTACAAGTATACGGATGAGAAAGGGCAGCTGAAGTGTTCTTTCTGTGGAAAAATGCAAGATCAGGTGAAAAAGCTTGTAGCCGGCCCCGGCGTCTATATCTGTGACGAATGTATTGAGCTGTGCAATGAAATTATTGAAGAAGAGCTTAACGAAGATATTGGCACCGATATGGGCGACATCCCTAAACCTAAAGAGATTCACGATATTATTAGCCAGTATGTCATTGGGCAGGAAATGGCAAAAAAATCGTTATCAGTAGCAGTATACAACCACTATAAGAGGATAAATCTGGGCATAAGTTCCGATGATGTCGAACTGCAGAAAAGTAACATTATAATGCTCGGCCCAACTGGATGCGGAAAAACATTATTAGCCCAAACACTGGCACGTATTTTAAATGTTCCCTTTGCTATAGCAGACGCCACTTCACTAACAGAAGCAGGTTATGTTGGCGAAGATGTAGAAAATATCCTGCTGAAGTTGATACAAGCTGCCGATTACGATGTTGAAAAAGCTGAAAAAGGAATTGTGTATATAGATGAGATTGACAAGATAGCCCGTAAGTCTGAGAATCCTTCCATTACCAGGGACGTTTCTGGCGAAGGTGTTCAACAAGCACTGCTTAAAATTTTAGAAGGGACCGTAGCGAGTGTACCCCCGCAGGGTGGCAGAAAGCATCCTCACCAGGAATTTATACAGCTGGATACGACGAATATACTCTTTATTTGTGGAGGTGCTTTTGACGGTATTGAGAAGGTAATTCAAAACAGGATAGGCAAAAAATCCATAGGGTTCGGCGCAGAGATTAGAGGGAAGGAAGATAAACCAGTAGGTGAGGTATTAAAGAAAATCCTTCCTGTCGACCTATTAAGGTACGGGCTTATTCCTGAATTTGTAGGCAGGGTTCCGGTAATCGTAACTTTGGAGGCACTTGACGAGAAAGCCCTGGTAAGAATTTTGACTGAACCGCGGAATGCGCTTGTTAAACAATACCAAAAACTTTTTGAAATTGACGGGGTTGGTTTGGAGTTTAGGGAAGAAGCATTAAAAGCAATTGCAGACGAAGCTATTAGAAGGGATACTGGTGCCCGGGGCTTAAAGGCAATTTTAGAAGAAATAATGCTGGGGATAATGTATGAACTCCCATCTCTGACCAATATTTCTAAATGTATCATCACTAAAGAAGTTGTCAGTCAGAAAAAGGATCCGTTGTTGTTTACTGTTGATGAAATTAAAAAAGAAGAATCAGCATAGCGGGATTAAAACCCGTTTCAGCCTGTTGACAAAGTCAT
>DDHO01000031.1 GCA_002352935.1 Firmicutes bacterium UBA1874
CCTACAATAACTTTACTCTAACGTCGGCCGGCGTTTTCCAACAACCCGGCCGTACAATTTGCAGGTCTGTAACTAGCGTCCCAGTTGCTACCCTCAGGGTTCAACTCGGTGAGAACCCCAGAAAGCATAGCTTCCTAAAATCTCCTAAAAATTGCTGCCGGACGCTTCCCGAATGTCAATGATCTTTTGGGACTTCAGCTTGAGGCTCCCGTCTGCCGTGTCCAGTTTAAGGCAGCTGTTTGTGGTATTAATTTCTTTAATGACCCCGGTAAATTGAAGGCGGCCCTTGGAGGTCAGGGTCGTTATTTGAAGTTCGAGGCCGGCTCTTAAAGACCGCTCCAGAAGTAATTGGAATTCTTCCTGCCGCTGGTCGTCAAGCGGGGGGCGGCGGTATTTTTCTGCAGTGGAGAATTTTTGGCAGTGTTCGGCCAGCTTAGCCCTGTGCTCCGGCAGCATCAGGCTGCTGCAGAGAAATTGGTTCTTAAGTTTTTTGCTCATGCTTCATGCCCCCCGATTTTTGTCGCGCGTTCAAAAAGCTGCGCCCCCGGAGTTAAGGACGAAGCCCGGAACAGACTTGTGTGTCCAAAGCGTTCCCGGATCGTGTCCATGGCCCTGCCCAGGGCTATTGTTTTTTCCCTGTCTTCGAACAGGGAAAGCTGTACCTGACTGCTGCCGGAAACCAGTTTTAAAAGGCTTACGCCTACCGCACGGACCGGGTTCCCGTCCCAGTGGGTGTAAAATAATTCCAGAATAACGGGGTATATGTTCGTGGTGATGGCAGTGGGTTCTGCCAGTTTTTTCTGGCGGAAAAAACCCGAGGGATTGTCAAAATCGGCCCCGCGGCAATAGAGGGCAGCCGCTTTTCCCGCTTTTCCGAGTGCCCTTGCCCGGCGGGATACTTCTTCCGTTAGTTCTAAAAGGACAACTTTGATTTCTTCTCCCGACCCGTAATCCCTGGGGAGGGTTATGGAGTGCCCCACGGCTTTATGTTCGCAGGGCGGCAGGGCGCTAAAAGTCGAGTAGTCGATACCCCGGGCATTCAGCCACAATATTTCTCCGTTAATTCCCCAGCGGTGTTTTAAAGTTTCCCTGGGGAAGGCGGCAAGGCTTCCGACCGTAAAAATGCCTATCCGCTGCAGGTTTTTTTCCATGCGGTTTCCCACTCCGAAAAGGCTTTTAATAGGCAGAGGCCACATGTGTTCGGCATAATTACGGTGGTTCAATTTAAAAATCCCGTCCCTGTTTTTCTTGGCAAAGTTATCGCAGGCCATCTTTGCCTGGAGAGGATTGTCCCCTATTCCTATTCGGCAGCGGATTCCTGTTTCACTAAGCACCTTTTTGTTAATAAGCGAGGCCATTTTCACGGGTGTTCCGAAAAGCGCCGCACACCCCGTCATGTCGAGGAACTGTTCGTCGATCGAATAGGGGATGACCCGGTCCGTAAACTGTTCAAAAATTTTTGTTATCTTTAAAGAGGTCTCAATATAAGCTTTCATGCGGGGTTTGATGAAAATGATACCGGGACAGAGGTTCCGGCATTCCCTGGCCGGCATACCCGTCCTCACGCCGTACACTTTAGCTTCTTTGCTTGCCGCGAGAACTATCCCGTGCCTGTGCTCGGGATCGCCGCAAACGGCTACAGGTTTCCCTTTGAGTGAAGGGTTCCGGGCTATTTCCACACTGGCATAAAAAGACTCCATATCGGCAAGAAAAATAATTTTGGACATAAAACCACCACTATGGCGAATATATGTTCGGTGTTTTTTTATTATACCACTAAATAAAAGAAAACAGAACGTTCGTTTTTTTATATATTTATACAAATATTCCAGCTTTTTTCACAAAAAAAGGTTTTTGTAGTCAGGTGTCGAAAAACGTTAGGGATTTGCTGTATTCGGAAATTATTAGAGTATTTAGAAAAAAATCTATTTAGATCTAGAAAGCGAAGGTATTCTAAAGAAAGAGGTATTCAAAAACTATGAGAAGGGTAAGTCTGAACTGGCTTAAACCCGGAGAAAAGCTTGCCCGGCCAATATGTGAAGCTAACGGACAGGTACTTCTAAATTCCGGAGTAACGCTTACCAGAGATTATGTCAAAGCTTTGAGACGCAGGGGCATTACCCACGTTTTTGTAGACGACAGGATATTTAGGGATGTCATTGTGGAGGATTTGGTCCGTTCTGAGACGCGCAAACATGCAACCAAAACTATTAAACGGGCTTTTAAGAGAGTCCAATCGCAGGGAGTGGAGGCCGTAAATCCGGAGGAAATAGCCAGAAGCATTGACCTCATGATCGAGGAAATAATTAAAAAGCCGGATATCAGCTACAGCTTGATTGATATTAAATCCACCGATGATTATACTTTTGAACATTCGGTATGCGTTTGCATTCTTTCCCTAGTTATGGGCAGGACGCTGAATTACAGTGAAAAACAGCTGCAAGCATTGGGCATGGGAGCTATTCTGCATGACCTGGGAAAGATGAACGTGCCTTACTATATTTTAAACAAGCCCGGAAAGTTAGGTCCGGAGGAGTTGGATATCGTCAAGAAACATCCTGTTGACGGTCACAGACTTCTGCGTTCCCGCATGGATTTTCATACAATTGTTCCGGAGATAGCATACTGCCACCACGAAAGGTGGGATGGGACGGGGTATCCCCGCGGGCTAAAAGGAAAAGAAATACCGGAATACGGGCGGTTGGTGTCCCTGGCAGATGTATATGACGCCCTGACTTCTGACCGACCTTACAGGCAGAAGATGCTGCCTCACGAAGCATGTGAAATTATTATGGCAGAAGCGGACAGGCAGTTTGACAGAGAAATGGTGGAAACGTTTCTTTACAGCGTCGCTGCTTATCCAAACGGGACAATTGTCGAACTGAACACAAAAGAAAGAGGAGTCGTTTCCGGCCAAAACCTCAGGTTTCCCTTTCGTCCGGTTGTCAAAGTATGGGATCAGAAAAATAAGCAGACTTACACAAGGAACCTTTTAAAAGAAACAACGGTTTTTGTAACAAGGATATTGGACGAGCTTCCTAATTTCGGCCAAACGAGTTAAATATGCGGAAAAGGGCTGCCATACTATGCAGCCCTTGTTTCATCACATCATTATACTTTTTTGACATCAACGTTCTGCCTGGCGAACAGGTAGTAAACATTGTAAACGAGAATTATAGCTCCCAGAATGACGTTGTTCCAGAAAAACCCCGTGGGTGAAAACATTTCGAAAATATTTACTAAAATGAGCCAGGCACCAACGATAATATGAATGGCGTGAAAGATCGTCATTGCTATCCCTCCTTTCAAACGATATTATTCCCAGAAGTAGTTCAAATTAGTATTTTTTCCTCTCAATATTAAGTATTACCATATACTAGCACAAAAGGTATGGGATCTCTTTTGAGCATAAACAGCTGATTCTAAAGTGCTGTTTCTGCTTGACCGCGGTTTTAATTTCAGCTAAGCTTTAATCAAAAAACCAAAAAATTAACATAAATTATGTTAATCCGGAAAAAAATAAAGCCGATTTGGAGAAAGGCTGGCCGGGGGGCTGAAAGTTTTGGCAGCAGGGATAATACTTTCAGGAGGGGAAAATAAAAGGATGGAAGGCCTGAATAAGGCTTTTTTAAGTATCGGAGGCCGGTCACTGCTCTTAAGAAATATAAGCGAACTCCGGAGGGTATGTCGGGAAGTAGTTGTTGTTACAAATGAGCCTGGAGATTATAAAGGATTACCTTTAAAGATTAAAATAACCAGAGATCTTTTTCCGGGGAAAGGCCCCCTGGGCGGCATTCATGCGGGGCTTGCTGCTTCTTCTTATTATCTGAATTTTGTCGTAGCCTGTGATATGCCTTTTGTTGAAGCTCCTCTTGTTTCCCATATGTTGAAGCTTGCCGAAGGTTATGACGCAGTGGTACCCTGTGTTGACGCATGTTTACAGCCGCTGTGCGCAGTCTATACCAAAAGTTGTCTTCCCTATATCGAGAGATCTCTGCAGAAAGAGAACTGCAGAATAGTTGATTTTTACCCCCGGGCCCGTGTCCGCTTTCTGGACGAAAAGGAGATTAATGGGCTGGCCGATGTCGGAAGAGTTTTTTTAAATGTAAATACTCCGGAAGATTGGTTAAAAGTACAAAAGTTATTTAACAAGCAGCCGGACAGGGAAATTAAATGAAAACAATAAACGAAAAAAGAAGGTATGTCCCGTGCCGCATGTAGTATCAATTGTAGGAGGGAAGGACTCAGGGAAGACTACGCTTTTAGAAAAAATAGTACTGGAGTTTAAAAAAAGAAATTTTAAAGTAGGAACGATAAAGCACCATAAGAGCGACTTTGAAATTGATGTACCCGGAAAGGACAGCTGGCGTCACGCCTGTGCAGGGGCCGATGTAGTAGCCATATCTTCTCCTGAGCGGTTTGCCCTGGTTGCCCGGGCAGATCGAGAAAAAAGTATTGATGAAATTGTTGCCTTGATGGGCGAAATGGATATTGTTTTTACGGAGGGCTATAAAGGGGAAAATAAGCCCAAAATTGAAATATTTCGACCGTCTGAAGGCAGAGGCAGGCTCTTAAGTTCACCGGATGAACTGGTGGCGGTAGTGACCGATGCTCCGGTGGACCCAGGTGTACCTGTATTTGGGCTCGAAGATACGTTGGGATTGACGGATTATTTGGAAAGGCTGTTTCTTACCGGGAGAGGAGCTAAAAATAATGAAAGATAGTTACGGTCGTTCCATAAGCTATCTTAGAATTTCTGTCACGGATAAATGCAACCTACGTTGTTTGTACTGCATGCCTGAAGAAGGGCCGCCTGCCAAGGCCTACAGCGAAATTTTACGCTATGAAGAAATTTTAGATTTGATAAAATGTTGGGCAGGATTAGGCCTTTCAAAAATCAGGTTAACCGGGGGAGAGCCCCTGGTGCGCCGGGGAATATGCGATTTTATCCGGCAGGCAAGCCGCATTCCAGGAGTTAAAGAGTTGACGCTGACAACCAACGGTATCCTGCTTCGTGATTACGCAAGAGAACTGAAGGATGCCGGTGTTCACCGCGTGAACATAAGCATTGATTCCCTAAATCCGGAAAAATTTAAAGCGATTACCAGAGGGGGTAAACTGGAAAAGGTCTGGTCAGGGATTTATTCCGGGCTGGAAAACGGGCTGACCCCCATTAAGATAAATGTTGTCGTTATTAGGGGCTTTAATGATGATGAACTTTTTGACTTCGTCAAAGTTGCCTGCGAATATTCTCTGGAAGTACGCTTTATAGAATTAATGCCGCTAGGAGGAATATTTTCCGAAAAGGAATGGAGAAAAAAATTTATATCTACGGCGGAGGTCAAATCCAGGCTTGAAAGACGGGTTAAATTTTTTCCATTAGAAGTAGAAGGAAGCTGGGGAAGCGGACCGGCCGAGTTATTCAATATTTCGGCCGGGAAACCCAGGGGTGTTATCGGCTTTATAAGCCCGGTGAGCGGGCATTTTTGTGATCACTGTAACCGTTTAAGGCTTACAGCCGATGGAAAGATCCGCCTGTGTTTACGCAGTCATCAGGAAATAAATGTAAGAGATATTTTAAGGCAGGGGGCAGGAGAAGAAGATTTAAAAAGGCTTTTATTGCTGTCACTAAAACTTAAACCCCGGGGCTATGTTCGGAACCCTAACCAAGGGGAACGTATAATGTCAGAAATAGGAGGTTGAAATTTTGACAGCTTTCCGGACATTTTAATTTGGAACGTAATTATGGGAGGAAGCACATGGGCAAAGTAGTTGCAGTTTGTATAAGCGAGAAAAAAGGCGAGTCCAAAAAAAATGTAGGGCGGGCTGAAGTAATAGCGGGATACGGCTTGTGCGGTGATGCCCATGCAGGCAACTGGCACCGCCAGGTGAGCCTCCTGGCTATAGAAAGTATAAAAAAAATGCGGGCATTAGGGCTGAATGTTGGTGCGGGTGATTTTGCAGAAAACATTACTACGGAGGGGATAAACCTTTGCTCATTAACGGTCGGCACCCGTTTGCTGATAGGTGATCGTGTCATTGGGGAAGTAAGCCAGATAGGGAAGGAGTGCCACGGGAGTTGTGCTATTTTTAAGAAAACGGGCCGTTGTATTATGCCCCGTGAAGGTATATTTTTAAAAATTCTCAGGGGCGGCCAAGTTCGAGCAGGGGATAAAGTGATTGTATTAAGTTCTTGCGGCAATGAAAGTTAATATTTTTCCCAGTTTTTTCTTGACGAATATTTACGGGAAAGTTATAATTTAACTAGGTATTAGCACTCTCTTGAAAAGAGTGCTAAAATAAAGTTGTCGGGGAGGTGCAAAAATGCCACAATTGCCGAGTATTTGGGAGGAACCATTTAAGTTGATGTCAAATGTGGGGAAAATGCTGGATGGTTTCCACAACAGTTTGAGCTTTGGTACTGGCTACGGCCGAACCGATATTTATGAAAAAGACGGGGAACTTCACTATGATATCGAGCTTCCTGGGCTAACAAAAGATGATATTAGTGCCAAAATTGAAGAAAATACTCTGGTCGTTAAAGGCGAAATTAAACGTGATGAGAGTATCAGCGAGGATAACTACTTGTTAATGGAAAGAAGGTATGGCAGTTTTCAAAAATGCTTTTCGCTCCCACCCCAGGTAGATAAAGTAGACAAAATGAAAGCGAAATTTGAAGATGGAATACTAAAAATAACTATTCCGCTGAAAGAGACGCTGCGCGGGAAGGTAGTGGATATTGAGATCGAATAAAAAAACTATAAAAACGTGAAGTTTAAAGCAATATGAACTTGGGCCTCTGAGAAGGTCCAAGTTTTTATTTTTAACAAGCGAGGAAAGGACGTGGTTATGCCGAAGTGTTAGAGGTGCTGAAAAAAGCAAACAGCTCTGGTAATATATAAATGCCTACGGTCTGGTAGGGGTACCTTCCTTTATAATTAAGGAGGCTGGCGAGCGTGGAAA
>DDHO01000052.1:0-601 GCA_002352935.1 Firmicutes bacterium UBA1874
CTACAGTATATTGACACTATGGTATAAAGCGCATTAATTGACAAGCATTTTGCAAACAGTTTATAATTTTAAGGATACATGGAACAAGGGATTAAATTCCGGAGAGGAGTCCTATTAAATGAAATCAGGCAACCTGTTCAAGCTTGTAATAATGCTCGTAATTATTACTGCTGCAGGAATTTTCATTATAGGTCCCCTTTTGAACAAGGTAAACCTCGGATTAGATCTACTGGGAGGTGTTCATGTTGTCCTCCAGGCAAAAGAAGAACCCGGCGAAACCGTAACCGAAGAGGATATGCAGCAGCTTAAGGCCGTAATGAGGGAACGGGTGGACGAACTGGGTTTAAGCGAGCCCGTTATACAACTATCAGGTGAAAATAGACTTATAGTTGAACTTGCAGACGTCGATAACCCTGAGGAAGCTGTAAATATAATTGGGAAGACAGCCCGCTTGGAATTTAAGACTATGGACGGTAAAACAGTACTTACAGGCGAGGACCTTGTTGATGCTAATGCAGTCATAAATCCCAATAACAACCAGCCGGAAGTAAGCCTGAAGTTCAATGCCGAAGGAACACAAAAATTTGCGGATGTAACTTCG
>DDHO01000052.1:894-13650 GCA_002352935.1 Firmicutes bacterium UBA1874
GAACTGCTTTCCAGCCCTTACGTTCGCGAGCCGATTATCAACGGTCAGGCGGTAATTAGCGGAGGATTTCAAAATTTTGAAGAAGCAGCTAATCTTTCTGCATTGCTCCGTGGCGGCGCCCTGCCTGTAGGCCTAGAAGTAGTTGAAAAAAGGACCGTAGGGCCGACACTAGGCATGATTTCCTTACAGAAAAGCAAAGTGGCAGTTATGGTAGGGATTATTGCAGTCGTTCTTTATATGCTGGCTATGTATCGCCTTCCGGGCCTTTTAGCTGATTTTGCTCTAATAGTATATGCAGTTATCGTTCTGGCAATTATGACTGGTCTCAACGCTGTTTTAACATTACCCGGAATCGCCGGTCTTTTGCTTTCACTCGGAATGGCAGTTGATGCCAATATTATTATTTTCGAACGTTTTAGAGAAGAAATGAAAAAAGGAAAATCTTTAAGGGCTGCAGTAGACAGCGGGTTCGGGCGTGCATTTTGGACCGTCATAGATGCCAGTGTTACTACCCTCATAGCGGCTCTTATTTTATTTTACTTCGGAACCGGACCTGTTCGAGGATTTGCTCTCACATTAATGATCGGCATTTCTGCCAGCCTGGTAACAGCTATTTTTTTGACACGTTTCCTGTTGAAGCAGGCTGTAAGGGTTAAGTCGTTAAGCAACCGCAAGCTATACAGCTAGAGGAGGACAATTCTATGAACATTGTTGTCAGAAGGAAAATTTGGTACATAATATCGTTAGCGATTATTGTACCTGGTATTTTTTCACTTATTTTTCAGGGGCTTAACCTGGGAATAGATTTTACTGGAGGAAATTTAATGCAAATAAAAGCAGAAGACGAAATATCTTCGGAACAGGTTAAATCGGTTTTGAGAAAACTGGAAGTTGATGACTATTCTGTGCGTGAGGCGGGAAAAGGAGAGTTTTTAGTCAGGACCTCTGCACTTACTGAAGAGGAAAACAGAAGGTTGATAAAAGAACTGAATAGTGAAGCGGGAAACTTGGAAATTTTACGTAATGAAAAAGTTGCTCCTGTTATTGGTCGTGAGCTGTCTCGCAATGCAATGTTTTCGCTTCTTGTTGCTGCCGTCCTTATGGTTGCTTATATAACTATAAGGTTTGAAATATATTTCGCGATAGCTGCCATAATAGCACTGTTGCATGATGTGTTGATAACACTATCGCTATTTTCTTTTTTGCAGTTAAAAGTGGAAAGTGCGTTTATTGCCGCTTTGCTTACAATAATAGGTTATTCGATAAATGATACTATTGTAATATTTGACCGTATCAGGGAAAATATTTCTATAAAACAAAAAGAAACAAAAGATAAAAAGGACTTCGCTCAAATAATTGATTTAAGTGTGAGGCAGACCCTGAGGCGGTCTATAAGCACTTCGATGACTGTGATCATAATTCTTCTTTCACTTATTATACTGGGCGGGGAAACAACAAGAGTGTTTGCAATAGCCCTGTTAATAGGTACTGTAGCCGGAACCTATTCTTCTATTTTTACAGCAAGCCCGCTTTGGTATGATTTAATAAAAAGTTCTCACAAGTATAAAAATGCCAGCCAGGTACATGCTCATTAAAAAGAGCAGACGCATATTTAATTTTATGGATTGTTTTTTAAAAGGGGGAAAATTGCCTTATTATAAACAGTATACATAAAAATAATACTCCCACTTTCCATATATTAACAAGCAGAGGCGCCTCTCATGTCTTGTATCTAATTTATTAAAATGTTAAGATTAAGTAAAAGAAACAGTCGGGGCTTCACAAGGAAGTGGAGTCCCTTTTCTTGTCCGGAATATTTTGGACGGGGGTCAAAAATGACAGGTATGACCAGTTTAAAAAAGAGAGCGGCAAGAATATCCGTTTGGTCTAATTTTTGCCTGATGCTGTTAAAGTTACTTGTAGGCATTAGCCTTGGTTCTGTGAGCATTATATCAGAAGCTATACATTCCGGGGCAGATCTACTTGCTGCATTTATTGCTTTCTTTTCGGTCAAAAAAGCGGGCGAGCCGGCTGATGAAGAACATGAGTTTGGTCACGGTAAAGTGGAAAATTTGGCAGGTACTATAGAAGCTATTTTAATTTTTACAGCCGGTTTTTGGATCATTTATGAATCCATACAAAAATTTCAAGGGCAGTCCGCTATCGGAATGTTAGAGTGGGGTGTGCTGGTTATGGGTTTTTCGGCTGTTACCAACCTCTTTGTTTCCCGGTATCTTTTTCGGGTTGCCAAGGAAACCGATTCCGTAGCGCTTGAAGGTGATGCTCTTCATTTAAAAACGGATGTGTATACTTCAGCAGGTGTGATGGTCGGCCTCACTCTTATATACTTTACTAATATTTATTGGTTGGACCCGCTGATCGCAATTCTGGTAGCTGTTTTTATCTTAAAAGCTGCCTGGGAATTGATGAAAAATGCATTTCTCCCGCTCTTGGATGTTAAGCTTCCGATCAATGAAGAAAAAGCAATTGAAGATATTATTAAGAATCATGCTGATAATTTTATAGATTTTCATAAAATGCGTACAAGAAAAGCTGGGAGCGAAAGGCACATTGATCTTCACCTTGTAGTACCATTCCGAGATAGGGTAGATAAGGCCCATGACCTTTGTCATCGTATAGCAGAAGATATAGAAAAACATTTTCCGCAGTCTCATGTGTTAATACACATAGAGCCCTGTGGCAGTGACAATTGTGAACATTGTAATAAATGCGAGGAAAAAAAAGTTAAATAGGTTACGAAGTTATGATTTGTCAAAGTTTTGCGTTTCTCGGCAGGAGATATAGGCTACAAAAACGAAAATTAAAGATATCAGAGTAGGATAGGGTGGTAATAAAACCTCCCGGTCTTGGTGTGGTGAGGACCGGTTTTTATTTTGATTTAAAATTTTAGATGAGTTTTTGCAGTTGTTTTAAATAAAAATTTCGATGTGGAATGAGTGCTGGGGGATTAATGTTGAGTATTAAGGGTAAAAGGTGGAAATACCCGGTTATTGATCCTGTATTACAGAGCAGATTGGTCAAACATTTGAACTTATCTCCGATTATGGCCCAAATCTTGATTAACAGGGGTATTAGTGATGAGAAAGAAGTGTCGTATTTTTTGGAAGGGGGCCTCGAGCTCCTAAGCGATCCTTTTCTTATGCCTGGCATGGACAAGGCTGTAGAACGCATTTCCCTTGCTCTGAAGAGAAAAGAAAAAATTCTGGTTTATGGGGATTATGATGCGGACGGTATTACTTCTACTGCTCTCCTGCTGGAGTACTTGCGTTTATTAAAGGCCGATGCGGGGTATTATTTACCTGACAGGCAGGAGGAAGGATATGGACTTCATAAAGCGGCTCTTAAAAAAGTCTGTAGGGAAGGATATTCGCTTGTAATTACGGTAGATTGTGGAATAAGTGCTGTCGAAGAAGTTGAGTTTGCTTTAGAACGGGGCTTGGATGTAGTTGTTACCGACCACCATCAAATTCCTGCTAAGATACCCCGGGCCCGGGCTATTGTAAATCCGCGGTTAAGCTCCCACGGCGAAGATTTAGCAGGAGTCGGAGTAGTTTTTAAACTGGTACAGGCCTTGGATATGCATCTTGGCAGCGGGATCGATTGCGTGCGTTTTCTGGATCTTGTCGCTCTGGGAAGTATTGCCGATTTGGTGCCGCTCAGAGGTGAAAACCGCATTCTTGTTAAGAAGGGGCTTGAGGTTCTATCTTCTAAAAAAAGAGAGGGGCTCAAGGCACTTATGGAGGTCTCCGGGATCGAAGAAAGGGACATAAGCACTTATGATGTTGGTTTTGTTTTAGCTCCCAGGCTTAATGCGGCGGGACGCTTAAGTCATGCCCGGCCGGCCGTAGAACTCTTAATTACTTCTTCCTCGCAGTATGCGAGGGAACTGGCCTGTGCGCTGCACAGAAAAAATGAAGCGCGTCAGTTAGTTGAGGCGCAGATTACGAAAGAGGTATTTAAGTATGTGGAGACAGAGGTTGACCTGGAAAGCACCTGGGGGCTCGTTTTGGATTCTCCTCTCTGGCATCCGGGAGTTATAGGTGTCGTTGCTGCGCGCGTTGCTGAGCGTTTTTACCGCCCCACTTTTCTAATTGCAGTTCAAGGAGAAAAGGGGAAAGGGTCAGGGAGGAGTGTAAGCGGTTTTGACCTTTTCAAAGAACTAAGCCAATGCTCGGACCTTTTGTCTGCTTACGGCGGGCACAGTCAGGCTGCAGGTCTGACCATAAATGCTTCACTTATAGAGGAATTTCGCGAAAGGTTTAATAAAATTGCAGGACGAGCTTTCAACTGGAAAACCCCCGAGCCGGAACTAAACCTGGAAGGAGAGGTTTTTTTAACAGGCATAGACTCCAAATTAATACGGGAATTGAAAAAGTTAGAACCACATGGGCCCGGCAACCCCCGGCCGTTGGTAGCTTTCAAAGGTGCTTCCGTAGTCTCCTGCAGAAAGGTCGGGAAAGATGGTGGACATATAAAATTAAAAGTTAAGGGAGAAGAGCTGGAATTCGAAGCTATAGGTTTTAATTTGGCGGAGGCGGTACAGGAAATTACTGCTGCCGGTTCCCGTATAGATATTGCATTTCAGATAGAACTAAATAAATGGAAGGAAAGGGAGCATATACAATTTAAAATTGAAGATATCAGGCCCGGTTGTCGTTCTGTGGACATAAAAACTGTTCCCCTGTTGGGCAAAAAAAACCATAACTATCTTTTACTGGGTAGCTGCTTTATTGATAATTTTACGGGAGAAGGCAGTACTGAATTGGAGAAAAACGAAAGCTCACCCGTAATAGTTGTAGACAATCGAAATTGTCCTGAAAAAATGGAATATGTGCTGGATTTAATAAAAAAAGGAGAGAGCCTGGTAATATATGTTAATTCCCCTCTGCTTGCAGTAAAATTAAGCCATATGCTCCGAACTTTGGTTGGAAATACGGTATTTTTCTACCATGAAGACCTCAGTAAAGAAAAAAAAGCGCTCGTAAAAGCTCTTTATAAAGAAGGGGCATTAAATCACATTGTGGCGACTAAGTTTATTTGCCCTAAGCGTTGCTGTGACCACCTTATTTTTTGGGACCTTCCGCAGTCCCCGTTAGTTTTTAAAAAAATGCTGCAGATTTCGCGTGAAACCTGCCCGGGAAAAGTTCATCTTCTTTTTAGGACTAAAAGACGGGAAAATTTAGGTTCACATTTAAACCGGCTGTTTCCCGAAAGGGAAAACTTAGGGAAACTCTATTTTCTATTAAATAAAAGAGCCGGTGCCGGAGGCCGGGTAACGGTAGGGGAAGAAGAAATGATATATTTATATAGGAAGGCGGGTCTGAGCCTGGAAGCTCCCGCGCTTGAAATACTTGAAGAATTAAAATTATTCAGGTTTGAAAAAAAAGAAGATAAATATAGTATGTACTTTTTTCCTTCCAAGACCAAAAAGAACTTAAACGATTCTCCGCTGTTCCAAAAAACACAGAGAGCGAAGGACAATTTCCTAAAGTATTACAATTTTTTGATTGACGGTAAGGAAGAAGAAATTAAGCAGTACATAATCAATAGTCTGCGACGGTGATCCTATGCCCGAAGGAATTGAAAAAATTATAGAAAGTATAAAGAAGTATTCTTCCCAGGGTGAAAACTTAATCAGGGAGGCATACGATTTTGCCGTCAAGGCACATGCAGGGCAGTACCGGTATTCAGGAGAAAGTTATATCGTTCACCCTTTTGCTGTTGCAGAAATTCTGGCAGAACTTCAGCTTGATGTGGTTACCATTGCCGCTGGTTTACTGCACGATGTGGTTGAAGATACGGGGTGCGAGGTTGAAGACATAGTTAAAAAATTTGGTCCGGAGATAGCCCTTCTAGTTGACGGCGTGACCAAATTAAGCCGTATTGAATATAAAACCAAAGAAGAAGAGCAGGTTGAAAATTTGCGGAAAATGTTTGTGGCTATGGCACGCGATCTGAGGGTTATTCTTATAAAACTTGCTGACAGGCTGCACAACATGCGCACACTTGACCACCAGCCGCCCGAAAAACAAAAGGAGGTTGCAAAAGAAACGATAGAAATTTTTGCGCCCCTGGCACACAGGCTGGGTATTTTCCGCCTCAAGTGGGAACTGGAAGACCTTTCTCTCCGGTTCCTCGATCCGGAAAAATATTACGAGCTCGTTAACAGGATTTCTAAAAAAAGGAAGGAAAGAGAAGAGTATATAAAACAAGTCACCGAAATTTTAAATAAAAAGTTGGAAGAGGTAAATATTGAAGCAAATATCGAGGGACGTCCCAAGCACTTTTATAGTATATATTATAAGATGGTTAACAAAGGAAAAAATTTGGAAGAAATTTATGATCTGGTTGCCGTAAGGGTAATTGTAGACAATGTTAAGGACTGTTACGGTGCTCTGGGCGTTATTCACGCTTTGTGGAAGCCCATACCAGGCCGTTTTAAGGATTATATAGCAATGCCAAAACCAAATATGTACCAGTCGCTGCACACAACAGTTATAGGGCCTCAAGGTGAGCCTGTAGAGGTGCAGATACGCACCTGGGAAATGCACCGAACTGCTGAATATGGAATCGCTGCTCACTGGCGTTATAAGGAAAAAAGTGAAAGCGATAAGGATTTTGAAGAAAAGCTTTCCTGGCTGCGCCAGCTTTTGGACTGGCAGCGAGAACTTCCCGACGCAAGGGAATTTATGGAGTCGCTAAAAATCGATCTATTCTCGGATCGCGTTTATGTTTTTACTCCGCGAGGCGATGTCGTGGAACTACCATCCGGCTCCGTTCCTATAGATTTTGCTTACAGGGTTCATACTGATGTGGGGCACCAGTGCGTGGGAGCCAAAGTGAACGGCCGTATTGTTCCTCTTGACTATCGATTAAACACCGGCGATATTGTTGAGATACTGACCAGTAAAGGAAGCGGTCCCAGCAGGGACTGGCTAAATCTGGTTGAAACTTCACAGGCGCGCAACCGTATCCGACAGTGGTTTAAAAAACAAAAGAGAGAAGAAAATATAGCCAAGGGGTGGGACCTTCTTGAAAAAGAGATCCGCAGGAAGGGCTATGACCCGGAGGAAATTATGAAACCTGAATATATTGTAGAAGCAGGCAAGCGATTTAATTTACACGATGAAGATGATGTATATGCGGCTATAGGCAGCGGCAATATAAGGCCCCTGCAAATTCTTAGTAAAATTAAATCCGGTTTCCCTGAGGCAGAAACGGAAATAGAAGAAACCTCTACTCCATCTATTCAACCTTGGTCAGGTTACGGTAAACCTTCCAAAGGGGTTAGGATCAAAGGAGTGGAAAATGCTATGGTTCACCTGGCAAGGTGCTGCAACCCGCTGCCGGGAGATGAAATAGTCGGTTATATAACACGCGGCAGGGGCGTTTCGGTGCACCATAAGGACTGCCCTAATATCACCCACCACAAGCGGACGGAAAAGGAGCGTCTAATAGAAGTAGCCTGGGATACAGAGGACGATGCTATCTTTCAAGTTCACCTTGAGATAGATGCTTTAGACCGGCCGAGGCTGGCTGCAGATATTATGACCGCAATTGCCGATGCTAAAACTATTATAAATTCTATTCACGCGCGGGCAAAGAAGAACAATTTAGCTACTATAGATCTTAAAATAGAGATTAGGAACCTTGAGCACTTGAATTACATTATACAAAAAGTAAAAAAAATAAAGGCAGTTCAAAACGTTAAAAGAGTGGCGCCGCAGATGCGCAGTTCTAAAGCCGGGGGGTAATTTTCTTGAGGGCTGTAATTCAAAGGGTTTCCCGTGCCCGGGTTTTAATTGGAGGCTTGAGTGCAGCGTCGATTAATCTCGGGCTTGTTGTACTTTTGGGTGTGGGAAAGGAAGATGAGCAAGAAGACGTAGTGTATATGACTGATAAAATATGCAATCTTCGAGTTTTTGAAGACAATCAGGGCAAAATGAACCTTACCATTAAAGAAGCAGGCGGTCAGCTGTTGCTGATTTCTCAGTTTACACTTTACGGAGACTGCAGAAAAGGAAGACGCCCTAACTTTATGAATGCGGCTGCGCCCGAAAAAGCCAGGCCATTATATGAAATGGTTTATCAAACTTTGTGTGATAAGGGGCTGTCCGTTGAGGCCGGCGTTTTTGGAGCACGAATGACCGTCGAGATAGAAAACAGCGGGCCGGTTACTTTGCTCTTGGACAGCCAGCGGAATTTTTAATTTTCACCATGCCTTATCTAGGAGGGGATTTATATTGATCATTGAGGTGATAGTTTTACCGGGTCTGGCTACTAATTGCTACCTGGTCGGATGTGAAAAAACTCGTGAAACTGCAGTTATTGATCCGGGTGAGGAACCCCAAACAATTTTAAAAAGGATTAAGGCTGCAGGTCTTAAGGCAAAATACATCATAAATACACACGGGCATGCAGACCATATCATGGCCAACGGGGAAATTAAAAAAGCTACAGGGGCCCAAATCCTTATTCATGAAGAAGATGCCCCGTATCTAACAGATCCTCATAAAAGCCTGGTGGAAATTATGGGATATAATGTCAGAGTCCCTGAAGCAGACAAGCTACTCAAGGAAGGAGATGTGATACATATCGGAACGACAGTGAAATTAGAAGTTTTACATACGCCGGGACATACCCCCGGTGGGATATCATTAGTAACGGATAAGGTTATTTTTAGCGGAGATACTTTGTTCGCAGGTTCAATAGGCAGAACGGACCTGCCTGGAGGTTCATATGAACAGCTTATTGAATCTGTAAAAGGTAAACTTTTGAAATTAGGGGATGACTTTATTGTTTATCCCGGTCATGGACCTACTACGACATTGGGTGAAGAGAGAGTTTCTAATCCTTTTTTAAATTAGCTTAATCTCGTTGTGGATATTCGGTCAGATCTACCTTAGAACGATCGCTCAAACTTTTGCACGGTTGGCCCGCGTGTAAAAGAAAAAGAAAAATTTCTAAACTCGGAGGGTGTTGAGGTTGCTAACAACCAGGCCAAGGGGCACAAAAGACGTTTTGCCTGAGGAGATCGAAAAATGGAGAAGACTGGAAGACAGTTTTAGGGGAATCTGTGAGCAGTATGGCTTCCGAGAAATACGCACCCCCATTTTTGAGCATACTGAGCTTTTTGAACGGGGAGTGGGAGCAACAACCGATATAGTGTCCAAGGAAATGTATACTTTTTTGGACCGCGGCAAACGAAGTATTACCCTGCGGCCGGAAGGTACGGCACCTGTAGTCAGGGCACTTCTGGAGAATAATTTACATAAACTGGGGCTTCCCCAAAAACTTTATTACCTGGGACCTATGTTTCGATACGATCGCCCCCAGGCCGGACGGTTCCGCCAGTTTCACCAATTAGGGGTGGAGGTATTCGGCTCTGAAGAGCCGGCAGTAGACGCAGAAGTTATGGCCCTCGCCATGAATTATTTTACCGGGCTTGGGCTTCAGGATGTTGAACTTCACTTAAACAGCTTGGGATGTTTGAAATGTCGGGGTAACCACCGAAATGAGCTGTATGGTTTTTTAAAAGATTCTGTAAATAAGCTTTGTAAAACGTGCCGGGAACGGTTTGATAATAACCCCATGAGAGTTTTGGATTGTAAGAACCCGGACTGCAGAAAAGCTGTTCGTAAAGCCCCTGCACCCGTGAATTTTCTTTGCGGTGAATGTTTGGAACATTTTCATAAGACACAGGATTTTCTGCATGCAACAGGTGTGGATTTCGTTTTGGACGATTATTTGGTGAGAGGATTGGACTATTACACGCGTACCAGTTTTGAATTTATAGTTAAAGGGATAGGTGCCCAGAATTCCATCGGCGGGGGAGGTAGGTATGATGAACTTGTGGCAGAATGTGGGGGCCCCCGTATTCCGGGAATGGGTTTCGGCCTAGGAGTTGAACGCATTCTTCTGACTCTTTCCGGACAGGGGTTCAGGAAAGAACAAAGCATCCGAAAAGGAGCGTATATTGTAACTGCCGGAGAAGAGCTTCAGAGAGATGCATTTATTCTGCTCCAGTTTTTGAGAGGAAATGGAATTGCCGTTGAAAAAGACTACATGGGGCGGAGCTTGAGAGCGCAGTTAAAACAGGCTGACCGAAAAGGGGTCCGTTACGCTGTTATTCTGGGAGAAGAGGAAAAGAAGCGCGGAACGCTGTTAATCAGGGACATGGTGGAGGGCACCCAAAAGGAAGTATGCCAACAGGAAGCTGTTAAGTATTTAATGTAAAAATGCTTTGTATTTTCACTTTTGAAATAAACTTTCATCCGGTACTATTTTCATCTGGTACTTAAATAACACGGACATGAACGAGCAGGAGGGAAGACATGTTAGAAACGTTGCAGAATTTAAAGAGGACCTCTATGTGTGGAAAACTAACTATAGAAAACAACGGCCAGGAAGTAACTCTCACAGGCTGGGTTAATAAAAGGCGTGACCACGGCGGTCTTATTTTTATAGATCTTCGGGATCGTACGGGTATTATTCAAGTCGTAGTCAGCCCGGAACTGGAGAAAGAAGCTTTCTATAAGGCTGAAACCGTCCGTCCCGAATATGTTCTGGCTGTAAGAGGGGTAGTAGGAAAAAGGCCGGAAGGTACGGAAAACAGAGAAATTGCTACGGGTGAAATTGAGGTGTATGCTCGCGAGATAAGGGTTTTAAACTATTCTATTACTCCTCCTTTTTACCTTGATGGAAGTGCTGACGTTGAAGAAGGGTTGCGGTTAAAGTACCGTTACCTTGATCTAAGGAGACCGGAAATGCAGCGTATAATAGAACTCCGCTATAGAACAACGAAAGCAATCAGAGATTTTTTGGACAGGAAAGGGTTTTGGGAGGTCGAGACTCCAATTTTAACTAGAAGCACGCCGGAGGGCGCCCGCGATTATTTGGTTCCCAGCAGGATTCATAAGGGTGAATTTTACGCCCTCCCCCAATCTCCCCAGTTATTTAAGCAGATACTTATGGTCTCAGGAATAGATAAGTATTTTCAAATTGCCCGGTGCTTTAGAGATGAGGACCTCCGTGCTGACCGCCAGCCCGAATTTACACAAATTGACTTAGAAATGTCGTTTATAGAAAGCGAAGATGTGCTTGAGGTAATGGAACAGCTGGTCGCTTATATCTTTAGGGAAATATTGAATGTTCAGTTACACACGCCTTTTCCCCGTTTGTCCTATGCGGAAGCAATGGAGAAATACGGAACAGACAGGCCGGACATGAGGTTCGCGATGGAATTAAAAGATATTTCCGACCTGGTAAGTAATAGCCGTTTTAAAGTATTCAGCGAGACTATACGTAAGGGGGGTGCCGTTAAGGGCATTAATGTTGCCGGGTGTGCAAATTACACGCGCAGGGAATTAGATGATTTAACCGCACTGGCCACCCAATTGGGAGCTAAGGGGCTGGCCTGGATGGCTGTGACTGCAGAGGGTGTACGTTCCCCAATTGCTAAGTTCTTTAGTGGTGATGAAATTAATTCTGTAATAAATTGTTTGGAAGCACGGGAAGGAGATCTTTTGCTTTTTGTTGCCGACAAAAAAGAAGCGGCATGCAGCCTGCTCGGCAGCATACGATTGGAAATGGCCAGAAGGTTGAAGCTTTTTGATCCTGAAAAGCTGGCATTTACTTGGGTAGTTGACTTTCCGTTGATGGAATATGATCCGGATGAAAGAAGGTATGTAGCTCTGCACCATCCTTTTACGGCACCTAAAGAAGAAGATATTTCGCTTTTGGATGAAGACCCATTAAAGGTGAGGTCCCGGGCTTATGATCTGGTGCTGAACGGTACGGAACTAGGCGGCGGCAGTATTCGTATTCATAGAGTCGATCTTCAAAAAAAGGTTTTTCGGGCACTGGGTATTAGTGAGGAGGAAGCTGAAGAAAAGTTTAGTTTTTTACTTAATGCTCTTGAATACGGTGCTCCTCCTCACGGAGGGATCGCTTTAGGGTTGGACCGGCTGGTAATGCTTTTAAGCGGTAGAAATACTATCCGTGATACTATTCCTTTTCCCAAAACCCAAAGTGCTTCCTGCCTCATGACGGGTGCGCCTTCGCGTGTTAGCGAGGAACAGCTTAAAGAAATACACTTAAAAGTAAGAAAAGAAAAATAATTATATCAATAAAGGGCAAACTATAGTACGAGGTACGTTATTTTTATCAAGTATTATTCGTAAAACTAATAACCGGAAGGTTAGGAAACAGCGGTTAAAAAAGTACAACCAGATACTTGCACGCAGTTCCGAGTTGTGTTACTATTATTTTAGCCTTAAAGGATTAGACCCTACAGTGCCCGTGAAAAGCCGTTATATTTTGAGCCAACACCTAAACAAAGGGAGCCTGAACTCTGTGTGTGGCTCGCAGGCCTTAAAAAGGACGCGAAAAGCGCATGGGTGGGCACCCACCTGGTAGAACAGGACTCAAAAATTAACGGTTAGTAACGGCATTTGTGGGGTTATCAATGAGTAGCAAAATATTTTGTTTAAGAGATATGCTTTACTAAAGTATACGGGCCTTCTTGAAAATTAGAAGGCCTTTTTTGCTTTTGGCAATAAAAATATCTGTGCAGGTTGAAGCAGACTTTAATACTTTATTCTCCATTAATTAAAGTCAAAAAGTTTGATAAAAGAAAGTTTTTTATTTAAGTGTAGGGTTGTCAAACATATGTGACACAACCGGCAGAAAAATCAGCAAGGAAATCCAAAGGACTTTTCCATCCAAGGGGCCGCA
>DDHO01000049.1:0-2039 GCA_002352935.1 Firmicutes bacterium UBA1874
TTATTTTGTTTTGTTATGGCTAACTATCATAATAACATAAAGGAGTTATTCTCTTTTATTTTTTTTCCTACAATAACTTTACTCTAACAGTAATATTAAAAATTTCCGCCGGTTTTCTCATTTTTCGCCGGAAAAATGGTAAATCCTTTGAAAAAGATAAACAAAGATCACCTTTAAAACCGCTGCCACCGGAACAGCGAACAGCATACCTAATATTCCATAAAGTTCACCTCCGGCAAGCAGTGCAAAGATAATGAAAAGGGGGTGCAGGCCAACACTGTTCCCTAAAATTTTTGGCGTAAGAACGTTGCTTTCTAACTGTTGTATAAAGAACATGAGCAGGGCCACATAAACCGCCAGTTGCACTGACTGTAATAAAGCCAGCGCTACAGCTGGTAAAGCCCCTAAAATTGGACCAAAGTAAGGTATCAAGTCTGCCAGCCCTGCAATTATCCCGAGCAGTATCGGGAAATCAACGTTTAAAAGAGCTAAGCCTATTGCAGTTGCTATTCCCACAAAGCAGGCCACGATAAGATGTCCGCGTATAAAACTAGTCAATATTAGATCTATTTCCTTCCAAAGGGGCATTATTTCTTTTTTCCAGCTTTCGGGAATCCAGGAAGCCAATTTGGATTTTATATTTTCCATGTCCTGAAGAAAATAAAAGCTTAATATGGGAGCAAGTATCAAAGATAAAACCTGGGGAACTGCAGCCACAGTACTTTTAACTAAAGTTTCTGTCCAGTTAACCAAACGTGCTTCAAATGTCTTTACAGATCTATCTACGGCCTTGCGGACCACCTCAGGAACGTTAAAACGCTGATAATCCTTATTAAAATCCGCAATCTTCTGCTGAATTTGTTCAGTATAATGGGGAATAGTTTCTACAAAAACGTTAAGCTGTTTTAACAGCAGCGGGAAAAAATATAATGCAAGAATATATAAAAGAAAAAACCCGATTAGATAAATAATAATAATGGCCCACAAACGAGGGATTCTAAACCCCTGCAGAAAATTAACAATGGGGTCCAAAATATATGCCAGCACTATCGCAACTATAAACAGCCATAAAACATTACGTAACCTGTACAGAAAATAAGCGGCCACGACGGTCATGATACCTATCGTGACCATTCTCCATATTTTAGGTTTTAACCTTAATAACAATAATGTCCTTATTTTTTCCACATTTCACTAACACCCGAACCAACCTTTTGCATCATATTCCTGGCTTGAGCCTTTATACGTCTTCTGCTATCGCTTGCTACCTCTGGAACTTCCTCCGGTTCCATAATTTTAGAAATCTTGTTCCACATAGCACCTACTAGAACACCTAAAAGCATCCCGTTAACAAAGCTTCTCAACGTGGATTCCACACCTCCTAATAAACTTCAGTTGTTCTTACCCTGCAAGATAAGGTTACCGTCTTCTTCAATCTCAAATATTTCGTGCGCTTCGTTAAATTCAACAAAACAGTTCCAACAGAAATACTGGCTTACCGAAATTTTTCCAGTCGTATTACTTCCGCAGGCCGGGCAGGACATATAATCCCTCCTTTACTAGGTATTATTGCTTATTCTTATAAAAATAATTCGTCACAGAAACGCAACGTGTCCAAATTATTTCTTTTAATAAAATCCCTTTCTATAATTTTTAAAAGTAAAAGGAACGATATTCTGCTTACTTAAGAAAAAAGGCCACCCAATAACCAAAATTTGCAACTTGTCTTCTCACGCACAAAGCAAGTAATTTGATAGCTGTTTAATGTAAAAAGAACCCTTATTCGAATTCGTACACGACCGAATAAGACAGTCTGCCTATAACCTAATTAAATGATACAGAAAAAAAAGAACTGCGCTTAAAAATCGGCAGTTTAATGCTCGAAAAGTTCAGCCTGGAAGAGTTCAATAACGAAATATTCGTTATCATATAGACTACCTTAAACAACGGCACTGAATTAATGGAAGATCCCTCCGAGAAAATAAAGCTCTGAAATATAACTTAATGGCAGGGAAAAAGTCAGGGGTTCTGCAGCTTAC
>DDHO01000049.1:2243-7246 GCA_002352935.1 Firmicutes bacterium UBA1874
CGAAAAAAGTCAGGGTTTCTGCAGCTTACTCTTAAAGGCCATTGGCCTTTAAGAACGTTATTCTGACCTTATTGCCCTTTCCTGTACTGCAGTTGATAAAAAGGAAATTAACGACAACTATGGTCACGAGGCCGGTGACGAAATTCTTTTGCCCGCCCATTAAGTGGCTCTGCGCGCGAGAGCGGCACTTTATCACGTTTTGGATCTTCAGGACCGCCGGCTGAAATTGAACATGAATATAGGTATCAGCTTGTTTCTTCAGTTTATTCTATTTTTAATAATTCCACCGCCGGCAACCAGGTCCTCCTCATAGTATACAACTGCTTGTCCCGGGGTCACTGCCCATTGGCGTTCTTCAAATTTCACCTCTACTTCCCCATTGCCCAGAGGGGTAATAACAGCCTGCTGTCCTTCCGTTCTGTAGCGCACCTTTGCAACTACCCTTTTTTCACTTTCTAATTTGTCCCACAAGATAAAATTGTTCTGTGTGGCAATAAGTCCCTTGCTGTATGCGTCCTCTTTTTTCCCCACGATTACTATGTTGGCAGCAGCATCAACATCTACAACATATACGGGATAACCTAACGCCAATCCCAGTCCTCGGCGCTGGCCGACTGTATACAGCGCTATGCCTTTATGGCACCCAACCTTTTTTCCGTTTGTATCCATGAAGGGCCCCGGTTTTATACGAGAAGGCACTCTTTTTGTTAAAAACCGGCGGTAGTCGTTGTCTGGAACAAAACAGATTTCTTGGCTTTCGGGCTTACCTACAACCCCCAGCCCCATACTTTGCGCCAAACGGCGCACTTCATGCTTTGTATAACCTCCAAGAGGAAACAAAGTACGGGCCAGCTGTTCCTGGCTAAGGCCGTAAAGGAAATAAGTTTGGTCTTTTTTTTTATCCTTTGGCCTCGCCAATAAATACCTGCCTCTCTCCGGATCCCAATAGACGGAAGCATAATGCCCGGTTGCAAAATAGTCCGCTCCCAGCTCTGAAGCTTTCGAAAGTAACGCGCCAAATTTAATAAAACGATTGCAAATAATACAGGGATTAGGCGTAAAACCGTTACAATAAGCTTCTATAAAATAATCAATAACTTTCTTCTTAAAGATTTCCCGGAAGTCGAACACATAATGAGCGATCCCCAAATTCCGGGCAATTTTCCGTGCTTCCCTCACATCATCCTGAAGACAGGATCTTTCTCCTGCTTCTCCTGCCTTCAGCCAGTTGTCTTCCGGTTTTATTTTCATTGTAGCTCCTATGACTTCAAAACCTTTATGTTTGAGCAAAGCGGCGGTAATGGAACTATCCACTCCGCCGCTCATAGCCACTAAGACCTTTTTCTTGTTAACCATTTTTCTAATCAACATACCTTTCTCTTCTGCATGTAATCCCTGATAGCTTCATGTAAAGCATTCGCTGCCAGGTTTGAACAGTGCATCTTGTTGCCAGGCAGCCCACCCAAAGCATCCGCTACCATTTTATTGTTAATTTTTAAGGCTTCCTGGAGCGTTTTGTTTTTGGCCATTTCTGTAAGAACGCTGCTTGTTGCGATTGCAGCGCCGCACCCAAAAGTTTTAAACTTAATATCTTTTATGATATTATTTTCGACCCTTATAAAAATTTTCATAATATCGCCGCAAACAGGATTCCCGACTTTTCCCACTCCGTCAGGATTCTCCAGCTCACCTACATTTCGAGGGTTGTTAAAATGGTCCATAACTTTTTCATTATACATGCTGGTAATGCTCCTTTGAAGAATAAGCTCTTTCTGATTTTTCCCGGGAAAGCGGGGACATCGAACGCAAGCGTTTTACAATTTGTGGCAGCACTTCAAGTACATATTCTACGTCTTCTTCGGTATTATCCCTTCCTAAAGTCATCCTTACGGAACCATGTGCTATTTCGTAAGGAACCCCCATGGCCAGCAAAACGTGGGAAGGGTCGAGAGTCCCCGAGGTACAAGCAGACCCGCTGGAAGCATATATCCCCTTAGCATCTAAGCCTAAAAGTATAGATTCTCCCTCTATATACTTTATACTTATATTGACAGCCCCGGGAATACGAAGCGTCCTGTGCCCGTTTAAGCTTACTTCGTCTATAGAACTTAGAATTCCTTCAATTAGTTTTTCCCGGAGTTTGGTTAGCCTTTCCATTTCCGCTTTCAACTCTTCCAGAGCAAGCTTTGCAGCTTTTCCGAAACCCACCAAGCCCGGCATATTTTCCGTACCCGGGCGCCTCTTTCTCTCCTGCCCTCCCCCCTGTATCAAGGGTGTTATTTTGGTCCCCTTACGGACATAAAGGCACCCGACACCTTTTGGCCCGTATATTTTATGAGCGGACGCCGAAAGAAGGTCAACTTGCAGTTCTTCCACGTTTACAGGGATTTTTCCCACACTTTGTACGGCATCAGTGTGAAACGTAATTCCTTTTTCTCTTGCTATTTTTCCAATCTCTTCAATGGGCTGGATAGTGCCTACTTCATTATTAACATGCATCACGCTGATAAGTATAGTATCGGATGTGATTGCTTCCAAAAGGTCTTCAACGCTTATAATTCCATCGTTACTAACAGGAAGGTAAGTTACTTCAAAACCTTCATTTTCCAACTGTTTGCACGCATCCAGCACCGCGTGGTGCTCAATAGAAGTAGTAATAATATGATTTCCTTTATTTTTCTGAGCGTAGGCTGCTCCTTTAACAGCCAAATTGTCCGCTTCTGTACCCCCACTGGTGAATATTATGTTTTCTGGCGGAGACCCTAGCAATGAAGCCACCAGTTCCCTTGCTTCATCCAGGCCCTTTTTAGCCCTGCGGCCGACAGAATGCACACTGGAAGGATTTCCCCAGTTATTTATTAAGTAATCATTCATTACATCAACAACTTCCGGCCGCACGGGAGTAGTTGCGCTGTGATCAAGATAAACTCCAGAAATTGTTCCTTCACCTCTTCCTGATTAAATATAGTACATAAAGCGCTCTTTTTCTTTCCGTATTTTTTCTTCCTCATTACACATATCTTCCAAAGTAGTAGTGTCCAGGACTTCGATGATGCTGTCCTTTACCTTTTTCCAGACCGTCCGAGCAACACATATATCCGTACGCGAACAGGTCTCACTGTCGTTATCACGAACACATTCTACGGGGGCAATAGGCCCTTCCAGAGCTCTAATAATGTCTCCCACTTTAATATCACCAGGTTTCCTGCTTAAAATATAGCCCCCCTGTGACCCGCGTATACTGCGGACCAGCCCCTTCTTTTTCAGGGCTGCAATTAACTGTTCCAAATAATGTTCAGAAATATTCTGGCGCCGGGCTATATTTTTTATGGAAAGCGGTCCCTCACCGTAGTGGCGGGCCAGTTCAAACATGGCCCTCAGGCCGTATCTCCCCCGGGTAGATAATTTCAAATGGGAGTCATCCTTTCAAGCCTGCTAATTCCTACTATATTTCTCGGCCTTTAAAGTTTAGCAATATACTTGGTTATTTGTCAAGTTAATTCTATGTTTTATTTAGTATATTTATTCCTCGCGGAATTTCTTATTATTCAAAAACCACTCCCTGATTTCCCTTTCAGCGCCATGGGACGTAGGGTAATAGTATTTAACGCCCTTTAACTTTTTCGGCAGATAATCCTGATCCACTGTACCGGAGGGAAAATCGTGAGGATACAAATAGTCCTCTCCGTAACCCATCTCTTTTGTTCCTTTAACATGGGGATTACGAAGGTGAAGCGGAACGGGTTCAATCTCTTTCCTCTTTACGTCTTCCATAGCAGCATCCATGGCCTTGATTACGGAATTACTCTTTGGAGCACAGGACAGGTAAATAGCTGCCTCCGCCAGCGGCAAACGGGCCTCGGGCATCCCCACAAATTCCAGCGCCTGCACTGCAGCGTTCGCTATCAACAATGCCCTGGGATCAGCTAATCCAATATCTTCAGCAGCCAAGATTACCATACGCCTGGCAATAAAACGCGGGTCCTCCCCCGCTCTTATCATTCGTGCCATCCAGTAGAGGGCAGCATCGGGATCCGAGCCTCTCAAACTTTTTATAAAGGCCGATATTACGCTATGATGTTCTTCTCCTTCCCGGTCATAAAGCACTGCCCGTTGCTGAATAGATTCTTCTGCTGTCTTTACAGTAATTTTCTTAACTCCCTTTTCATCTTCTGGAGTAGAAAGTACTGCCAGTTCCAATGCATTGAGAGCCGAACGGGCATCTCCGTTAGCAATGTTTACCCAATGGTCAATTGCCCGGGGTTCAACTTCAATCCGATATTTCCCGAAGCCCCGTTCTTTATCCGTCAGTGCATTTCTAAGAATTTTCTTTAAATGCTCGGGACGTAAGGGCTCTAAACAGAAAATCCGGGAACGCGAGAGCAAGGCAGAATTTACTTCAAAATAGGGGTTTTCTGTGGTGGCACCTATAAGAACAATAAAACCTTCTTCTACTGCAGGGAGAAGAGCATCCTGCTGAGATTTATTGAACCGGTGAATTTCATCAATAAATAAAATAGTACGCACCAGATTCTTCTCCATGTTAATTTCCGCTTCATCTATTAAGTAACGCAATTCCTTTAACCCTGCCAGGACTGCGCTCAATTTTTGAAATCGTGCCTTTGTTTTTTTTGCTATCACTTTGGCCAAGGCAGTCTTCCCTACTCCGGGAGGGCCCCAGAAAATAAGGGAAGCCAGTTGGTCCGCTTCTATCGCTCGTCTCAGGAGCTTTCCTTCCCCTATAATTTGTTCCTGCCCTACAAATTCTTCTAAAGACCGGGGGGCCATGCGTACAGCCAAAGGGGCTTTTTGAAAAAGCTCTTTCTGACTAAAAGTTTCAAAAAGATCCATTTGTTCCACAATTTTTTCACCTCAAGCTTCCATAGTAATCAGTAATTCATCAACAACATATTTTAAGATCATAAAAAGCATTTAACGTAACCTTTGTCAAGAGACTTAAATAAAAAACTTTCTTTTATCTTGTAGGATTACAATACATGTGT
>DDHO01000091.1 GCA_002352935.1 Firmicutes bacterium UBA1874
ACACATGTATTGTAATCCTACACATTTAAATTTATAAATTTATAAGCTAATTTGATTAAGGAGTGAAAATTCCTTGCATGATGGCGAAACCATAGCTGCGATTTCTACCCCGTTAGGAGAAGGCGGGATAGGCATCGTAAGAATCAGTGGTAATGATGCAATTAAATTATTGAAAAAAGTAGCTAAACCATATCGCAAAAAAAATTGGGAAGAATGCAGGTCTCACAGCTTACATAATGCTTATATAGTTGATAAAGATAATGAAGTTGTAGACGAAGTTTTAATTTCTATTATGCGTGCCCCTAAAAGTTTTACTGGAGAAGATGTAGTAGAAATTAACTGCCACGGTGGCATTGTAGCTGTTTCCAAAACCTTAGAAGTAGTAATTGCCGCGGGAGCACGCCTAGCAGAAGCAGGAGAATTTACAAAAAGGGCTTTTTTAAATGGGCGCATAGACCTTGCACAGGCAGAATCTGTTATTGATGTAATCCGAGCAAAGACAAATACGGGTTTAAAAGTTGCTTTGAAGCAATTAGAAGGCCACCTCTCCCAAAAAATAAAGGTGCTTAAGGAAAAATTATTAGAAATACTGATACAAATGGAAGCGGGTATTGACTTTCCTGAAGATGAAGTTCCCTATTTATCTCCTGACGAAGCAAAAAGGAAGTTGAAAGAAATTGCGGTAAGCTTAAAAGAATTAATAGATGATGCAGGTAGAGGTAGAATCATCAGGGAGGGCATCAAAGCGGTAATTATTGGAAAACCGAATGTTGGAAAATCAAGCCTGCTAAATGCCTTACTCAACGAAAACAGAGCGCTCGTAACAGAAATACCTGGTACTACTAGAGATGTTATAGAAGAAGTTATAAACATAAAAGGAATACCTCTACGTATAATTGACACCGCGGGCATCAGAAAAACTGAAAATTTAGTGGAAGAGTTAGGAGTAGAAAAAACTCGTTCCTCTATCGAAGAAGCTGCTATAATACTTTTTATGTTAGATGCTACCACTGACTGGACTGAACAAGACGAAATCATTGCTCGTGAACTTATAGATAAAGAAGTTTTAGTTCTGGTAAATAAAATAGATGTACAAAATTCTCAAGAAATATCTAATGGAAAACAGTATTTTAAAGAAAGTGAATTTATTTATATTTCTGCAAAAGAGGGTATGGGTATTAAAGATTTAGAAAACGCCATTATAAAGCGAATTATGGGAGGAAAAGTTGTTTCTCCGGAAAATTTAATTATTACAAAAGCACGCCACTTAAAAATTATCAAGGACGCCTATAATCATGTAAATGAAGCTATTTCTGCTTTACAAAAAGGCTTTACAGATGATTTAGTATGTATAGATGTAAAAGCTGCCTGGCTGCTGCTGGGAAAAATTACAGGTGAAACCGTAGAAGAAGATATGATCGATCGAATTTTTGAAGAATTTTGTATTGGGAAGTAGTTAAAGGCGGGTGAGGAAGATGAAATATAAAGCTGGTGAATATGAAGTGATAGTTATTGGTGGTGGACATGCCGGTTGTGAAGCAGCCCTTGCAAGTGCACGCATGGGTTGCAGGACCCTTTTATTGACCTTAAATATTGACAATATTGCTTTAATGCCTTGTAATCCTGCAGTGGGCGGTCCTGCAAAAGGTCATTTGGTTCGGGAAGTAGATGCTCTGGGCGGTGAAATTGGGATAAATACGGATCAAACACTCATCCAGGTACGTCTATTAAATACAGGAAAAGGGCCTGCTGTACGGGCTATACGTGCTCAATGTGATAAAAAATTCTATCAAAGAAAAATGATTTTGACCCTGGAAAGCCAGGAAAACCTTACAGTAAAAGAAGCAGTTGTGGAAAAAATTATATCCCGGGGAGATAAAGTACGCGGAGTGATTACCCGCAACGGAGCAGAGTTTAAAACTCAAACGCTGGTATTAACAACCGGAACCTATTTGCGCGGCAAAATTATAGTAGGAGATATTAAATACAGCGGGGGTCCAAGCGGACAGCAAGCTGCAGTAAAACTGACGGATAGTTTAAAGGACCTCGGTCTTGAAGTGGGGCGCTTCAAGACCGGTACCCCACCTAGAGTTGATCGCAGGACGGTTGACTTTAAAAAAATGAAAGAACAACCCGGGGACACCAAGCCTTTAAGATTTTCCTTTATGAGTGAAGGTATAATTAGGCCTAACGTTTCCTGTTGGCTAACAAACACCAATAAAAAAACTCACGAAATAATCCGATCAAATTTACACAGGGCTCCTTTATTCAGCGGAACTATTGAGGGAATAGGTCCTCGTTATTGTCCTTCTATAGAAGATAAAGTAGTTAGATTTGAAGATAAGGAAAGTCATCAGGTTTTTTTAGAGCCTGAGGGAATGGATACTTATGAAATGTATGTGCAGGGAATGTCTACCAGTTTGCCGGAGGATGTTCAGCAGCAAATGCTGCGTAGCATTAACGGTATGGAAAATGTAACTATCATGCGAACGGGTTACGCTATTGAGTATGATATTATCTGGCCCGTTCAGCTTCATCCGACTTTAGAAACAAAAAATATCAAGGGGTTATTTACAGCAGGGCAAATTAATGGAACTTCCGGATATGAAGAAGCTGCTGCACAGGGAATTTTAGCGGGAATTAATGCTGCTCTGGTGGTTAAAGAAAAGGAAAAACTGGTAATCAAAAGATCGGAAGCTTACATAGGAGTGCTGGTTGATGACCTTGTAACAAAAGGTATAGAAGAACCTTACCGCATGCTTACCTCACGGGCAGAGTACCGTCTGCTGTTAAGGCATGATAATGCTGATGAGCGATTGACGGAGTTAGGTTGGAAGATAGGACTAGCAAGTAAAGAGAGGATGGAACGTTTCTTTAAAAAAAAGAAAATAATAAAAAGAGAGTTACAAAGGTTAAGTACTTTTAAGATAAAACCTGGTAATAAGTCTTTGAATGAAATGTTGGTGAAGCGCGGTACTGCTCCACTAAAAAAAGTAATTACAGCTGCGGAGTTACTAAAACGCCCTGAAATAAGTTATAGGGATCTTAAAAATTGTATGGATGATTGGCCGGATCTCGATCCGGAAATAGAATTCCAGGTAGAGACAGAGATTAAGTATGAAGGTTATATTAAAAAGCAGAAGGAACAGGTAGAAAGATTTCAAAAACTTGAGGATAAAAAGCTGCCCGACTGGGATTATATGCAGCTAGAGGGACTTTCTCGGGAGGCCCAGGAGAAGTTAAATAAAATACGCCCGATTTCGTTGGGCCAGGCTTCTAGAATTTCGGGTGTTTCTCCTGCTGACATTAATGTTCTTTTAATTCTTTTAGAAAAAAGAAAGAGAAGCGGGTCAGTTCCATGAAAAAAACTGCTAGAGAGCTTTTGAAAAAGGAACTTGGTTATTGCAATATCAAACTAACAGAGGAAAAGGTGAATAGCCTTCTGTTGTATTTGCAGTTTTTACAGCAGGAAAATAAAACAATAAACCTTACTTCTATAACTAATACAGAAGATATTATTAGAAAGCACTTTATTGACTCCCTCTTGTTTGGCAGATGCCTAAACTGGAAATATATTAAAAAACTGATAGATGTTGGTACTGGTGCTGGATTTCCTGGTATTCCTTTAAAAATATTGAACCCCGATATAGATATTACCCTGGTGGAAGCGAAAAGGAAAAAGGTTGAATTTTTAAAAAGACTGGTTATAAAATTAAATTTAAAACAAGTTAAAATAGTTAATGAAAGGGTTGAAAAGCTAGGAAAATTAAAGCTTTTTAGATTTGAGTATGACGCTGCTGTAGCCAGAGCGCTGGCTATTTTGCCCGTCCTATGTGAATACTGCCTTCCGTTAGTCCATGTTGGCGGAGTAGTAATTGCCGGAAAAGGCCCCCAAATGAGCGAAGGAGAATTGGAACAGGGCAGAAAGGCTGCTCTGGAATTAGGCGGCAGATTACATAGTATTGAGAATTTATTACTGCCAGGAAATGTAGGGAAAAGAAAATTGATAGTGATCAAGAAAGTTAAGCCCACCCCCAAACAGTATCCCCGCAAAATTGGCAAACCTTCTAAGTTTCCGCTTAAATAACCCTTTTTAAAAACTAATAATCTTGGTATAGAGGAGGAACTTGGTAGAAGGTGTGGAATATAAAAAGTTAAGATGGGGAAATGGTGGTGAGGAGCGATGGCTCGCGTTATTGCCATTGCCAATCAAAAGGGCGGCGTAGCTAAGACTACTACCGCTGTTAACTTAGGTGCTTGTTTAGCGGTTGAAGGGAAAAAAGTACTTCTCATTGACATCGATCCCCAAGGTAACGCCAGTAGCGGCCTTGGGATTGATCGCTTTGAAACTTCTCACTGCATATATGACGTCCTGATTAATGGAGTATCAATGGATAACGTCGTTTGTAAAACGGAGGTTAAAAATCTTGATATCGTGCCAGCAACCATGCAGCTTGCTGGAGCTGAAATAGAACTTGTATCTGCTATTTCCAGGGAATTAAAATTAAAAAATGCCCTGGAAAGTGTAAGACAGAAATACGACTATATAATTATTGACTGCCCTCCTTCACTTGGCTTGTTGACCTTAAATGCTCTTACAGCTGCAGACAGCATATTAATCCCCATTCAATGTGAATATTATGCCCTGGAAGGTCTGGGCCAGCTTATGAATACAATACAATTAGTTAAGAAACATCTCAATCCTGGTTTGGTATTGGAAGGCATCCTACTTACTATGTTTGATGCTCGTACTAATTTGTCCCTTCAGGTTGTTGATGAGGTCAAAGAACATTTCAAGGGGAAGGTTATGGGGACTATTATACCCAGAAATGTAAGATTAAGCGAAGCACCAAGCTTTGGGAAACCTATTATTCTATACGATGGGAAGTCTAAAGGTGCTGAGGTTTACCGAGAGCTTGCAAAGGAAGTGATTACGAATGCCCAGGAGAGGGTTGGGTAGGGGTTTGGAAGCACTCCTGCCGCCGCAGTCCAGTCCTTTGGAAAACGAACTGCCCGAAAAGATTATTGAAATTCCTATTGATGATATTAAACCGAATGACTTTCAGCCCCGAAAAAACTTTGATGATAAAAAAATAAATGAACTGGCTTCTTCCATAAAAGAGCACGGCCTGGTCCAACCCATAGTCGTACGATCTCTTAAAGAAGGAAAGTATGAGATCGTAGCTGGAGAAAGACGATGGAGAGCTTGTAAAAATATAGGCTTAAAAAAGATACTGGCGGTAGTAAAAGATATAGATAATGCAAAATTAACGGAGCTGGCACTTATTGAAAACGTTCAAAGAGAGGACCTAAATGCCATAGAAGAAGCAAGGGCATATAAAACTCTTATGGAAGAGTTCGGGCTTACCCAGCAGGAAATATCGGGAAGGATAGGTAAAAGCCGTTCATTTATTGCGAATATGCTGCGCTTACTGGCTTTGCCGTTGGAAATTCAGAATTATGTGGCTGACGGTTCTCTTTCGGTAGGCCATGCCAGAGCCTTGCTAGCCCTGGAAAATGAAAAGGATATATTAGATGCGTGCAGACGAATTATAAGTGAAGGAATGTCAGTCAGATCTGCGGAAGCTTTAATCAAAACAAAAAGAGCAAATAAACGGCAAACGACCAAAAAAGAAGTTAAATCGGATAAATTCAAAAACACTAACGCATCTGGCCCTGACTTATATGAGGTCCAAGAAAATCTAGAAAATTTGTTTAATACGCGAATTAAGATTAAATATGAAGGTGAAAAAGGTAAAATTGAAATATCATTTTATGACAACAAAGATTTTAGAAGAATAGTAGATATCCTGTTAAAAAACGAGAGCGGCAAGTGTTTCACGTGAAACATTAAAAACCGGCCTTCAAGAAATTATTTTCCAATAACCTTCTATATAAATCAAATTAAATAAAAAAACTGACACCTAAGGCGAGGTGTCGCAGACTGTTGACAAAACCTAC
>DDHO01000008.1 GCA_002352935.1 Firmicutes bacterium UBA1874
CTACAGTATATTGACACTATGAGGTACGATACGTGCTTTCTTAAACTGTTTTTGTTATGATATAATACCATACAGGGAAGCTTGTATAAAAATTTCGGACAGATAAATAATAAAATAGCCTTTTAAGCTTCTTTTTATATTAACCCTGGAGGCGGTGTTATAGAAAATGGGAAACGAAACTCATGTGGATAAAGGCTCAATACACATCTCTGACGAAGTAGTATCTATAATTGCCGGTGTGGCGGCTTCCGAGGTTAAAGGTATTTCCGGTATGGGAGGGAGTATGGCTGGTAGCCTGGCTGAGAGGCTCGGACATAAAAACCTCAACAAGGGTGTTAAAGTAGAGGTAGGCGAAAAAGAGGCTGCTGTCGATCTCTTCGTTATTGTTGATTTTGGGGTGCGCATTCCGGAGGTAGCACTCGAAGTCCAAAAAACAGTAAAAAAGGCAATTGAAAGCATGACCGGGTTGTCCGTGGTTGAAGTTAATGTTCACGTGCAGAACGTAAATTTTTCGCAGGGCAAGGACGATTTCAGAACAAAAATTAAAATTTGATTTGAGGATTTGCAGCATGCGCGGTACAGGTATAATTTTTAGCCGGAGCCCAAAAGAGTTAGATCACCGTTAAAGGTGTTTATTTTTTAAGTTCCGCATTCTTTAATCTTTTGCCCAAATTTAAGGAGAATTTATAATAAAGAGGTGACGGGGCAAGTGGACTGGGAAGGAGTTTGGCGTGTTTTATTTACATTATGGTATTACCACCGTGGAAAAACACTAGGCATCCTTCTGGGTTTAATTTTTGGGCTGCTTACAGTTACTCTTGGCTTTTGGAAGGCGCTCTTTATTGCGTTCTGTATTGGAGTCGGTTTTTGGGTAGGTAAGCGCCTTGACGAGGAAGGAAATTTTAAAAAACTACTTGACCGTATTCTAAAAGAGAGGTAAGTTGCTCGGGCTAGGGGTGTAAGGAGGATGAAATTTGAGCAGACGTTGGGCTCGAAGGATAGCTTTGCAGGCTTTGTTTCAAATAGATTTAGGTGAAATAGATCCCGAAACTGCTCTTGATTACTTAAAGAAGGAAAGGGAGATCGATGAAGAGGATTACGTTTTTGCCTGCAGCCTGGTTAAGGGGACTGTGGAAAAATTGGACGTTGTCGACAGTTGTATTCGCGAACACTGCGAGAGCTGGAGTGTGGAAAGAATGGCAGCGGTTGAACGTAATGTGTTAAGACTTGCTATTTATGAAATACTTTGTTGTAATGATATTCCTGTTAAAGTTTCCATTAACGAAGCTATTGAACTGGCCAGGTTGTTTGGAGAAGAGACATCAGGGAGCTTTGTGAACGGGATACTGGATGCGGTCGTGAAGGGAAAGGTGAAAGATAGCCTTTCGGGAAAGCTTTGAGGTGAAACGTGTGGGGCTAGTTTTGGGAGTTGACACAAGCTATTATACGACGTCTCTGGCGCTGGTGGATTCAAAAAAATTAATAGAGGATCGGAGAGCCACTCTTGAAGTCCCGGCTGGACAGAGAGGAATGCGGCAGTCCCGTGCGGTATTTCAGCACATAAAAAACTTCCCCCGGTTAATAGAAGAAACAGGCAGAAAATACGACCTGAGCAAGTTGGAGGCGGTTGCGGCCAGTACCCGCCCCCGGCCTTTGGAAAAATCGTATATGCCTGTTTTTAATGTTTCAGAGGGTATAGGCAGAACGCTTGCAGCGTGTTTTCAAATTCCATTTGTGAAGACGAGCCATCAAGAAGGTCACATCATGGCAGGACTTTGGTCTTCCGGGGCCGAACTCCTTAATTGCTTTTTGGTTGTTCATATTTCTGGAGGCACCTCGGAAGTCCTTAAAGTTTCCTCCGATGAAGACGGCAAGTCTTTCGGGATAGAGCTGTTGGCAGCAACGCAGGACCTTTATGCAGGCCAGTTTATTGACCGAATTGGTGTTTTATTGGGTCTTCCATTTCCTTCAGGACCCCATCTGGAAAAATTGGCCGCTTCTCACAAGGGCGAACCCGTCTTTATTCCTTTTGCCGTAAAAGGTAAGAGCTTTAGTTTTTCGGGACCCGAAACGTGTGCGCGCCGTCTCTTTCAAGAGGGGATTCCAGCAGAAGCGATTGCTGCATCTGTTCAGCGGTGTATTGCAGTAACGCTGGAAAAAGTCCTGCTCCATGTTATTGAAGAAACGCGGTTGCTGGAAATCCTTTTTGTCGGCGGCGTGGCTTCAAACAAATATTTAATGCAACGTTTGCGCTTCCGCCTCGAGCACCGGGCCGTGGGAGCAAAACTTTATTTTGCTGAGCCGCAGTACAGCAGGGATAACGCGGTGGGCGTGGCACTTATAGGTTCAAATTATTATTAATTTTATGTATTGAACACTGAACTCTTCAAACCGAAGAGTTGAAGTTAATTAATCCGGGTTTTTTGTTTAAGCTACACCAGAGTAATGATAACTTTTAGCATAATTTTTACTTGATAATTTCTTTACTTCAGCAAGTATAGGAGGATGGTTGGAAAGTGTATACGATACTTAAAAAGGCAGTCCTTGCTCCTTCCATTACGCAATTTGTCATTTCAGCTCCTGAAATTGCCCAAAAGGCTCAGCCCGGTCAATTTGTTATTCTGCGTATCAACGAAAAAGGAGAGCGCATACCGCTTACCATAGCTGATTTCGACTCTAAAAAGGGAACGGTTACCATTATTGTCCAGGAAATTGGTGCGACCACCAGACAACTATGCTGTCTAAATGAGGGGGAAGGTATAGAGGATTTTGTGGGCCCTCTCGGCAGGCCTTCTGAAATAAAAAAATTAGGGTGCGTTGTTTGTGTCGGCGGAGGTGTGGGAATTGCCCCGATGTATCCCATAGCGCGAAGTTTGAAGGAAAAGGGGAATAAGCTTGTAATTATCATTGGTGCCCGAAATAAGGAGCTGCTGATCCTGGAGGACGAGCTTAAGTGTATCGGTGATGAACTTTTGGTGGCGACCGACGACGGGTCTTATGGCCGTAAAGGTTTCGTTACAGATCTGCTGAAAGAGGTACTCGAGCAGGAAAAGAACGTTGCTGCTGTGTGGGGCATAGGGCCTGTGGTTATGATGCGCGAAGTTTCCAAAACCACGCGGCCTTTTAAAATAAGGACAATTGTAAGCCTTAACCCCATAATGGTAGACGGTACCGGCATGTGCGGTGCATGCAGGGTAATGGTAGGAGGAGAAACAAAGTTTGCTTGTGTGGATGGACCTGAGTTTGACGGGCACCAGGTTGACTGGGAGCTAGCACTGCAAAGGCTGAATATGTTTAAAGAAGAAGAAAAACGTGCTCTTGAATCTATAAACCCGGGAGGTGGATGCAGGTGTCTTTAAAACCTAAAAAGTTAAATATGCCCCTGCAAAAACCAGAAGAACGGGTCAAAAATTTTAAGGAAGTAACTTTGGGGTATGATGAGGAAAGTGCTGTTGCAGAAGCAGAGCGCTGCATTCAGTGTAAAAAGCCCATGTGTCTAAAGGGTTGCCCCGTCGAAATAGATATTCCTAAATTTATCGAGAAGATTTGTCATAGAGACTTTGAAGGTGCCTTTGAAATTATTAAGGAAAAAAACAACCTTCCTGCAGTTTGCGGAAGGGTATGTCCCCAGGAAAGCCAGTGTGAAAAATATTGTGTTTTGGGTAAAAAGTGCGAACCTGTGGGGATAGGACGACTGGAACGCTTTGTTGCGGACCGCCAGCTTTCGCAGGGCTTGCAATCCAAAAGCAGGGCTTCAACGACAGGCAAAAAAGTGGCAGTTATAGGTTCCGGCCCGGCTGGTCTTACCGCTGCTGCTGACCTTGCGAGGATGGGGCATGAGGTCACTATTTTTGAAGCCCTGCATGCTCCAGGCGGGGTATTGACCTATGGTATACCCGAGTTTCGCCTTCCCAAAAAAATTGTGCAGGAAGAAATTAATGAGATACGGAACCTGGGTGTAGTAATCAAAACTAATGCCGTAGTCGGCAAACTAATTGATGTGGATGAACTGTTAAATGAAAATTACGATGCCGTTTTTATCGGTACGGGTGCCGGTTTACCGTACTTCCTAAATATTCCTGGGGAAAATTTAATTGGAGTATATTCGGCAAACGAGTTTTTAACCCGTGTTAATCTTATGAAAGCTTACCTGTTTCCCGAATATCTTACGCCTGTTAAGGTAGGGAAAAAAGTTGCTGTTATCGGGGCAGGAAATGTAGCTATGGATGCTGCAAGGACAGCTCTGAGACTGGGAGCGGAAGAAACTTTTATTATATATCGGCGTACAGAAGAAGAAATGCCTGCTCGGAGGGAAGAAATAGAACATGCCAGGGAGGAAGGGGTTCGCTTCCGGCTTTTGACAAGCCCTGTAGAAATCAAGGGTGACGCGGAATTAAAGGTAAATTCGATGACATGCGTAAAATATGAACTGGGGGAGCCTGATGAAACGGGCAGAAAACGTCCTATCCTCATTGAGGGTTCGGAAACTGATATGGAGGTCGACACGGTTATTATAGCGATTGGGCAGGGGCCAAACCCCCTGTTGTTGAATACTGTCACTGGCCTGGAGTTGAGTAAGAAGGGTACCATTATAGCTTCTGACGAAACGGGCGAGACTTCCCGGGAAGGTATTTTTGCCGGTGGGGATGTAGTCACAGGTGCAGCGACAGTAATTTTGGCCATGGGTGCGGGTAAAAAAGCCGCTCGTGCTATAAATGCTTATTTGAAAAATAAAAAGTGACCTATCAAAGTTTGGGGAGGTTTTAGGAATGTCAGCACGGATCATTGATGGGAAAAAAATTGCGCAGGAAGTGCGGGAAAAAATTAAACAGGAGGTAGAAGAGTTAAAAGCCAGGGGAGTAAAACCCGGTCTTGCAGTTATCCTTGTGGGGGAGGACCCTGCATCGCAGGTATACGTGAGGAATAAGCATAAGGCCTGTCAGGAGGTTGGAATTTATTCCGAAGTTCACAGGTTAGACCGGGAAACTTCACAGCAAGAACTTTTAGATCTGATCGAAAGTCTCAACAATAATGAAGATATCCACGGCATCCTGGTACAACTTCCGGTACCGGAACAGATAGACCCTAAGGCAGTAATTGATACCATTGCACTGGATAAAGATGTTGATGGTTTTGGACCTTCTAATGTGGGAAAGCTGGTAATTGGTGATGACTGTTTTTATCCATGCACCCCTTACGGCTGCATGGTGATGCTTGAAAAAATAGGTTACGACTTACAAGGGAAGGATGCTGTCGTCGTAGGCCGTAGCAACATAGTTGGAAAACCTATTTCTTTGATGCTTCTCTCCAGGAATGCAACCGTAACAATATGCCATTCCAAGACGAGAAACCTGGCCGAAAAGTGCCGTAATGCCGATGTACTCGTGGCAGCGGTTGGACGTCCGAGGATGATCACAGGGGAGATGGTGAAGGAAGGGGCCGTTGTCCTGGACGTGGGAGTTAACCGTCTGGAAAATGGGAAACTGGTTGGCGACGTAGATTTTGAAAGCGTTTCGGAAAAGGCCGGCTGGATAACTCCTGTTCCTGGAGGCGTAGGGCCAATGACGATTACCATGCTGCTTAAAAATACGGTTGAGGCTGCAAAAAGGAAGCTGAATATTGTTTAAGCGTATTTATGAAGTAAGAGAAATAACTTCATATCTCAAAAATCTGCTGGAAGGCGACACTCACCTGGCAAATGTTTGGGTGAAAGGGGAAGTATCAAATTTGAAACAGTCTCCCTCCGGTCATATTTACTTTACACTAAAGGACAGGTGCAGCTGTTTGCCCTGTGTGTGCTTTCGTTCTCGCCATAAACTCTTAAATTTCATCCCGCAGGACGGGGTGACGGTCGTGGCCCGGGGTTACATTTCCCTTTTTGAAAAGTGTGGAACTTGCCAGCTGTATGTAGAAGAATTACAGCCTTCAGGAACAGGTGAGCTGTATATCGCCTTTGAAAAACTAAAAAACAAACTCGACGAAGAAGGTCTGTTCGATGAAAAACACAAAAGGAAGATTCCCTTTCTTCCAAGAAGGATAGGAATTGTGACTTCGCCGACAGGCGCGGCTATCCGGGATATATTGTCTGTTATTAGCAGGAGGTTTCCTAATACTGAGCTCGTTTTAGTCCCCGTTCAAGTCCAGGGAGAGGATGCTTCAGAGGAAATAGCAGAAGGGATCAACCTGCTTAACTGCTATGGTAAAGTAGATGTTATCATAATTGCACGTGGTGGCGGTTCCCTGGAAGAAATATGGCCTTTCAATACGGAAACCGTTGCACGGAGCATATTTAACTCTAAGATTCCGGTCATATCGGCGGTCGGCCACGAGACCGACCATACTATAGCAGATTTTGTGGCGGATTTCAGGGCTGCTACCCCTTCGGCGGCAGCGGAAATTGCGGTACCCCGTAAGGAAGAACTCGTCAAGCTGATCCAAGGGCTGAGTGAGCGGTTGAATGCAGCCGTTAAGCTTTGCGTAAGCTCCAAACGCGAAAAATTGGATGCGGTAGCCGCCCGGAGAGTTTTCACGAAGCCCGAGGGCAGCCTAAATTCGGTAAAACAGCAGGTTGATGCGCTTTACGCGCAGTTGCAGCGTTCCGTACAGAGGTATTTAAAAGAACGATTCTGGGAAGTTAGAACGGCTGCCGGCAAAATGCATGCCCTAAGCCCCCTTGCTGTTTTAAGCAGGGGTTATGCGGTATGTCGTTTTGAAAAGAATCGAAAAATAATTAGAAATTACCAGGAAGTTTCACCCGGCACATTAGTGGAGGTGGTATTGAATAAAGGCCTATTGAACTGCAGGGTTGAGAGTAGAAGGAGGAGCATCTTTAGTGGAAGGCAGCAGGGAGAAGGAACAGATAAAATTTGAGGACGCGCTGGCCAGACTGGAAACAATTGTCAGGCAGTTGGAAAGCGGAGAACTAGACCTTGAGGAAGCCCTGGCCAAGTTTGAAGAAGGGATAGGTTTGGTCAAAATATGTAATAAAAAACTTGAAACTGCAGAAAAGAAAATAGAAACTTTGCTGAGGGGAGAGAAGGGTGATTTTGTCTTGAAGACGCTGGAGGGGAAAGATGAAAAAGGGAGATAATACTATATTTTGTCTAAAAGACTATATGCTGTGTAAAAAAGAAAGAGTTGAAAAAGCTTTAGAAAGGTTTCTCCCCGGAGAAGACACATATCCACCCGCTATCCATAAGGCCATGCGCTACAGCATATTTGCCGGTGGCAAAAGGCTGCGGCCTATACTGGCAATAGCTGCTGCAGAGGCCGTAGGTGGACATGAAGAATGGGTGATGCCCGCGGCCTGTGCTCTGGAATTTATTCATACATATTCTCTAATACATGATGATTTGCCTGCCATGGATAACGCTGATTACCGGAGGGCCAAACCTACGAGCCATTTAGTTTTTGGGGAAGCGATGGCGGTTCTTGCCGGTGACGCCCTGCTTACGGAGGCGTTTAAATTAATGGCAAGCAGCCTTTTCACAGAGGCTGCAAAGGAACGGGCTGTGCTGCAGGTTATTAAGGAAGTTGCAGAAGCGGTAGGAAGCAGGGGGCTTATTGGGGGACAGGTAGTAGACCTCGAATCCGAAAGTAAATTGGTTGATGAGGAAACACTCTTTTATATACACAGCCATAAAACAGGGAAGCTCTTTTGTGCTTCTGTAAGGGCCGGCGCCTTGCTGGCTGGGGCAGACGAGCGGCAGCTAGCATGCCTTACGAGGTATGCTGAAAATTTTGGCTTGGCCTTTCAAATAAGGGATGATATTCTTGATATTGAAGGTAATAGCAAAAAAATGGGCAAGTCCGTTGGAAATGATGCCCGGTTGAAAAAGGCTACGTATCCGTGTCTGCTTGGCCTGGAGCGGGCAAGGAAGGTGGGGAAGGAAGCCGGAGAACGGGCGGCAGAACAAATAAGGGAATTAGGTGAGAATGCCCGGCCCCTGCAGGAACTCGCTCTTTTTATAATTAAAAGGGATTTTTAGCAAATGTTTGTCTTAAGTTAAATCATATTATAATGTACACTAGACAATGCATCCCGCATAAGTTGCCAGGTAGCATTATTACCCCCGGGATAATTAAAGGCCTGCTTCGATTGTAGGGTTGTCAAACATATG
>DDHO01000088.1:0-13265 GCA_002352935.1 Firmicutes bacterium UBA1874
TACAGTATATTGACACTATGCGCATAAAACAATTATTGCGTAAATTAATTATACTATGATAAAATATCGTTGCAATAACGCTTGCGGAACCTGTAAGGTATATATTTACAGATTGGGGAATTCCCCCTCGAATGTTTAATTTAATAAATTAAAATGCGTCTAATTTTTTTTTTAATATAGGGATAATTTGTGTTCGTTTGAGGTGGTGTTTACTTTGAAAATCGCTATTTCGGGAAAAGGCGGCGTTGGGAAGACGACAATCTCTGCCGCATTAATCAGGCAGTTTGCCGGAAGGGGTTTTAAAATTATTGCAGTTGATGCAGACCCTGATTCAAGCCTTGCGGAGATTTTGGGTTTACCGGAAGAAAAAAGTGCTGCTTTAAAGCCAATTGTGGGTTTAAGAGAAGAACTGGCAGCCCTGACTGGAGGACAGGGTTCGTATTATTCTCTTAATCCTCCGGTTAATGAACTTTTGGAAAGTTATAGTATTAATTTTAACGGAATAAAATTTTTAAAGATGGGGGCAGTAAAACAGGGGGGTACTTCGTGTTATTGCCGTGAAAGCTCCGTTCTCAATTCATTAATAAATGTTCTACTTTTGAAAAAGGAAGAAATGGTTGTTATGGATATGAGTGCCGGTATTGAGCATTTAACTCGGGGAACTGCCCAAGGCGTGGATTTAATGGCTGTAATAACGGAGCCATCCAGGGTAAGTATTCGTACTGCTCAGACAGTTCGGGATTTAAGCAGGGAAATTGGAATAAAGAATATAAATTTTATAGCTAATAAGATAAGAGATGAAAGAGAGAAAAATACAATATTAACCCACCTGGGTGAAGATAATTTACTTGGCGTGATCCCTTATGATGAAAGTGTACGAAAAGGTTCTATTGAAGGGGTTCGACAAAGAACAGATTCTGAATTTGAAAGGGCTATTGCTTCTATTACCGAAGCAATTTTAGGAAGACAGATAAAATAGTTAAAAACAGTCCAACCTGTTTAGCAATTATACTAAGGAGGTAAAATTATGCCAAGATTTAGAAAACATGACCATACTTCTAGGCCCTCAGATGCTCCCCGGGTTGTGGAACGGCGTAAAAGGGAACGTACGGTCGATCCTGCTGCTCTAGAAATGCTGGAAAAAGCCAAGAAGGATAATATCGTAACAGCATTTGACCGGTTTTTAACCCAGCAACCTCAGTGTCAGTTCGGTTATAAGGGAATATGCTGCCGCTTCTGCTTTATGGGACCCTGCCGAATTCGTTATGAGGAGGGTCCGGGCAGCAGGGGAATTTGCGGTGCTTCTGCCTGGACTATTGTGGCCCGGAGCGTGGGTACGCTTATTCTTACGGGAACTGCAGCACACTGCGAGCATGCTCGCCACATTGCCCATACTCTGCTGAAAGCCGCGGAAGGTAGAGCGCCCGATTACCAGGTAACGGACGTTGAGAAACTTTTTAAGGTTGCCAAGAGCATGGGTTTAGAAACTGAAGGTAAAGAGGTTCTGGAGCTTGCAAAAGAGGTCGCGGAACTGGCCTTAAAGGATTTTGAACGCCTGCCCGGCATGGGAGAAGCTGTCTGGCTAAGAAATAACATTACCGATGGGCGCTACAAAAAATTTTTACAGTGTGGAGTCATGCCCAGCGGTATTCACGGTACAATTTCTGATCTTCTGGCACAGGCCCATACCGGTATGGATGACGACCCTGTAAACCTTGTATTTAGTGCTATTGCTACTTCTCTGGCGGATTATACGGGGGAACATATTGCGACGGATTTATCTGATGTCTTTTTTGGTACCCCTACTCCTGTGGTTAGCAAGGCTAACCTTGGAACCTTGAAGGCCGACGAGGTAAATATTGCGGTACACGGTCACAATCCTCTGCTGAGTGAGAAAATTGTGCAAGCGGCCGAAGAACTCGAAGAGGAGGCCAAAAATGAAGGAGCCGGAGGTATTAATATTGTAGGAATATGCTGCACGGGTAATGAAGTCTTAATGCGTAAAGGAATTCCCCTGGCAACCTCTTTTGCTTCAAGCGAGCTGGCTATTGTAACTGGGGCTGTTGATGCCATGATTGTTGATGTGCAGTGCATTATGCCAGGCTTGCAGCAGGTAGCGGAATGCTACCATACCCGGCTCGTGACAACGTCTCCTCTTGCAAAGCTTCCGGGAGCCCATCACTTAGATTTTAACCCGAAAAACGCTCTGGAAGACGCTAAGTCGGCCGTGCGGCTGGCAATTAAAGCATATAAAGAACGGGAAGAACGGAAAGTCAGTATTCCCGAAATCTGCAATACTGTTGTTTCAGGGTTCAGTTATGAAAGTTTGTTAGAACTTTTTTCTGTAGTTAATGCCGATAAACCGGTCAGCGTTTTAACAAATGCTATTCTGGAAGGTGAATTAAAAGGAGTAGTGCTGCTCTGCGGATGCAACAATTTGAGGACTTTCCAGGATAACAGCCATATTGAAATTGCCAAGAAATTATTAAAAGAAGATGTGTTTGTTATCACGACCGGCTGTTCAGCTCAGGCTCTGGCCAAGGCCGGGATCGCCAGTCCAGAAGCTGTGGAAAAGTATGCCGGCGAGGGACTGAAAAAGTTTATTGCACGTATAGGCAAAAACGTAGATTTAAATATGGGTTTGCCCCCGGTATTCCACATCGGTTCTTGTGTGGATAACAGCCGGGCTGGAGATTTACTGATGGACATGGCAGATGAGATGGGTGTGGATACGCCTAAAGTTCCCTTTGTAGCTTCAGCTCCGGAAGCTATGTCGGGTAAAGCTGCGGCCATAGGAACCTGGTGGGTCGCATTGGGTGTGCCAACCCACGTGGGGACCATGCCACCCGTAGAAGGGAGCGATTTATTTTACGGCCTTATAACCCAAATAGCTTCGGACGTTTACGGAGGGTACTTTATGTTTGAAATGGATCCCCGACAAGCAGGTGAGAAAATCCTGAGCGCATTAGAATACCGCACCTGGAAACTTAACGTCCATCGCAAAACTGCACAAAAATTTAATACAGCACTATGTCAAAATTATTAATTAGACTTTGCTTAAAGGAGGAACATCTGTGTCTGTTAATTTTGATAAAATATACGAAGGTTTGATTCGAGAAGGAGAGCCCCCCAAGAAAATATTCCGACAAGCTATAGATGGAGCTATTATGGCTGTTAGCTATGCGGAAATTTTACTGTCCCAGGCTATCCGGATATACGGAAAAGATGCTGAAATATCTTATCCAGACACTGCGTATTATCTCCCCGTAATTCGCTGCCTGAGCGGGGAAAAAATAACCAGTCTCGGAGAGCTGGTCCCCGTCTTGAATCGTAAGCGGTCGCAATTTAAAACCGATGAATTGACTTTTGCTAACGCAAGGCTGGCCGGAGAATCTACCCTCTACGCTGCGGAAATAATAGAAGCGTTAAGGTACATGCGCGGTGAAATAAAAGACGTGCCGCCTTGGACAAATTTTATTGGTGATCCCGTAGTTCGCCGCTTTGGAATAAAGATGGTGGATTGGACCATACCTGGGGAAGCAATTATTATAGGGCGTGCAAAGGATTCTAAAAAAATTGCCCAAGTTGTGGGTGATCTCATGAGCAAAGGATTTATGCTATTTTTGTCTGATGAGGTTATCGAGCAACTATTGGAAGAAGAGGTAAAATTGGGTATAGACTACATTGCCTATCCCCTCGGTAATTTTACCCAAATAGTTCATGCCGCCAACTATGCCCTGCGTGCCGGGATGATGTTTGGAGGTGTAGAACCTGGAAAAAGGGAAGAACATCGTGATTATCAAAGGCGCAGAATACGGGCCTTCGTATTGCATCTCGGTGAGAGGGACGAAGTGAAAACGGCAGCAGAATTCGGGGCCATATTTCTTGGCTTCCCTACCATTACCGACCAGGAACTTTCAAAAGAGGAAGAAATACCTGACTGGTATATTTCCGAACCCGATTATGATAAATTGGTTCAGGTCGCCATGGAAGTGCGGGGTATTAAGCTTACAAGCGTTAAACTCGATCTGCCAGTTAACTTCGGTCCTGCTTTTGAAGGTGAAACGATCAGGAAAGGGGATATGTATGTAGAGATGGGAGGAGGACGTTCGACCTCCTTTGAATTAGTTCGGAGCGTGGAAGAAAGCGAAATCGAGGATGGCAAAGTTGAAGTCCTAGGTCGGGAATTAAATGAAGTAAAGGAAGGAGAAAAAATACCTTTTGGAATACTAGTGGATATTTACGGGCGTAAAATGCAGGAGGACTTTGAAGGTGTTCTCGAGCGGCGCATTCATGACTTTATTAATTATGGGGAAGGCCTTTGGCACACTGCTCAAAGAGATATCAACTGGCTGCGTATCAGCAAGGACGCTGTTAACAAAGGAATAAAATTTAAGCATTTCGGTGACATTCTGGTAGCCAAAATGAAAGGGGAATTTCCTTCGATCGTTGATCGTGTGCAGGTAACAATTCTTACGGATCCGGCTAAAGTAGAAGAAAATATAAAATTGGCTCGTTTGCGTTACCGTAAGCGCGATGACCGCATGAGGGGGTTAACAGATGATGCCGTTGATACCTTTTACTCGTGTACGCTCTGCCAGTCTTTTGCACCTAACCACGTTTGTATAGTAACGCCGGAACGTGTAGGATTATGCGGTGCGGTAACATGGCTTGATGCCAAAGCTTCTTATGAAATTGACAATACCGGCCCTAACCAGCCTATTCCCAAAGAAGGGGCTATTGATGAGGACAGAGGAATGTGGAGGTCAGTAAATGAATTTCTTTATGCAAATTCCAATCGTAATTTAGAAGAGGTAAATCTTTATACGCTTATGGATAAGCCGATGACTTCTTGCGGTTGTTTTGAAGCAATTATTGCCATTGTACCTGAAGCCAACGGTGTTATGATTACTACCCGGGAGCATTCGGGCATGACACCCTGCGGCATGGCTTTTTCTACGCTGGCCGGTATGGTCGGAGGTGGAACTCAAACGCCTGGTTTCATGGGCATTGGTAGAAGTTATATCATCAGCCGGAAGTTTATTAAAGCTGACGGGGGTATAGCACGACTTGTGTGGATGCCTAAAGAACTTAAGGAATATTTACGTGAAGACTTTATCAAGAGAAGCAAGGAAGAAGGCTTGGGTGAGGACTTTATAGACAAAATTGCTGATGAAACAGTAGGAACGACGGCAGAAGAAATTCTTTCTTTCCTTGAAGAAAAGGGGCACCCTGCACTGACGATGGATCCGCTCATTTAAAGTGACATTTTATTTTTTGGATTAAAGCGTCCTCAATTAATACACCGATATTTTTTGAGAAAGGAGAAAGCAATATATGGGTTTAACAGGCCTCGAAATCTATAAACAGCTTCCTAAAAAAAATTGTGGAGAGTGTGGTCACCCCACCTGTTTAGCCTTCGCTATGTCTTTAGCTAACGGTAAGGCCAATTTGGAAGCCTGTCCGTATGTTTCTGAAGAAGCTAGAGAAGCATTGGATTCCGCTGCAGCACCACCTATTGCTAAGATTATAGTTGGCCGTGATGAGAATGCATATGAGTTGGGTGATGAAACAGAACTGTTCCGCCATGATAGAAAGTTTTACCATGAAACGGCTGTTGCCTTGGAACTTAAAGACACACTTTCTAAGGAAGAGTTAGAAAACTGCTTGCAAAAAATCAAAGGATTAAAATTTACCCGTGTCGGGTTGGAGTATAAGGTACAATTCATTGCAGTTAAGAACGAAACTGACGAAGTTGATGTTTTTGCAAAAACTGTAGAATATGTGGCAGGAAAAACCAAGCTGCCGCTTGTTCTTCTTTCAGAAAACCCGGCAGCTATGGAGCAGGCCTTGAAAATTGCCGGGAAGGATAAACCTTTGATTTATGCAGCAAATGAAGAAAATTTTGAAAAAATGACTGCGTTGGCCCAAGAAAATGATTGTCCTTTGGCTGTTAAAGCGGAAGGACTTGGAGAATTGGCTGAGCTTGTAGAAAAAATAACGAAAGCAGGGCACAAGCAATTAGTGCTGGACCCTGGGAGCAGGAGTATATCCCGGGCAATTGCTGATTTTACACAGATACGAAGGTTAGCTATTAAGAAAAAATTTCGGCCTTTTGGTTATCCAATTATATCATTTTGCACTGAAACGGATCCTCTTGCGGAAATTAATCAAGCGGTAGCTTATATATCCAAATATGCGAGTATTGTTGTTTTAAAGACTTTAGAAAAAGAACATTTACTACCGCTCCTCACTTGGCGGCAAAATCTTTATACTGATCCTCAGGTTCCCATTAGAGTAGAGGAAAAACTCAATGAAATAGGAGAAGTGAATGAAAACTCTCCCGTATATGTTACAACTAATTTTTCCTTGACCTATTATTCTGTAGAAGGAGAAGTGGGGGCAAGCCGAATTCCCAGTTACATTATTTCTGTAGATACTGATGGCCTTTCGGTGCTTACTGCTTATGCCGACGGGAAATTTGAAGCAGATAAGATTGCCAAAGTAATCAAAAAGGTTGGTGTAGAAGAAAAAGTAAAGCACCGAAACATTGTTATTCCAGGCGGCGTTGCCGTCCTAAAGGGAAAACTCGAGGAAGAAAGCGGCTGGAATGTTCTTGTAGGGCCTCGTGAAGCAAGCGGCATTCCTTCTTATGCGAAAAGCAAGTTTGCATAAAGGATTACAAGTATTAAGATTAAGAAGGTAAGATATTTCAATGAAAGGTGAATTGTTATGACAACGTGCGTTGCTGTTACCGGCAAAGGGGGAGTCGGAAAAACAACTTTTGCTGCTCTGCTCATACGCTACCTGCTGGAAAAGAAAAAGGGAGACATCCTAGCCGTAGATGCAGATCCCAATACCAACCTGAATGAAGTTTTGGGATTAGATATCAATATGGTAATAGCAGATGTATTGGAAGAGACCAAGAACCCCAAGGCTATCCCTAACGGGATGACAAAAGCTATGTTTTTAGAATATAAACTATCACAGGCACTGACGGAATCAGACAAAGTTGACCTGCTTGTTATGGGAGGCCCTGAAGGCCCCGGCTGTTACTGCTACCCCAATGATTTATTGAAAAAAAATTTGGGAAGCCTTAGCCAAAATTATGACTATCTTGTAATTGACAACGAAGCAGGTTTGGAACGTATAAGCCGGGGGTTTTTTCAAGAGGTTGACCATTTGTTTATATTAAGCGATGCTTCTGTTAGGAGTATACGTTCTGCCGGGCGAATACGCAGTCTGGTCAAAAATCTGAAAAGTGATGTTAAAAATATGTACCTGGTATTAACGAAGGTGGAAAATGAAAATTTATCCGTTATTAAAAATGAAATAGAAAAGACAGGCATTCCGTTTTTGGGTGTTGTCCCTTCGGACCCTCTTGTAGTTGACTTTGATTTCCAGGGAAAGCCGCTTTTTGATTTACCTGAAAATGCTCCTGCTGTTCAAGCGACACGAGAAATTTTGGAGACATTAAGTTTATAAATTTGAAAAATGTGTTAAAGAAGGGAGTTGTAACGATGAAGCTTCAGGTCCTTAAGGAGAAGTATAGAGCGAAAGTTCAGGAACTGGTTCTAGGAGCTACAAAGGAAGAAGGCGGTACCCGCAGCTGTACTGTCACCGTGGGTGGGGATTCCTGCCTGCCTTTTCACCATTTTGAAGGAGAAGTGCCAAACAGGCCTGTTGTTGCCATGGAAGTTACAGATATCAAGCCAAATTGGAACCCGAAGCTATTGAAAAATTTTGAAGATGTTTTTGAAAAGCCGGGAGAATGGGCCCGTAAAAACGTAGAAAATTTTGGCGCGGACCTTATTTATTTAAAATTTGACGGTGCGGACCCTGAAGGAGAAGACCGTTCTGTTGAAGATTGTGTGGAAACGCTTCAAGAAGTACTACAGGCTGTGGGTGTTCCTCTTATTGTGTCCGGCTGTGGTAATGAGGAGAAAGATAATAAATTAATGGAAGCTATTGCGGAAGCTGCTTCGGGAGAAAACCTCCTTATTGGAAATGCTGAACAGGACAATTATAAAACAATTACAGCTGCCTGCATGGTTCACAAGCACAGTATTATTGCGAAGTCCCCTTTAGACATCAATATTTGTAAGCAATTAAATATTCTAATAAGTGAAATGAATCTACCTTTAAATAAAATTGTAATTGACCCCTCCATAGGCGGTCTGGGATATGGCATAGAGTATGCTTACTCAATAATGGAAAGGTCGCGCCTTGGAGCCCTTCAGGGGGATAAGATGCTATCCATGCCTATCATATGTACCGTAGGTTATGAGGCCTGGCGGACAAAAGAAGCAAACGTTTCCGAAGACGAATTTCCCGAATGGGGAACGCAGGAAGAAAGAGGGGTACTTTGGGAGGCTGTAACAGCCAGCGCAATGTTGCAGGCGGGTGCCCACATTTTAGTTATGCGCCATCCGAAGGCGGTGGAATTAACCAAACGAAATATTGACCAGCTTATGCAACCTTTCAGTTACGAGTAATAATTTAGTTTAAATTTATCTTAAAAGAGAGGTGATTTCTTTTGATTATCATTGGAGAACGAATAAACGGAATGTTTAATGATATAAAGAAAGCAATTCAGGAAAAGGACCCTAAACCAGTTCAGGAATGGGCTGTAAAACAGAAGGAAGGTGGGGCAGAAATGCTCGACTTAAACGTAGGCCCTGCCGTACCGGACAAAGTAGAAGCTTTAAAATGGTTAGTAGAAGTTACGCAGGAAGCTACCGACCTGACTCTCTGTCTCGATTCAACGAATTTTAAAGCTATAGAAGAAGGACTCAAGGTTTGCAAACTTCCTGCTGTTATTAATTCTACTTCTGCCGAGAGAGAAAAAATAGAAATAGCTTTTCCACTTGCTATAAAATATAATGCAGGATTAATCGGGTTAACCATGGACAAAAGCGGTATACCGAAGGATGCTGATACGAGGCTTTCTTTTGCGATGGAACTTGTCGCTGCGGCAGATGAGTTTGGTTTACCTATGGAAGATTTATATATCGATCCACTGATATTACCTGCAAATGTGGCGCAGGATCACGGTCCCGAAGTTATCAAAACTCTACGACAAATAAAAAATCTTTCGGATCCTGCTCCCAAAACAGTTTTGGGCCTCAGCAACGTTTCCCAGGGCTGTAGCAACAGGTCTTTATTAAACCGTGTTTTCCTTGCAATGGGAATGGCTAATGGGCTGGATGCAGTTATTGCTGATGCTAATGATGAAGCTTTAATTGAAGTTGCTGCTGCTGGTGAGGTGCTGCTTAACCAAAGCGTTTACTGCGATTCCTTTGTTAAAATGTTTAAGCAAAGATAAGATTTTCAAAAGGACAATAATATATTATAATATTTCCGGGGTGGATAATAATGGAAAAATGGGGGCCTCCGCAACAAGAAACAGCGGAAAGGATAATTCCTTCATTTTTATTTTTAAAGGAAGTAGAGGAACGGTCAGGACAACCCATTAAACGTTGTTATCAGTGCAAGAAGTGCTCTGGCGGGTGTCCGGTAAGTTTTGCTATGGACTTACTTCCCCACCAGGTCGTTAGATTTACCCAATGGGGGCTTGAAGAGGCACTGTTAAAAAGCGCTAGTATTTGGGTTTGTTCCGGATGTAAAACGTGTCAGGCTAGGTGTCCCAATGGCATAGACATATCAAGCATCAATGATACTCTTAAAGCAATGGTTGTTGAAAAAGGTTTAAAGACCGAATGTGATGAAATCCGGCTGTTTCATGATACTTTTACCGATTCCATTGAAAGAAATGGTCGTCTCCATGAATTAGGTATGATGCTAAATTACAAGTTGAAGACCGGGAAGTTTTCGCAGGACATTAAATTGGGGTTCCAAATGTTTAAGCGTGGACTGCTTAAAGTGTTTCCAGACAGGGTAAGGCAAAAAAGTGAGATAGAGAAAATCTTCCAAAAAGCAAAGGGGAAATTGTGATGAAATATACTTATTATCCGGGCTGCTCTCTCAATTCTACTGCGGAGGCTTATAATGAATCAATAAAGTTATTATTTAATGAATTAAATATTGAACTTGTGGAACTTGCCGATTGGAACTGCTGTGGCGCTACTTCCGCTCACTCTACAAATAAGTTTCTGTCCTATGCTCTACCCCTGCGGAACCTCATTAAGGCTCAGAAACAAGGCTTAGATATAATTGTTCCCTGTGCTGCTTGTTACAATGTGCTGAAGAAAACTGATATGGAAATTCGTGCCGGAAATAAGGAAGCAGAAAAAATAAATAAGGAAATGCTAAGTCTTTTCAATGAAAAGTACAGCGGTATGTTAAACGTAAGACATTTGTTAGAAGTACTCAAGGAGGAAGAGTTTTTAACAAAAATTTTAAATAAACTTAAAAGACCCCTCAAAGGGTTGAAGGTAGCAGTATACTACGGGTGTTTATTAACCCGGCCTTATGAAGTTTCTTTTGAGTCGAACCCTGAACAGCCATTGATTATGGATGAAATTATAACTTCTTTGGGTGCAGAAAGTGTAAGGTGGACGCACAAGACTGAGTGCTGCGGGGCCAGCTTAGCTATTTCAAAGACGGAAATCGTAAGGGAACTAGCGCAGAAAATTATACAGGCAGCGAAACATGCAGGGGCTCATGTGATAGTAACAGCTTGCCCCCTATGCCATTCTAATCTTGATATGCGTCAGCCCACTTCTCTTAAAGAACAGGCTGTTCCTATTTTATATATAACAGAGGTAATAGGTTTAGCTGCGGGAATGGACACACGTGAGTGGTTTCAGAAACACCTGGTCAACCCGCAAAATGTCTTGAAACACCTCAATTTAATGTCGGCGTCTTAAGCTGCGCTTTGTAGAAAGGCGGGAAGTTCAATGACTGTGAAACAAACAGGCTCCTTACAAAAAAAGTTAAATGGTTCAGTATTGGTAATCGGGAGCGGTATCGCCGGCATGCAATCGGCACTAGACCTTGCAGAAGCGGGGTATTTTGTACATTTAGTCACAGAATCTTCTTCAATTGGCGGGAAAATGACTCAGTTGGACAAGACGTTTCCCACCAACGAGTGTTCAATGTGTCTATTAGGGCCTAAAATGACTGATACCTTAAACCATCCAAATATTGATATCTATACCTGTTCTACACTGGAAAAAGTAGAAGGGCAATATGGGGACTTTACTGTTAAAATTAAAAAAAGCCCGCGTTATATTGATATTAATGAATGTACGGCTTGCGGTGACTGTGCGGAAGTTTGTCCCGTAGAGGTACTTAATGAATTTAATCTAGGCATGGATAAGCGTAAAGCAGTATATAAACTATTTCCCCAGGCTGTACCAAATAAATACCTTATTGAAAAGAAGGGCACCTCTCCATGTACGATTGCTTGCCCTGCGGGAACCAATGTTCAGGGATATGTAGCTCTTATCTCCCGGGGAAAGTTTAAAGAAGCAGTAGAAGTAATCAGGCGCCGCCTTCCTTTTATCGGCATATGTGGTAGAATCTGTCATCATCCTTGTGAGAATGCCTGTAACCGTTCGCATTATGATGATCCTGTCGCTATTGCCCTATTAAAAAGAGCTGCAGCGGATTATGGATGGATTGATAACCACACGGATCTTGCGGAGAAGAAAACGGTAACGCGTCAGGAAAGTGTTGCTGTCGTTGGAGCGGGCCCGGCAGGACTGACAGCGGCATACGATCTCGTCAAGGAAGGGTTCTCGGTAACGGTTTATGATAAATTACCTGAACCGGGAGGCTTAATGCGGGCCGGTATCCCCCGTTACCGCCTGCCTGAAGAAATTGTGAAAAAAGAGACTGATTATTTGTTAAAGTCCGGCATCGTTTTCAAGGGGAACACGGAAATTGGCCGAGATCTGGGTTTTGAAGAATTGAAATCAAAATATGATTCAGTTCTTCTTGCTGTTGGGTTACAAGAAGACAGGATGTTGTCTATTGAAGGTGCAGAGCCAGGGATGATAATCCCCGGTGTGGATTTCCTCAGAAAAATTTCCCTGGGGGATAAGATATCTCCTGGCAAAGAGGTAGTGGTAATCGGCGGTGGGAACGTAGCCGTGGATGCTGCTCGTACTGCTAAACGTTTAGGAGCAGATTGCGTCCATATTCTATACCGGCGGGGGCGGGAAGAAATGCCCGCTTACGATGATGAAGCGGAAGGAGCTGTTGAAGAAGGAGTAAACTTTATCTTTCTTGCTGCTCCTAAAAAAATTAAACGGGATGAAAGCGGGAACTACCTTGAGTGTACGGAAATGAAACTGGGAGAACCGGATGCAAGCGGGCGGCGCAGGCCTATTCCTACACAAAAAGATTTTATAATAAAATTTGACCGAATAATCTCTGCTGTTGGACAGAAGTTAGGGAATACCGATAAATTTGGGGTAAAAGCTCTTAACGGAGTCATTGAAGCCGATACTGTATCTTTGGCGACTTCACGGGAAGGGGTATTTGCCTGTGGAGATGCAGTACATGGTGCGCGTTCGGTGGTAGAAGCTGTAGCTTCGGGACATGAAGCCGCAATATCAATTCAGCGTTACCTTAACGGAGAAAACCTTTATGAAGGAAGAGGTAATCAAAACAACTTAGAACAGCTAGGCATTCCCGACAACACAACGGTTGTAACGAGAAAACGCACTTCTCAAATTAAGGTTCCGGTAAAAGATAGAATAACTAACTTTCGCGAGGTCTGCTCCGGATTTAGTAAAAGCGAGGCTGTTGCGGAAGCAGAACGCTGCCTCAATTGCGGGATATGTTCGGAATGTCTGCAATGCGTCTCAGCGTGCAAAAAGAACGCCATTCATCATGAGGACCGTGAAGAGATGCTAGATATCAAGGCCGGGGCTATCATATTAGCTCCTGGTTACGAGCTTTTTGATGCCAGGCTTACGGGGGAGTACGGCTACGGATTATATGAGAATGTTATAACAAGCATGGAGATGGAACGCCTGCTAAGTTCTACTGGCCCAGGGCAGGGCCGTGTGTTACGCCCTTCTGATGGGAAAGCACCTGAAAGGATTGCATTTGTGCAGTGTGTAGGCTCAAGGGATTGTGCCCGTGATGGAAGTGAATATTGTTCTTCTGTATGTTGTATGTATTCTACAAAAGAGGCATTGATAGCAAAAGAGCATGATGCCAAGGTAGAGCCCACTATTTTTTATTTGGATATGCGTTCATACGGGAAAAATTTTGACAAGTATGTTGATTCAGCTAAGGTATCGGGTGTGCGGTATTTAAGGACAATGGTTTCAGGTGCTTTCCCATCAGAA
>DDHO01000088.1:13453-14136 GCA_002352935.1 Firmicutes bacterium UBA1874
CGGTATTTAAGGACAATGGTTTCCGCTGTTAAGGAAGACCCTGTAACTAAAAATCTCATTATCCAGTATCTAGAAAATGAAAAAATTGTAGTTGAGGAATTTGATCTCGTAGTGCTAGCAGTGGGAATCAGGCCGCCTGCTTCTGCTGCAAGTTTTTCAAAGAAGCTTGGTATCGAGCTCAATGAGTACGGTTTTGCCAAGACATTGCCGTTTAATCCAACTGCCTCAACCCAAAAAGGAGTTTTTATATCTGGAGCCTTCCAAGGACCGCGCGATATCCCCGAAACTGTTATGAGTGCCAGTGCAGCTGCCTGTAGTGCGGGGGGGTTGCTTTCTCCAGCTCGGGGAACACTTCAAAAAATTAAGACGTATCCCCCGGAGAAAGATGTCTGTAATGAAAAGCCGCGGGTTGGTGTTTTTATCTGTCACTGCGGAATTAACATAGCTTCTGTGGTGGATGTTCAGGAAGTAGCCAGATTTGCGGAAAAGCTTCCCGATGTAGAACATGTAGAACACAACCTTTATTCTTGCTCCCAAGATGCTCTAAAAAAATTGAGAGATACAATTATAGAAAAAAAATTAAACCGCGTAGTTGTGGCTTCATGCACCATTCGGACTCACCAGTCATTGTTCCGAGAAGCTTTAAAGGAAGCGGGAATAAACCAGTTTTATTTTGAAATGGC
>DDHO01000088.1:14347-15396 GCA_002352935.1 Firmicutes bacterium UBA1874
AACCAGTTTTATTTTGAAATGGCCAATATAAGGGACCAGTGTTCATGGGTCCACCGGAATGAACCTCGGGAAGCTACTTTAAAAGCAAAAGACCTAGTTAGCATGGCGGTTTCCAAGGTTAGAGTACATGAACCTTTATATTTACAACTGGTCCCTGTGGTCCATAGAGCGCTTATTATAGGCGGCGGAATAGCAGGTATGATTGCTTCGCTTTCGCTGGCTGAGCAAGGGTATGAATCTTATATAATTGAAAGAAAAAAAGAACTTGGAGGCTATGTCAAAAACCTCAGAAGTAGCATAGAAGGCGACGATTTACAAGAATTTTTACTAGGTATGATTTCTGAAATAAAAAAGAATAAAAAAATTAAGGTGTTTACTAACGCGGAGTTAGTAGATATTTCAGGACACCAGGGGCATTTCATCACGACGGTGTCAACTATGAAGGAAGCCAGTGAGGACTATCGTAATGAGAAACTTGAACACGGGGTGGTCATAGTTGCAACGGGTGTTAGGGAATACAAGCCCCGTGAATATTATTACGGCGAAGATGAAAGGGTCATAACCAATACTATACTCGAACAGCAACTAGCGGACGAAACATGGGATCATGAAAATAACAGACAGGTAGTTTTTCTGCAGTGTGTGGGTTCCCGCGATGCAGAACATAATTACTGCAGTAGAATCTGTTGTATGCAGTCCCTTAAAAACGCGCTGCAAATCAAAAGGAAACACCCGAATATTGAAGTCTATATTCTATATCGCGATATTCGTTCTTACGGGTTTGCAGAGAAATATTATAAAGAAGCAAGGGAAAAAGGCGTCGTGTTTATTCGATATGAAGAAAGTAAAAAGCCAAGTGTGCAGCTTCGCAAAACGGGTATATTGGAAGTGGAAGTTGATGACCATACTTCCCAAACTAAGGTGGTACTTTGGCCGGATCAACTGGTGCTTGCTACAGGAGTGGAAGCTCCTGCTGAGGTAGAGAAGCTTGCCAATATATTAAAACTTCCTCTTAATGAAGACGGATTTTTTGTAGAAACTCATGCTAA
>DDHO01000088.1:15599-15995 GCA_002352935.1 Firmicutes bacterium UBA1874
TTTTTTGTAGAAACTCATGCTAAGCTGGGCCCTATGGATTTTCCCACGCCAGGTATGTTCCTTTGTGGGGGGGGACATGCACCAAAGACTATAAACGAAGCTATTCTGCAAGCACAGGGCGCAGTTGCAAGAGCCTGCACAATATTGTCGCGTAAAAATCTTATGGTTGGAGGAGTAATAGCAAAAGTTGAGGAGGATAAATGCGCTGCTTGCTTAACTTGCGTAAGGGTATGCCCTTATAATGTTCCCAGGATTAACGAAAGATTTGTTGCTGAAATTAATTCCGTGCAGTGCCAGGGGTGCGGAATATGTGCTGCTGAATGTCCGGGCAAGGCAATACAGCTGCAGCATTACACTGACAAGCAGGTCATAGAGAAAGTGGCAGGGGGTTTTTAA
>DDHO01000088.1:16226-31647 GCA_002352935.1 Firmicutes bacterium UBA1874
TTCTTTTTGAGGGGGGACCTAAAAATGTCTGAGTTCTATCCTAAAATAGTCGCATTTTGTTGTTATTACTGTGCTTATTCTGCTGCAGACCTTGCAGGTTCAATGCGCCTTCAATACCCGTCAAATATTCGTTTGGTGGAAGTTCCCTGTTCGGGAAGGGTGGATGTACTAATGATTTTAAAGGCATTTGAAAAAGGCGCAGATGGGGTTTACGTTGCGGGATGCCTGGAAGGTGACTGCCATTTTTTAAAAGGTAATTATAGAGCTAAAAAACGGGTTTTGTATGCCAAAAAGATCTTAGATGAAATTGGTATAGGTGGAGAGCGTTTGGAAATGTTTAACCTTTCAGGTTCAAGCGGTCCGCGCTTTGCCGAAATAGCTGAGGAAATGGTCACACGTATATCCAAGCTCGGGCCGAGTCCGCTCAATAGTAGGCTAGTTTCTTTCCCAAATTGTAAAGATGCTACAGCAGGTAATTAAGAAAAATCGAAGATTTTTGTTGAAAGTTGGTGAAGTTGGATGATCGTTGCCGAAAACAAGCCCTTTCATGATATTTTGGGACTAATAGAAGATGCCAAGAAGATACTAATTGTAGGATGCGGTGGCTGTGTGGCGGTATGCCTTTCGGGTGGAGAAAAAGAAGTGGGTGTTTTGGCTTCTGCACTGCGTATGTCACGTAAGAAAGAAGGTAATCCGCTGGAAACGGTTGAAGTAACCCTTCCCCGGCAGTGTGATCCGGAGTACATGGATATGTTGAAAGGATATGTTAAGGAAGATATTGACTGTATATTATCCCTGGGCTGCGGAGTGGGGGTACAGTTTATAGCTGAGAGGTTTTCCAAATGGGTTATTCCGGCGCAGAATACAAAATTTGCCGGCGGTACAATAGCACACGGGATCTGGGAAGAGCGTTGCGGTCTTTGCGGTGAATGTATACTCTATAAAACGGGTGGCATTTGTCCTATTATCAGATGCTCAAAGAGCCTTTTGAACGGGCCCTGCGGTGGATCTCAAAATGGTAAGTGCGAGGTTGATAAAAATTTGGACTGTGGCTGGCAGCTGATTTACGACCGCATGAAGAAATTTGGAAAGTTAGATTTATTATTGAAGATAGAGCCACCCAAAGACTGGTCGAAGTCTAGAGACGGCGGCCCTCGAAAAGTGGTTAGAGAGGATGTGAAAATCTCGTGACCACTAAAACGGAAAGCAAACTGGAAAAGCTTTTAGCCCGAGGAGAATTTGTAATCAGCGGAGAGATAGGTCCTCCCAAGCATGCTGGTCCCGAGGGAATTGTTAAACATGCTGAAAATCTTAAGAAATACATTGATGCAGCTAATATCACGGATAACCAAACTGCAATTGTTAGAATGTCTAGCATTGCTGCTGCTTTTCACGTTTTGCGTTCAGGGTTAGAACCGGTTATTCAAATTACCTGCCGGGACCGTAATCGTATCGGAATACAAAGCGATCTTTTAGGAGCTTATAGTTTGGGAATGCGTAATGTATTATGCCTTTCGGGAGATCACCAGTCTTTCGGAAACCACCCTACAGCAAAAAATGTGTATGATATTGATTCTATTCAGGAAATAAAATTGGTTAAGGATATGAGAGACAGCAGAAAATTTCTCTGTGGGGAAGAGATTAAGCAAAATGAACCACGATATTTTATTGGAGGAGTTGCCAATCCGTTTGCCGATCCCCTCGAATTTCGTGTTGCGCGATTGGAAAAAAAGATTAACGCGGGAGCTGACTTTATTCAGACCCAGGCGATATTTGATATGGGCCGCTTTGAAAAATGGATGGAAATGGTAAGGAAGCGCGGGCTTCACGAAAGGACGAATATAATTGCAGGCCTTATTCCGTTAAAATCTCATAAAGCAGCTCGATATATGCAGAAGTTTGTTTCGGGAATGCTGGTTCCAGACGAAATTGTTTATCGGTTGGAAAAAGCAAAAGAACCACAAAAAGAAGGAGTAGAGTTATGTGTAGAACAGATAAAGCACTTAAAACAAATTGAAGGAATAAAGGGAGTACACATTATGGCTGTGGCCTGGGAAGAAATAATACCAACTATAGTAGAAAAGGCGGGCCTGTTTCCGCGCCCTTCTTTGTAATTTAATACCCCCTCTAACTCGATTTTCTTCTTGCATTCATATCTGCAATAGTTGTGCCATAAAATGTTCTTAGAAAATCCTAAAAAGAGGGGGTGCCCTGTTGGTTAAAAGTATTAGCAGAGAATTGGAAATGAACATCTTGCAGACAGCGGATGATTTAATTGAAGTGGTAACTGAACTGGGAAATCAAGAGGGAGAACAAAGGGAAGCGCTTATTAGGGAAGCTGTTCGCTCGGTAGTTCATTTAGCAGAAATGTTTTTTCATGTAATGGAAGGGAACGTGGAACATATCGAAGCACTTTTGCGGCAGTTAATTCGCCAAAAACTTCCTGATCAAAATATTATGAAGAGCTTTGGCTCTTTTAATGAAGATTTGGAAGAAGTCATCGGCGAGGGATTGAAAGCTTTCTTTGAAGAACACCCCCTGCTGGAAGGTGTGGGAGAAAACGAATGCAATTCCGAATTTGACGAGGAACGATCCTGTTCGGCAACTATCCTGCAAAAGAAACAGCCAGCAGAAACTTTGGCCGAAGATGCCACATTAGAAGGGAATGCGGAAATACCGGACAAGGATAACTTTAAAGAAAGTGAAAAATATATAGTCAGAAACAAACTTGAGGAAGCTATAAAGTTTACTTACCCTGAATCTAAAATTGTAAGAGGTTATGAAATAAGAGGTTATAAGTTTGATTATTATCTACCGGAACATAGCCTTATAATTGAAAAAAGTGCCAATGTGAGACATCTGAGAAGCAAAGAATATTATTGCCGCAAGCAGGGTATAAAACTAGTTACTATTTTTCCTGAAGAACTGCATAATATTAGAAATGTGGCAAAGCTGATTAGAAGAAGGGCGGCGCTCTTGCCTTGAATGTGCAAAAAACTTTAAACATAAATAGAATTGACAATGAAATACCTGTGATGTTAAACTGGACAAGAAATAAAAAGTAATTTTCACATTTAACGATTAAATTTAATAGGCGTAAAGGCTTTGAAGGGGAGAGTAAGCATGTTCGTGCACTACAGCGAACCGGGCAAGTGAAAGCCGGTGTGGGTTGACATGTTGAAGGCCGCCCCGGAGCCGTTAAACTGAAAAGTAACTTGATTAAGTTTAACCGTAAATCTGCGTTAAAGATTGAACCCTGTTTCAGGTTCTGTGAGAGGGCCCTGCTGGGGCCAATGAGGGTGGTACCGCGGGCAGTCCCCGTCCCTAGGAAGGAGGGGGCTTTTTTGTGTATTTCAAGTAAAAGAGGTTTTGAAAGGAGGGAACAAAATGCAGGAAACTAAGCGAAAGGAACTACTTAAAGTCCTGGAACGTGAAGGAAATATTCCTGCCAAGGATATTGCAGTGATGCTGAATCTAGAGGTAGAAGAAGTTAGGTCAGAAATTGCCAAATTGGAAAAAGAAAAAATAATAATTAAACATACTACACTTATAGACTGGGAGAAAGCGGGCGAAGAAATCGTGTCCGCTCTAATAGATGTAAAAGTAACTCCTCAAAGGGATGTCGGCTTTGATGAAGTTGCCGAAAAGATTTACCATTTTCCGGAAGTGAAGGCGGTATTTTTGGTTTCAGGTGGGTACGATTTATCGGTTCTTATAGAGGGAAAGAGCCTTAAAGAAGCTGCTTTATTTGTAGCCGAAAAATTGGCAACCATAGAAAATGTTCAGAGTACTATGTCCCATTTTATATTAAAAAGATACAAGGAAGCAGGCGTTATCTTAAATAAGTTTGAGGAAGACCACAGGCAGGTGATAATTCCTTGAAGAATTGTGAAGAATATCTGGCACCTGTAATCAATAAAATACCACCTTCGGGAATCAGAAAATTTTTTGATCTTGTCATGAATGCAGAAGGTGTAATATCATTAGGAGTTGGAGAACCCGATTTTGTTACTCCCTGGCATATTAGGGAAGCTTGCACGGAAGCTTTGGCACAGGGTTATACTATGTATACTTCTAACCAAGGCCTCCCGGAACTTCGTCAGGAAATAGCTGCGTACCTTAAAAAAAGCCTTGACTTAAAATACTGCCCGGAAAAGGAGATATTAGTCACGGTTGGTGCCAGTGAAGCAGTAGATCTGGCCATGCGTTCCTTAATAGCTCCAGGAGATGAAGTATTAATTCCAGAACCATGCTATGTATCTTATAAACCATGTGCCTACCTGGCTGGCGGAGAGCCGGTTTCTATCCAAACTTCGGCAGTTAACAAATTCAAGTTGACTTCCGGTCTTTTGGAAAAACACCTGACTTCGCGGAGCAAGATACTTGTCCTATCTTACCCCAACAACCCTACGGGAGCCGTGATGAGAAGGAAAGAATTAGAAGAAATCGCGCGAGTGGTCATAGAAAATGATCTTATTGTGATTTCAGATGAAATTTACGGAGAGCTAACTTATAACGGAAGTCATGTTTCTATTGCCTCACTTCCGCAGATGCAATCCAGGACTATTCTTATTAACGGGTTGTCCAAAGCTTACGCCATGACGGGTTGGAGGATCGGATATATTGCTGCTGCTCCTGCTTTCGTGTCGGCTATGGTTAAAATACACCAATACACCATGCTCTGTGCTCCTGTAATGAGCCAGATGGCTGCTTTAGAGGCTTTTAGGAACGGCAAAGATGATGTCAAACAGATGCGCGGTCAATATGACCAAAGGCGCAGGCTTGTTGTTACCCGGTTAAGAGAAATGGGGCTTGATTGTTTTGAACCTGAAGGGGCATTTTATGTTTTTCCTTCGATTAAAAAGACGGGGCTCAGCTCTCAGGAATTTACCGAAGAACTATTGAAAAAAGAAAAGGTAGCTGTAGTTTCTGGAGAGGTATTCGGACGGGGAGGAGAAGGACATATCAGGTGTTCATATGCTGCTTCAGTTACCAATCTTACGGAGGCACTGCAGCGTATGGAAAACTTTGTAAGAAATTTATCTCGAGGGCTGAACTGTAGGGGTTTGAAGGAAAAAGCACGTTAATGTTGAAAACCTTTGAAAAAAGATCGGATCTGGAACAGAAAAATTCCCTGTAGTGTTCTAGTTTAACTTCCAGATCCGATTGCTATTTTATTTTGACCGAAATCAAGGCTTTTTTCCCGGTTTCCTTCATCTTTTTTAACTATATTTTTAAAGTAAACGTTTATGGCTTCTATATGAAGAGATGTCATATATTCGATTTCCCTTCGAGCACGGATTTGTATTTCCTTGGCTACGGAGGGCAGGTAATTTCCGTAATAAGCTGTAACCTCGCAGTCAATAATAATTCCTTCGTTGTTTTCCTGGTAATCTACTTTGTTTACTCTATTTATACCGTCTATTTGCTCAACCGTCCAGGTAAAGATAGTAGGAATAACATTATTAGCGATAAAAAATTTTCCCAAGTAATTAAAGGTCGGCCTGACAACAGACTGTTCAATAAGTAGCCGATGATGGGGAGTACGGCTTTTACTTTGTTTGCCCAACCATGTCTGTAGGGGCTCTATGAGTGTTCCCGAAAGCTTCGGTTTAACCTCCACGGTGGGAGCGGGTATAATATGCTTTCCGTAAAGCTTCCTGCTGTGTTTAGCTTTTTCTATTTCCCAAGGTTTTGCTATCTCAGATATATTTATTACTTTTCGGGGTTTGGGTAAATTTAAGCGTTCGGCTATACGTTGAGCCATTTCTTTTGAAGTACCGAGGATAAGTATACGTTTAATACCGCATTTAGATATGGCAGTTTTAACCTCTTCGGCTTGTTCAGGATCTAGAAAGAGCGCAGTCTTAATCGCCCCAACTTTCGTTTTTTGACGCTTAGCAGAGGAACCTGCTAGTACTGAGCTCCCTTGGATAAGGAGCCCGTCATCGATAATTGCTTCGGCCCCGTACTGGTAGGCAACTACTATAGCTCGAAAACTTTTGCCGGTTCCGCTGGGACCTACGAGAGCATACGTTTCCATTTTTGCCTCCCTTAAAATTGTTGAGTAAATTTCTTTTATTTATTATAATACAAAATGTTCAAATTAGCATTCTGGGAGTGAAATTATGTGCGAGCAATTATTATAGGAGCCGGAAAATTAGGTTTTAGTATTGCTCAGCTGCTGACCTGGGAAAACAATGACGTTGTGGTTATCGACAAGAACCAAGAACGCCTTAAAGTCATTGAAAATAACTTGGATGTACAAACTCTTCATGGGAACGGTTCCAGTTTAACCGTATTGAAGGAGGCGGGGGCAAAAGAAGCCAATCTGCTGGTTGCTGTGACCGAGTCCGATGAACTAAATATGATAGCCTGCGTATTCGGGAAAAAGATGGGGGTACAAAGAGTCGTTGCCCGCATTAGAGACCCTGAATACCTTGGTAATAACGGCATTACATGTGAAGAAGCTTTAGGAATCGATCTGGCTATTAACCCCGAAAGGGTTACAGCTAAACTCATTGCAGAACTCGTCAAAACCCCGGAAGCTGTAAATGTCGATTATTACGCGCAGGGCCGTGTACAAATGATAGAACTAATGCTTACGGAAGATACCCCCATAATAAATAAAAGGCTAAAAGATTTAAAATTTGAGGAGCCTTATTTGATAGCAGCTATTCACAGGCAGGGCAAAATGATAATTCCTAGCGGCAATAGTATGCTGCTGCCCGGTGATTTGGTATTTGTAATAGCAGAAACTAAGCTGATGCATAAAATAGAAAGATTATTGGGGCAAAAAAGAACTAAAGTAGAAAAAGTTTTCATTCTCGGAGGAGGAAGAATAGGCTACTACCTGGCGAAACTGCTTGATAAGAGAAATTTGCAGGTAAAAATAATGGATAATGATCTAAAGAAATGCAGGAGACTTTCCGAAGAACTACAGCATACACTTGTCTTACACGGCGATGGTACCGATTTAAATTTGCTCGAAGAAGAAGACGCCGGGGATTCTGATTTATTTATAGCAGTAACCGGAGATGACAAGGTAAATATGCTGGTATCTTTACTAGCCAAAAACTTGGGTGCTAAAAAGGCTATTGCACAGATCCGCCGCTCTGACTATGCTCATCTTGTGGAGAAGGTCGGAGTAGACATAGCTGTAAGTCCAAGAAACTTAGCGGCGGGGAAAATATTAAAATTTATAAGAAAGGGAGACATCATTTCAGTAGCGCTCCTGGGAGAAGCCAAGGCTGAGATGATCGAACTAATTGTGCCTCAGGATTCACACCTGAAGAATAAGACTTTAAAAAATTTAAAATTTCCTCCCAATGCACTTATTGGAGCTATAGTTCGGGAAAATCAGGTCATTGTTCCGTCAGGGGATGATGTTATTCTCCCCGGAGACGATGTCATCGTATTTGCTTTACCGGAGTCCATAAAAAAAGTTGAAAAATTTTTTGTTAAATAATTAATTTTTAAAACAAAAATAAGCGGAGGGCTTTATGAGGTACCGAGTCGTAATTAATTCTATAGGACGGATGCTTATAATAGTGGGCGGAACGATGATCATTCCTCTTTTTTGGGCTGTCTATCAAAACGGGCCGGATGTGGTACCGTTTATTATATCTTTAATTATAACTATAATTTCAGGGTTGCTAATGGTTAAACTAAGTTTTACCAAAGAAAACATTCGGGCACGTGAGGGATTTGCCATTGTTGCTCTGGGGTGGCTTGCCGCTACTTTTTTTGGTACTCTTCCCTATCTTCTTACCGGAAGTCTCAATTTTACGGATGCTTTTTTTGAAACAATGTCCGGGTTAACCACTACCGGAGCAAGTGTTGTCAAAGATGTTGAAATCTTACCTGCGGGCCTCTTAATGTGGAGGAGCCTTACCCAATGGCTTGGCGGTATGGGTATTATTCTTCTCTTTGTTGCAGTTTTATCTCACTTGGGTGTGGGAGCCCTACAGATATTTAAAGCAGAAGTAGCCGGTCCTACACCCGAAAAAATTCAACCCAGAGTAAAAGAAACTGCAAGGATACTTTGGGCTGTATATTTTGTCTTAACAATTACCCAAATTGTTTTGCTTAAAGTGGCAGGCATGACGATGTTCGATTCTATGGCCCATACTTTTACCACTGTAGCTACAGGAGGATTTTCCACTAAAAATTCCAGTATAGGCTTCTATGACAGTTCTCTAATTCAATGGATTATAATCTTATTTATGTTTCTTGGTGGAGCGAACTTTTCTCTCTATTTTATGGCAGTCAAAAAGAAGAGCTTGAGGGTTTTCTGGCAAAACGAAGAATTCAAATATTATTTATTAATGGTTGTAGGGGCTGTTGCTTTAGTGGCTGCTAACCTTTATTTTTTGAGTAACGGGAATGCTTACCATATTTTAAGAAATGCTGCTTTTCAAGTGGTTTCTATTATTACTACGACCGGGTATACAACTGTTGATTATGACCAGTGGCCTAGCTTTGCAAAAGGAGTAATAATTATATTGATGTTTTTAGGAGGGAGTACAGGTTCTACCGCAGGAGGCATAAAAATTGGCCGGTATCTAGTGCTGGGGAAGTTATCTCTGGCTGAACTCAGGCATTTAATTCACCCTCATGGAGTATCTGCTATAAAAATTAATGGAAAAACTGTCGATGAAAATATTAAGAGTAACGTTCTGGTCTTCTTTTTTTTGTATCTATTGATTTTTGCAATAGGATTTTTAGTAATGGTATCTTTAAAGCTGGACATTGTAAGTGCCGCTTCTTCAGTGGCTACTACTTTAGGACTAATAGGGCCCGGTTTGGGAACAGTAGGGCCTGCTAAAAATTATGCACATATTCCTGACGTTGGAAAATATTTTCTCAGTTTGTTGATGCTTATCGGACGACTGGAAATTTATACGGTCCTTGTTTTAATCAGTCCCAAAAATTGGAAACGAGCTTAAGAATTATTATTATTTTTTAAGTTTCAGAATTTATCAATTCCGGGGAGCATGACCAAGTATGGACCCAAAAGTTAGAAGAGTAAAATAATTTTTGTTCATTTAAGTTTTTATACGCGGATGATATAATCGTTAATAGTGATAATACGTAGGGAGGTCTTTGTGTTATGGCAGGTCGTAATAAACGAAACTTTACAGTAAGTTTTAGCTTGGATTTATTTACGGAAGGATTAGTTTCGTTACCTGTCGTGCTCTTGCGTACTTACTCCAGAATGGGCTTAACAGAACTTCAGATGATGGTTTTGATACATATGATTAATTTATATCAACAAAAAAGAAGCAGCGTAAGGTTGGAAGATATTCAGCCGTATATGTCAGTAAGTTGGGAGGAAATAAAAAAAGCAACAGCAGAATTAATAGAAAAAGGATTTATTACAGTACAAGAAAAAAGTAAAAAGAGTTCAAATGGCAAGGAGACCTATACTTTATATGGCTTATTTGATCAACTAGCAGAATTATGGGTTGTACGTACCGTGGAGAACGAAGAACCGGAGTTCAAAGGTGATACCAGTGATAAAAGCAGAGAAAAAAGTGAGGAAGCTATTGGAAAACTTTGTTCGCTTTTTGAAAGTGAATTCGGCAGGTTGCTTTCTCCCATGGAGTATACGCAAATTGCAGAATGGTACTACGGGGAAGGCTATTCCGAAGAACTGATAGCCGAATCCCTTAAACGTGCAGTGCTAAGAGGAGTTCTTAATTTTAAATATGTAGATTCTATATTACGGGAATGGAATAAAAATAAAATTAAAACGGTAAAAGATGTAGCAGAATATGAGACGCGTTTTTCGGAACGAAGAAAAAAAGATAAGGCGAAACCCATTTTTAAAGCTGACAACAAGAACAAACCGGAATTAGAAAGGAAAAAGAAAAAATATAAAGATATTTACATGAATTAAAAAGTAAGCCGGGGGGCTTTTTGTATGCAGCGTTTAAGCGAAATATTAAATTTGAAATTAAAGAAACTCCGGGAAAATATGGTTGCATGTAACGATACAGCACCGAATGAGGGTAATTTTCTCTGTCCTTCATGCAGGGACCGGGGTGTCATACTGATTGGTGAAAAAGCAAGCCGGTGTGAATGCATGAAACAGAAAGCAATTTTAAATAAATTTAAATACGCTAATATTGGCCGCCAACTTCGCCACTTTACTTTTGATAAATTCAACTTTGACTACTACTCTTCAAAACTTCGTGATGAATCTAATTTAACTTACAGAGAAAAAGCACAGCGTGCTTATGAAACCTCCAAACAGTTTGTTCAGAAATGTTTGGAGAATCGTCACGTCCACGGGCTCCTTTTTTCAGGGCCGGTGGGCAGTGGAAAAACATTTATGTCTAGTGCAATTGCTAATGAATTACTGGATGCTGGAAAAGAAGTGCTGTTTGTAGTTGTCCCAGATTTTTTGGACCAGATAAAAGCAACTTACAGTCAAAATGTGCAAACTTATAGCGAGATACAGTTACTTGAAAGTGCTCGAAATGTAGAAGTATTGATACTGGATGACCTGGGAGCTCATAATTATACCGATTGGACCCGAAACAAAATATATTCAATAATTAACTATAGATTAAATAACACCCTTCCAACGGTTATTACAACAAATCTGGAGTTGGAAGTTTTGGAGGAGTATTTAGGAGAACGTACTACTTCTCGTTTACTTCAACTGTGTAAAATATATAGCCTTATGGTTGAATGCGATATCCGCTATCAAAAAAGACTATTTGAAAATAAAAAATAAAAATATATCAACAATATTTTTAGAAAATACAGATAATTTACTGAAAGAGAATACCTCAACTTTCCTTTGAAATGGGCCAATGGTTTTTGTTAATATAAATTTGAAGCAGATTAAAAGAGGGAACAGCATGCAAAAGGTTTCCATGATTAGAATATCACAGAAATTTAGTTCGCCGAGAATTTCTGAACCTGGAAAAGAAGCAGTTATTAAACTTTATAGTGCTGAGATATTAAAAAAAGTTAAAAAAGGAATGCAAATAGGGATAACAATTGGAAGCCGCAGTATTAGCAGCCTGCCGGATATTATCAAAAATATAATAAAGGAAGTTAATGCTAAGGGTGCCAAACCCGTTTTAATAGCTGCTATGGGAGGACACGGAGGGGGCTCAGCAAGCGGCAGGGCGGAAATATTAAAAAATTTGGGATTTACTTCGGAAAAATTTGGAGTGCCGGTTATACCGGGTTCGGAATTCTATAAAATTTCGTTAACTTCTTCAAATATTCCGGTATTTATAGTTGCTGAAGCCTTAAAACTGGACGGCATTTTGGTTATAAACAGAGTAAAACCCCACACTTCTTTTCACGGTAAGATAGAGAGCGGGTTAACGAAGATGCTTGCCGTGGGTTTGGGAGGCCCTCCCGGTGCTGCTGCTGTTCATAAGAGGGGTGTTAGGCATTTATCAGAATCTATTTTGGAAGTGGGGAGAGAATTACTGGTTAAAGCACCTGTTATAGGAGGTGTAGCTATTGTAGAAAATCAGTACCACGATGCGGCCATTATTGAAGCTGCTGAACCCGAAAAATTTATCCAGGTTGATGCTGCGTTAATAAAAAATGCCCGAAAATTTATGCCGAGTTTACCTTTCGATAAGTTGGATCTACTTATTATTGAACAGATGGGTAAGTGTTTTAGCGGGACGGGAATTGATACTAATGTTATAGGAAGGCTAAGAATTGATGGACAGGAAGAACCTCTGGTTCCTTTTATCAGGAGAATAGTTGTTTTGGATCTTGCCCCGGAATCAGGCGGAAATGCAAATGGAATAGGTCTTGCAGATTTCGTAACAGAAGAACTTGTTTCTAAGGTAAGCTGGGAAACTACTTATTATAATGCAATAACTACTGGGTTTTTGCAAAGGGTTATGCGACCCATAACCTGTAAAAGTGACCGTGATGCGGTACAAAAAGCAATTCAAAGCCTTGGAAAGCAGGGAGAAATTAAAATAGCTCATATAAAAAATACTCTGGACCTTAAAGAAATGGAAGTATCTCAGCCATGCTGGGATGAACTGAAAGGAAACCCTAACATTTTTAAATTAAGCAGCGGCCATTGCATGTCCTTTGACAGTCAGGGGCGCCTCGCCAGGTTATAAGTTTGGGTGGAGGAAGGAGAGCATAAAATAAACAGTAAGCTTGTTAAAATGGTCAAACGAATATTTAGAGGTGCTGTCAGCACCTGTAAAGAAGAGCTGGCATGTTATGCATATGATGCTAGCCTTGAGAGTAGCAATCCTGATCTTGTAGCCTATCCGCAGGACGCTGAACAAATTGCGAACCTGATGGATCTGGCCCAGCGAGAAGGGTTTCCTGTTGTTCCACGCGGGGCGGGTACGGGATTGAGTGGAGGCTCAGTTCCCTTAAGAGGAGGAGTAATTGTTTCTCTACAAAAAATGAACAGGATTCGGGAAATTGATTGTAAAAATTGCCTGGCAATTGTAGAAGCTGGAGTAGTGACGGGTAATCTGCAGGAGATTGTCTGGAAGAAAGGGATGTTTTACCCACCTGATCCCGGTAGTGCCCAGGTTTGTACTATCGGCGGCAATATAGCTGAAAACGCTGGGGGGCCCCGGGCTTTGAAGTATGGCGTTACGCGTGATTATTTGTTGGGGTTAGAAATAGTAACTCCAACGGGGGATATAATACGAACCGGTGGAAAGACTCTAAAAAACGTGACAGGTTATGATTTGACACGCTTTATGGCCGGTTCTGAAGGAACATTAGGTATTGTTACACAGGCGACCGTCAAATTGTTACCGAGTCCCAGGTCAGCAGGCACTTTAATGCTGACGTTTTCTGACTTGGATAAAGCCGCGCATACTGTTTGTAACATTATCAGCGGGGGCGTTCTTCCTACAACTCTGGAATTTATGGATAATTTAACAATTAGATGCGTAGAAGACTATTTGCATGCCGGTTTACCTCTCGATGCTGCTGCCATTTTATTAGTTGAAGTTGATGGGAGAAAAGAAGTTGTTGATATGGATTTAGAAGAAATTTGCACGCTTGCTAAAATTAATGGAGCGGTGTCTGTTAGAAGAGCGGTCAATCAAGAAGAAAGGGATTTATTATGGCGGGCAAGAAGATCAGTATCGGCTTCGCTTTCGCGCATTAAACCTGCCAAAATTTCCGAAGATGCCACCGTGCCCCGCTCTCGTATTCCGGATTTGGTAAGAAGCCTCCATGATATTGCCAGGCGGTATGAACTCCGAGTTGCAGTTTTCGGACATGCGGGAGATGGTAATCTACACCCCAATTTCCTTGTAGATATCCGGGATCAGGAAGAAATGAAAAGGCTGAAAAAAGCCGTAGAAGAGCTATTTCAGGTTGCTCTTGAACTGGATGGCACCCTTTCCGGGGAGCACGGAATAGGATATACAAAAGCCTCTTTTTTAGAAAACGAAATTGGAGCTTCCGGAATAAAGTTCCTAAGTTCTTTAAAGAGGGCTGTTGACCCTGCTGGAGTTTTAAACCCAGGGAAAATTTTTAAATAAATTATTAATTATTTATCAACCTTATAGGAGGGAAGCCCGTGATTATTCCGGTTTGTGAACGATGTAAAGAAAAAAAGGTAGAAGGTATAATATGCCGCCACTGTGATACTTCTTACTGCTATGACTGCTGGGATTTAAATCCCCCTGATATGCGTCTTTGTTCATTTTGCGGAGAATTTATATGTGAAGAGTGTTTTAAAGGTATGGTGGAATGCGATATTAAAAAGGCTCCTTATGACTCAAAGAATTAATTGTTTTGGTTAAATCCATTTTTTTTAATATTTTTTGTTCATTTATTTTTGTTCACGTGTTATTATTTAATTAGTTCATATAATTTTATAGGGAGTGAATAATTTAAATGCTCTTTTCATCAAAAGTTGGAGTTATTGTTCCAGCCTTTAATGAAGGGCCTAGAATAAGCAGGTTGCTAGATGTAATAGTAAACGTGTTTTTTTTAGATAAAATTATAGTTGTTGATGATGGTTCCGAAGATAATACTTCTGAGGTTACAGGTCGATACAACGTTGAACTTATTAAACATGAATACAATATGGGTAAAGGAGCGGCACTGCAGACGGGTCTCAACAAAATGAAAGACATGGATGCCGTTCTTTTTTTGGATGCAGATCTCATTGGTTTAAAAGAAGCTCATTTAGTGCAGCTGCTCAAACCCGTACTGGAAAGACATTGCGCAATGTCGATTGGTAGATTTATAGAAGGGCGCTTTTTTGTGGATATTCAGCAAAGGTACTTTGCCATACTTAACGGCCAGAGAGCTTTAAGTAAAGAATTTATAAATGTCCTTCCTGACCTCAGCTGGTCACGGTTTGGAGTAGAAGTATTATTGAATAAATTTGCTAACAAAATTGAAGCACCGATGAAAGAGGTTTTACTTTCCAAAATTACTCATGTACCAAAAGAAGAAAAATTTGGTTTAGTAGCCGGCTTTGCAGCAAGGCTTAAAATGTATTATGAAGTAATAACGACTACCTTTAGGTTTTCCAAAAAAGTGCCTTCAGTAAACCTGAAACATTGGTCATCTGTAAAGTTTGATGTTACTTCCTGTTCTAAGCAAGACACCGCTGTTTAAGAAATTTAATTAATGCAGTCTGTTCTTATAAATTTAAATTTATTATTTTTTTTATTTTAGTAAAGGTGCTCAGGTATTACTTATTAAAGTTTAAAATTTTATAAGCTGCTTTTAGCAAAAATTAACATCCCCTCATAATCTGATAGTAAAATCATATTTTTTTCTTGAGGGGGTAAAAACTTAATTGGTGCGAGAAATAAAAAATAATAAAGATAAAGATATTTATGTGGAAACAATTAAGGAAGAAGAAAATGGCAGGGAGGAAAAGGATAATTTATCTTTGACTAAAGAAGACATCATCCTGCTGGCTAGGGTTATACAGGCCGAAGCGGAAGGAGAGCCGATGGAAGGGAAAGTTGCTATTGGGGCAGTAATAATAAACCGCCTGCGGAGTCCAGATTTTCCGAACACGCTTAAGGAAGTAGTCATGCAGGAAAGTCAATTCGAATCAGTAAAAAACGGGAGGCTTCAAAGTATAGATGTCCCTAACAGAGAATGCTTGAGAGCTGCTAAAAATGCTGCGGCGGGTGAGGAGCCGACGGAAGGGGCGCTCTTTTTTTATAATCCTGTGAAGAGCAGGAGTAAATGGCTAAAAAATAGGAGAGTAACCAAGGTTCTTGGTGAACACGAATTTTTAGTCTAAATATAAAATCATTAGGCGAATTTGGCCGAAGAAAAGACTACTTTCATTACCGCAAGGAATGAGAGTAGTTTTTTATTAATCAAAAAATTGTTTGAGGACATATCAAGGATAATTAACAAGGTGACATTATCACTTAAACACATCAAAAGACCGGTTAGAGTAAAGTTATTGTAG
>DDHO01000101.1 GCA_002352935.1 Firmicutes bacterium UBA1874
TGCGGCCCCTTGGATGGAAAAGTCCTTTGGATTTCCTTGCTGATTTTTCTGCCGGTTGTGTCACATATGTTTGACAACCCTACAAAATTAGATTGGCTGCAAAGCATATTAAAAAAGATAAGTAAAACTAGAATTTTAAAAATTATCTTTCTTGTTTATTTAATTTTTGAATAATTTTTTTAATTAAACCGTGTTTAAAGCCCCTGCGCTCCAAAAAATTATTAATACGACGTAATTCTTTTTTATCGTATTCTTTGTTTTGGCCAAAGCGTTTTTTAATTTCACTCTGCATCAATTCATATTCTTTTTCGTAAGTTAGTCTCTCGGATAATTCCCGGAAAATAATTTCATCTGAAATTCCTTTTTCTTTTAACTCATACCATAAAAGTTTTTGACCGCAGGGTTTAAATTTTAAACGGTATTCTATCCACATGCGCGTAAATGAAGAATCATCTAAATAATTATTTGCCTCCAATTTATGTAATGCCGCCTCAACAACCTGAAAATCAAAGCCCTTTAACAATAATCTTTTTTTTAATTCTTGTTTGCTGCGATGCCGATAAGATAATAACTTATAGGCAACATTAAGTACAGTTTTTAAATCATTTGCTTCACTTTTCATTTGTACCTCACTTTACATTTTAGTAACAAAATTAATATTATACTTTATATCATTTATCTTTTCGGCTTTCAACAAGGGGACTCTCAGGTTTTTTAGGTGTATTCTCTTCTTTTTTAACCTCTCCGAGACCTAATAATTCCTGCAGCTTTTGTTCTATTTGAAGCGTTATTTCCGGGTGCTCTTTAAGGTATTCCTTTGCATTTTCTTTGCCCTGACCGAGACGTGTATCTTTAAAAGAATACCAGGCACCGCTTTTTTCAATAACTTCCAGCTTTATCCCTAAATCTATAAGATCACCTTCCCTTGAAATTCCTTTACCGTACATTATGTCAAACTCTGCTGTTTTAAAAGGAGGAGCCACTTTGTTTTTTACTACCTTTACCCTCGTCCTGCTACCAATCATGTCCTCTCCTTTTTTCAAAGTCTCTACTCTTCTCACATCCAGCCTCACGGAAGCATAAAATTTTAAAGCGCGCCCTCCGGGAGTCGTTTCAGGATTACCAAACATAACCCCTACCTTCTCCCTTATTTGATTGATAAAAATAGTTGTAGTATGCGACTTATTAACTGCTCCAGCCAATTTGCGCAGCGCCTGGGACATAAGACGGGCCTGAAGCCCAACATGGGCATCTCCCATCTCTCCCTCAAGTTCTGCCCGTGGTACAAGCGCCGCTACGGAATCAACCACCACCACATCAACAGCTCCACTACGAACCAAAGCTTCAGCTATTTCCAATGCTTGTTCACCGGTATCCGGCTGTGAAACCAACAATTGTTCGATATTAACTCCAAGATTACGGGCATAAGCAGGATCAAGTGCATGTTCCGCATCAATAAAGGCTGCAATGCCTCCCTTTTTTTGAGCCTCGGCTATAACGTGCAGTGCTACTGTTGTTTTTCCGGAAGATTCCGGCCCGTAAATTTCAATAACCCTTCCCCTTGGGATACCACCTACTCCTAATGCAGCGTCCAATGCCAGAGAACCGGTAGGGATAGAAGATACGTTTAAAATTGCTGAGTCTTCTCCTAATTTCATAATTGAACCTTTGCCAAACTGCCTTTCTATTTGATGAAGGGCCATCTCCAGAGCTTTTTCTTTCCCTTCCACTATTGCATCCTCCTTTTTAGAAGGGTGAACACACGTTCCCCATATAAGAATTATACCATTCTTCTAATTTGTGTCAAATATTTAATTCATCCAGATAAAAACGTTGAACTGCTTTGTAAACTGGGCCGTATGAGTGCAATTCACTTTTCATAAGTACAATATCTCGAACTTTTTGTCTTCCCCATAAATGCTTGCTATTTTCATCCAACAAATCATGCATTAATTTAATTTTAGCTGGCTGTCGTAATCTTCCTAGCGTAACATGCGGTAAAAAAAATCTTTTATCGAGGACAAGCTCTAAATTTTCCAGTTCTTTCTTAAGCAGCTCATGTAAGTTTTGAACTTTTTTACTTCCTGTAGTTACTCCGGCCCATATCACACGAGGGCGGGCTAGACTTGGAAATGCTCCTGTCCCTTGTATTTCTAGCTCAAATGGCTGCTGGCAGCGGGCAACACATTCCATTTTATGGCATATTTTTTTTATTAGAGAATTTTCTATGTTCCCCAAAAAAAATAATGTAAGGTGAATATTTTCAGGCTTAACCCATTTAGCATCTTGTTTAATACTTTTTAATTGTTCTTGAAAGTTCTGCAAAGCTCCGCAAATTTCAGGAGAAAGGGTAATTGCTATAAAAGCACGCAACTAATTGTCCTCCCTGCTGATCAAGTAATTAAAGCTCTTGAATTTTTTCTAATCTTCTTCTTCTCTATTTAAAAAGTCAAATCCTTTTAAAAAGAAATACTAATTTCCTAAAAATGTACATGGCAAACTACTGACTAGGCATACAAATATAATAAGAATCAAATAGAGAAGCAGCTAAAACTGCTTCTCTGCCCACAGGCTAATACACAAGGTTCTTTATTTTTATAATAATTTTTTTTATCTAACTTCTTCGAGGTGCTGTGCCATGTCGGTTTTAAACAGCAGCCTGAGCTCTTCACCCTTTATATTTTCCTTATCCACTAGCTTGTTAATTACCCTGTAAAGTATCTCTTTGTTACGCTCCAGGTACTTACTCACTATCTTTTCCTGATTTTGAATAATGTTATTTACAGTTTCATTTAACAAATTTTTGGGCAGGTTGTCCTCCACGACGATGCCCAGATCTGACAAACCGGAAAATATAATATGTTTGCTTATTTTCACAGCTTCTTTAAAATCATTACCCGCTCCCGTACTTCGGCTTCCAAGTATTATTTCCTCCGCTATTGCGCCGGCTAATAAAATGGAAATTTGATTTTCAAGATATTTCCGCGTATATAAATAAAAGTCTTTTTCCGGAATCTGGCGTGTATAACCCAAAGCATTCCCCCTGGACGATACAGTTAAATACGATACTGAGCCAGGTCTAACTCCCTCGCTCATTAAAGCATGTCCCGCTTCATGTACAGCAACCCGGTATTTTTCCTTTTTAGTAAGCTTTTTATCTAGTTTTTCACCTAGCATTACCTTGTCAATAGCTTCTCTAAAATGTTTTTCACAAATATACTTTTTCCCTTCGCGCATAGCTAAAATAGCTGCTTCATTGGCTACATTTTCCAAGTGGGCTCCGGAAAAACCAAATGTATCCTGGGCAATTATTTCTAAATCAACATCGGATGCAAGCGGTTTATTGCGGGTGTGCAGTTCCAAAATTTGTTGTCTCCCCTGTTTATCTGGAAGTTCTACTTTGACCTGCCGGTCAAACCTTCCCGGGCGAAGAAGCGCATCATCCAAAAGATCAGCACGGTTAGTTGCACCGATAACTAAAATACTTATATCTGTGTCATTTCTCAATCCATCCATTTCCACAAGAAGCTGGTTTAATGTTTGGTCATATTCTAAATGACTGCTATTTTTCCCGCGTTTGCCTCCTAAAACCTCAAGTTCATCAATAAATATTATTGCGCTTTTCTTTTTCTCTTTGATAGCTTTATCTCTTGCATTCTTAAATAAATTTCTAACTCGTTGAGCTCCAACACCGGCATACATTTCAATAAATTCACTTCCGCTGGTAGCAATAAATGCGGAATTAGTGTAAGTTGAAGCAGCTTTGGCCATTAAAGTTTTTCCTGTTCCAGGAGGACCCGTCAGTAAAATTCCCTTTAAAAGGCGAATACCCAGACGGCGTACTTCATCGACCCGGAGCATAAATTCTAGAGCTTCCTGAAGCTCTTTTTTTGCTATTGCCAGCCCGCCGATGTCTTCAAATCCTATTTTATTATTAAAAGAATACCTTTCCCTTTCTCCGATCTTAATTAAGCCCTTCTTGTCTAAAAAGAAATAAAGTATGCAGCAGAGAATGCCGAGAAACAGAAACGGCAAAACATCATATCCCAGGTAAAATAAAAATATAAGTAATGCTGCTATAAAACCCAACGCAATTTCAATATTCTTCAAGAACATCAGTCCTTTCGAAAAAGGGACGATTTAAAACACGGTAAAGATAGTAACCATTTTGGTGAAATTGCAAATAAAGTCGTTTATCGTCAACCTGGACCTTATAATTTTTAATACCGGCTTGTTTTGTGATAGTTCTGAGGGAGGCTTCCATATTAGTAAAAGTTCCATTTTCGAGGGCTTCATAAACAGCAAAATGGCTTCTATACCAAAGTGCTTCTAATTGGGGAGAGGCATTGTCCTTTATATCAATAATTAATCGTTCTGTATCAAACGCCCTGCTTATTTCTTTTTGTAATAAAATATAAGTTTCTTTTAAATCTGAAACTTCTTCTAACGCCACAATAATCTGCGGTTGCTTGGTCTCTTTCCTGTTAATTATGGTTACTTTATTAACTCCGGGCATATTTTCTAAACTTGTTATTAAAGGTTCTTCCCGGTACTGTTTTTCAAAAAGCCAGTGACATCCAAAAAGGACTGCCAAAGCTACCAGTAAAGTCGTTACGACAACCCAAACACGCAGTCCTTTAAGAAAATGCAATCCTTCGCTCACCCCTTCTTGTAGAGAATTATAACATAGATTAAAAAAGCTTAATCAAGGAAATAGGTGGAAGGTTATGTTTTATTATCAAAGTGTTTTTTATCAGAAAATAAAACCATGATACGCAAAAAATATTCTAGCCCGGAAACCAAAGTGAAAACTACCGCCACGTAAAGTGAAATAATTCCTATGGGAACATTAATAAGATTAAAAGGATAACCGTTGATAAGTAACGCTATTATTGCCACAATTTGACTAATGGTCTTAAATTTGCCCAATTTACTTGCCGAGATAACAATTCCTTCACTTGCGGCAATGGCCCTTAACAAAGTTACCGAAAAATCTCTACCTATTATTATTACCGCAATCCAGGAAGGTACAATATTTAAGCCAACAAGTGAAATTAAAGCGGCGGAAACTAATAGTTTATCTGCAAGAGGATCCAGGAATTTCCCGAGCTTGGTAACTTCGCACCTGGATCGTGCAAGGTACCCATCTAAACCATCAGTTCCGGCAGCAAGTGTAAAGATAATTGCTGCTATTATCTTTCCGTGCGGGAGAGAGTAAAGTAGAAAAAACATAAAAATAGGGATTAGAGCAATTCGCGTTACAGTAATATAGTTAGCAAGGTTCATATATTTTCTCCCCTATGAGATCGTAATTATTAACTTCAGTGATACGCACCGTAACAAAATTTCCCTTTTCACAGAACTGGGCTCGAAAACAAACGCTCCCATCTACTTCCGGAGCTTGACCTTCAGTTCTACCAGTATAAAAATTAGCTTTTCCTTCCAGGTTTCCTTCGGTTAACACTTTTACCCTCTTCCCCAGCCACCTCTCGTTCTTTTTTTGAGTAATTTCCCGCTGCAAAAGCATCAGACGGTGATACCTTTCCTCTTTTATTTTCTCGGGTACCTGAGAAGAAAATTTCGCAGATTTCGTCCCCTCTTCTTGAGAGTACTTAAAAACGCCTACCCAGTCAAAGGACTGTTCTTTTATAAAATCAAGTAACTGTTGGAAATGTTTTTCTTTTTCCCCGGGAAACCCAACTATAAAAGTGCTTCTTAAAGTAATATCAGGAACGTATTTTCTAATTTTGTCGAGTAAAGTTTCAATTTCCTGCCTGCTTTTTGGTCTGCCCATTTTTTTTAATATTTCGCTAGAAGCATGTTGTAGGGGAATATCTAAATAATTGCATATTTTAGAACAACCTGCCACAACTTCCATGAGTTCTTCCGTAATATGAGCAGGATGGGTATATAAAAACCGCACCCATTCCACACCTTCGACTTTAGCTATTTTGCTCAGCAAAGAAGGCAGTGAGTATCTACCGTAAAGATCTTTACCATAATAACTCGTATCTTGAGCAATTAATACTATTTCCTTTACCCCACTTTTAGCGAGGTACCTTACTTCTTTTAATATAGAATCTTGGGAGCGGCTCTGGTAAGCCCCTCTTAGTTCCGGTATCAGACAGTAAGAACACTGATTATTACATCCTTCGGCAATTTTTACATAAGATGTATAAAAAGGAGTACATTTAACCCTGTCGATATATTCGTTAAGAGAGCCTCCGGGGGGTCCTACTTTATAAGGCCTTTCTCCTTTTAAAGCTCTTTGTAAAACTTCAGCAATTGATGCAATGGCCCCTGTTCCCAAAACTCCGTCAAGTTCAGGAATTTCATATAACAGCTCACTGCCGTATTTCTGAGCTAGGCATCCGGCAGCCACAATTATTTTACAATCGCCGTTCTTTTTCAAATTAACCAGCTCTAAAATGGTGTTAATAGATTCTTCTTTTGCATCAAGAATAAACCCGCACGTATTAACTACCACAATATTTGCTTCTTGAATATTATTTACGATCCGATACCCAGCATTCTTGATAAGTCCCAGCATAGTTTCTGCATCGGTTAGATTTTTGGCGCAACCGAGATTTATTACTGAAACCTTCATTATTAATCTACACCACCCGATGCTATTAGCAAATTATACCGCAGTGTATATTAAAAATATCACTGCGGCTGGTCAAAAGGTTTAAGGCGAAGCTTTGAACTCGCGGGTTACTATTTCTCCGTCTTTTCCCAGGGGTTCTAAACGCAAACCGTTATGGGTAACCCTTACTGCTCCCGCATTTCCAAATTTTATTGTAATCTTATCCGTACCCGTAAAAGTTTTTCTTTCACCTGCTTTTAATGTGCCGCTAAATACTACCCTCCCTTCCTCCGTGACACTTATCCAGCATTCCTGTTTAACAACATCAATGGTAACCCGTAATCCTTCCAAGTGCTCGGCAGAATTCTTCGATCCGTTATCTTCACCATCAGAAGTTTCATCTTCCGAAGCTCCATTTTCAGAATGTCCAATATTATCACCGGTCGTCGCCTGACTACCGCTGCCGCTGTCCGGGTTATTAAGATCACCGGAATTAATACCTTCTAAAGGTTTTTGTGATTCTTCTACTTTTCCTTCTGCTAAAAAGTACCAGCTGATGATAATACCTGCCAATATAGCAATAATAATTATCGGTACTTTTAAGTTAAAAGCCAGACGTTTTGGAGTGTAATCAGATTGTGTTTCAATTTCGTATTCCTTTTCTGCGGGAGCAATCTTTTTGTATTCTTCCACTAATTCTTCAGCGTCCAAACCTAAAAACCTTGCATAATTTCGCAGGAAACCGATAACATAAACCCGGCCAGGAAGTTCAGAAAAATTATTATTTTCTATAGCTTGTAGATACTTGCTCCTTATTTTGGTGCTATCCTCAGCTTCATACAAAGAAAGGCCTTTTTTTTCACGGGCTTCTTTCAATCTTTCTCCTATTTCTTTATCTGCCATAAACAAACCTCCAAACCCAACATTTATCAACTAATCCTGGTAAAAGTTACTTTATCTTTCCAGGTAATTTTTAATTTCAACTGCGGCTTGAAGGGGGTCATTTACTTTAACACAAAATTCATAGGCAGGTGAAGGTCCATCGGGATAATTGTACAAAGGATCGTAGTATTCTAGAAGCAGTGTTTTTACAACCCTGGAAAAATTATGTCCTTTCAAATCATGAATAAGCTGGTTAACTTTTTCTTTTCCCAATCTTCTTTTTAAACATTTTACCGGCTCAACCAGAGCTTCCCAGTTAGTTTCTGACATATAATCTTTAATAATTCTTTCAATACGTTGTTCAAGTGGAGCATATAAGAGAATAGCCCTGCCTGCAATCATACTCCTGTAAAACAAATCAGGAATGTAGCAGCGGCCAATTCTCTTGCTTTCACACTCTACAACTACCTCATCAGGTGATTCAAGATCTATTAATTCACTAAAGAGAAGGGTTTCAAAGTATTTTTGGCTCGGTTGAATGCCTTTACCGACATGCCCAAAAACAGAACCGCGGTGATTTGCCAGACCTTCCAGGTCTACCGCCTTAATGTCCAACTTTTTAAGTTGCTTGATTACTTCTGTTTTTCCCACTCCTGTAAGCCCGTGCAGCACGATACAATTTAAGTTTAACTCTTCATTTAAATACTTAACTACGTAACGGCGGTATGCTTTATAACCGCCCTTAAGGCGAAGATTTTTAACTCCCATTATGTCCAAAATACTGCATACAGCAATGCTTCTCAGCCCACCTCGCCAGCAGTATATACATAGTTTTCTCTTTTCTGATAAATTCAACAGGCTAGAAACAAAACCCGGAAGTCTAGGTGCTACAATACTTAGGCTAAGTTTTTTTGCCTCTAACTCACCTTCATCACAATACTTTTTTCCAACCTGGGTCCTTTCCCGATTGTTTAAAAGTGGGATATTTACGGCTTGTGGAATATGATCTTCCTCGAATTCTGCAGGCGAACGAACATCTACGGCTAGCAGTTCTTCATCTTGAAAAAATTCTGTGATTGATATTTCCTGCAGCAGCCATCTCTCCTTGTAATCTTATTATTTAGAATTACTGTGGTTTTAAAAAAATATTCAAATTGAGTATACCATCACAAATATGTGGGAGCAACCTTGCTAAAACCTAAAACAGCTTTTGGTAATCATCCCAAGTTATAAGCAGGGAACGCGCTTTGCTGCCCTCAAAGCTCCCTACTATTCCTCTTTTTTCCATTGTATCCACCAATCTTGCAGCTCTGGTATACCCTATACGCAAACGGCGCTGCAGCATGGAAATAGAAGCTTGGCCGTTTTCTAAAAATATTTTTACCGCTTCCGGCAGCAACTCATCTTCCTTTTCTTCTTCAATGTCCTTTGTATTATGAAACTCAGTAATTTTTTCGTTATATTCCGGGCTTCCTTGCTTTTTTACAAAATTTACTATGGCTTCGACTTCATCATCTGAAGCATACGCTCCTTGAACACGTATAGCTTTACTGGCACCAACAGGGTAAAAAAGCATGTCTCCCTGACCTAACAATTTTTCTGCTCCACCGGTATCCAGTATTGTACGGGAATCTGTTTGAGAAGATACCGCAAAAGCAATACGGGTAGGTATATTAGCTTTAATAATTCCTGTAATGACATCAACTGAAGGGCGTTGCGTCGCAATTACCAAATGAATGCCTGCAGCCCGTGCCATTTGGGCCAAACGGCATATTGCATCCTCTACATCGGCCGGAGCCTCCATCATGAGATCTGCCAGTTCATCAATGATAACTACAATGTACGGCAGGGCAGGCATGGATTTTACCGGCTGCTCTTTTTCTTTCAAAGCATTATACCTGGTAATATCTTTTACACCGGAAGATGAAAAACACTCATACCTTCTCTCCATTTCATTTACCATCCATCTTAAGGCTACAGAGGCCTTTTGAGCATTAGTTACCACAGGGCTCACTAAATGAGGGATGCCCTCAAAGATGGTTAACTCAACCATTTTGGGATCTATCATCAAAAATTTTAATTCCTCTGGCCTTGCTCTAAACAAGAGGCTGCTGACAAGCACATTTAGGCAAACGCTCTTTCCGGAGCCTGTAGCACCTGCGATTAACAGGTGCGGCATTTTGCCCAAATCGGCAACTATAGCATTACCCGCAATATCTTTACCTAAAACAATTGCCAACTTGGAAGGGGAATTTAAAAACTCGGGAGTTTCCAACAGCTCTCTAAAATGTACAACTTCAATTTCTTTATTGGGAACCTCTATACCGACAGCTGCTTTACCCGGAATGGGGGCCTCAATCCTTACACTCGAAGCCGCTAAAGTAAGGGCAATGTCATTTGACAAATTAAGGATCTTGCTTACTTTTGTTCCGGGTGCCGGCTGTACCTCATAACGTGTGATAGCAGGCCCGCGGTTCACTTGTGAAACTCTGGCCTGCACTCCAAAACTTTGCAATGTTTCCTCCAATAAACGCACGTTTTCAGAGATATCTTTACTCAATCGGGGATTTTTAAGTTTTATAGGGCGTCTTAAAAGAGATAAAGGAGGAAATTCATAGCCTTCACCGGTGCCCGCATTCCGGTTACTTTCATTTATTAAAAAAGGGATATTGTCTTTATCTGCTTGTAGCTTTTCGTCCTTTTGCTTCCCCTCTTTATTTTCTTCTGTTTCCATTAAAATATCGGGATAAATTTTTACTACTGGTTCGTTTTTTTGTTCCATTTTTAAACTGTGGTCTTCGTTTTCGTCTTCAATGTGCTTTTTCCTTAAATTTCTCCGCTGCTGCATGGAATTATTTCTGAAATCATCCTCCTCATCTTCATCATCGGAATATATAAAGTCAGTTATTTCCACTTTAAGTTTTCCATATCCCTGGCAAATGTTTACTCCGAGAAAGCGAATGACTTCAGTTATGGATGTACTGGTTACAAGCAGGAGAGAAATTAGAAGTAAAAAAGCTAAAATAATATAACTGCCCCAAATACCGAAAAGGAAATATAGTAGGACGGCAAGAGAAGCTCCAAGTATACCTCCTCCTTCGCCCTGTGCACCCTGTACTATTGCATCCCAGGGATGGGATAAATCTTCATTTGAAATAAGATGGTAAATAGATAATATTACAGTTAATAACATCAGGGCTCCAATATTATTCCAGGTATTCCCTTGGCCCTTGAGAATTAATTTTGTTCCTACGAAAACAAAGTAAAAAGGCAGCAGGAAGCTTCCTTTTCCACCAAAGCCAGACAGAACACGAACCAAAAATTCCCCAGCCGTCCCTATACCCCTGGGCGTCATAATGGAATTACTTGTATTAGAAAGCCAAAGGCAAACAAAACAGAGGGCTGCAAGTGCTAAAAAGGCCAACCCGTAAATTTCTTTTTTGTAGTCTTCCTTCCTGTGTTTTTCTAAAGCAGACACGGAAGAACCACCTCTTCACAAAACTCAACAAGGGCCTTATTCCACAAATGCCTAAATAATTCCTTTTTTTTAAGCCCATTATCATATTTTATTATTTGTTCAATTTAAAAAACCCCGCAGAAGGGGTTTTATTTTTGAAAATAGGTTGGTTGTCCTTTTTACCCGCCTAAAAATATTTTTTTTCCCGGCTGGTATTGTTCATTTAAAAAATCTGCAGGGTTCGTGCTAATAATTCGTAATATTTTACCCCACCCGGTTCCCTCATCTGTAACCAGTAACAAAATGCCGTTTCTATCTATTACCCGTTGGCAATTTTCCTGTTCAAAATTTTGAAATACTAGTTCCGGGGGTACAATCGAGTACAATATCATTTTACTGTATGCCTCCTCCCGGGGGAGGCTCTTGCTCTGTTGATTGTCGGTACGGATAGCTCCCTTGTGGTCGGAAGTACTGTCCCTGCTCCCGTGCTCGAATTAAATCATACAATTTTTGTATTGCTTTATTAAGCCCTCCAACTTCATCTACAAGGCCCTCTTTAACAGCATCTTTCCCTACTAGTACTGTCCCGATATCTCGGGCAAGTTCTCCTGTTTGAAACATTAATTTTCTAAAGTTGCTCTCAGTTATCTTGGAATGAGAAGTTACAAATCTTATGACCCGGTCCTGCATTTTTTCAAGGTATTCATATGTCTGGGGAACGCTTACTACTAAACCTGTAAGCCTGATCGGATGTATGGTCATTGTAGCGGTCTCTGCAATAAAAGAATAATCAGCAGCAACAGCTATGGGCACACCAATACTGTGGCCTCCACCCAAGACCAGCGATACGCACGGCTTATTCAGGCTGTCTATTATTTCTGCTATTGCCAGGCCTGCTTCTACATCTCCGCCGACCGTATTTAGTATGATAATTAATCCTTTAACTTCATCGCTTTGCTCTAAAGCTACTAGTTGCGGAATTACATGTTCATATTTTGTAGTTTTGTTCTGGGGGGACATTATAATGTGTCCTTCGATTTGACCTATAATGGTAATACATTGAATGTCACTTCTTACCTGGGGCATTTGAATTTGGCCGAACTCTTTTATTGCTTCTGTTTTTTTAGAACCCTGAACTTTCTTTCTGGTCTGCTGCTCAAATGCATGTTTCATTCCCGGGCCTTTTTGTGCTGGTTTATATGGCGGGAGATTTATAGTCAAAAGTTATGCCTCCTTTTTTGTTTCGTTTCTTGATCATAGTATGGGAAATCTATTTGACTTTTATGTTTCAAAATATCGTAACTTAAATTCCCGCCTCTTGTTATTAACTTTCATAATTATGGTACTTCCATAATAATAGGTAAAACCATGGGCCTCCTTTTTGTTTTTTCGTAAAGGAACTTTCCAAGGTTATCCCGTATATTGGACTTAATAGTTGACCATTCCTTAATATTTTTTTTCGTACACTTTTCCAGTGATTGTCGAACCTTCGATTTAGCTTCTTCTAATAACTCTTCAGACTCTCGTACGTAAACAAAACCTCGGGAAACGATATCAGGACCAGCTATTATGGCCCCGCTGCTACTTTTTAAAGTTACAACAACAATCAAAATCCCATCCTCTGATAACTGCTTGCGGTCACGAAGAACAATATTACCGACGTCCCCTACTCCCAAACCATCAACCAGCACATTTCCTGCAGAAACCTTACCGTTCAAAAAAGTTCCTTTACTAGTAAAATCAATTACCTGGCCGTTTTCCAAAATGAAGATTTTGTCGGAAGGAATACCTACTTCTTCAGCTAATTTAGCGTGTTTTATCAACATTCGGTATTCTCCGTGTATAGGAACAAAATATTTGGGTTTTACTAAATTAATCATCATTTTAAGTTCTTCCTGGCTGGCATGACCGGAAACATGTATACCTGAAACTTCTTCGTATATAACTTCTGCCCCTTGCTTAAAAAGCAGATCCACCGTTCGCGATACTGTTTTTTCGTTTCCTGGGATCGGCCTGGCCGATATTATGACAGTATCTCCCGGCACGATTTCTACCTTGCGGTGGTCAGACATAGCCATGCGCGTAAGGGCAGACATGGGTTCGCCCTGACTACCGGTTGTAATAATTACCATTTGGTTTTTAGGAAGCTTTTCAAGTTCATCCAAATCAACTAGAATATCTTCAGGCAATGTAAGATAACCCAAATTGCTGGCTACATTTACTACGTTTAACATACTGCGTCCTGTTATAGCAACTTTCCGATTGTATTTATTAGCCGTACTGATTACCTGTTGCATGCGATGTATATTTGATGAAAAGCTTGCAACTATAATGCGTCCCTTAGCCAAGCGGAAGGTATCGTCAAAAGCTTCCCCTACTACACTTTCCGAAAGGGTATAGCCAGTTCTTTCAACGTTAGTGCTATCCGAAAATAAAGCGAGTACTCCCTCTTCACCTAATTCAGCAAACCTCGAAAAATCCATTACTTCTCCGTCTATAGGTGTTTGGTCAAATTTAAAATCGCCCGAATGTACTATAGTCCCGACTGGAGTAGTGATAGCAAGTCCAACAGAATCAGCTATACTGTGACTTACACGAATAAACTCTACCTGAAACGGACCTATTCTTAGAACTTGACGAGGTTTAACACACTGCATTTTAGCTTTCCCTAACAGGTTGTGTTCTTTCAGCTTCCCTTCCAATAATCCAAGTGTAAGTCTTGTTCCGTAGATTGGAACATTTAACTGCGGTAGTATATACGGTATGGCACCAATATGGTCTTCATGGCCGTGCGTTAAAATAACACCTCTAATTTTATCTTTGTTTTCCAATAAATATGAAATATCAGGTATCACAATATCAATACCCAGCATTTCATTCTCCGGAAAGGTTAAGCCACAGTCAATAACTAACATACTATTACTATATTTAATAGCCATCATGTTTTTACCGATTTCTCCTAGACCGCCTAAGGGAATTACGGAAAGTTTTTGGTCATTTTCTCCCATTAATACACCTCCTTGGTGATGCAATTATTAGTTAGTAAATTATGGGTCGTGTTCTTATTTCTGTTTTAAAATATATAATCAACTAAACAAAGCGCTGTACATATAAAATACACGCACCAGCGCTACAGGAAAACCCGTGTCTTAAGCAAGCTGTTGTTCTTATCAAAATAAATAGTATACTGTTATTGCCATTTAAGGATGAATATGGTAATCAATTTCCATAAATAAGTTGTCCAATTGCAAAAGCTTATAAAATAAAGCTTTTATATAATTTTTGGAATTTAATTTATACTGAGCTCCATGTTTTTTAACGTTTTAATAATTTCGGCCCTTTCTTCTTCAGAGGCTTCAACCAAAGGTAAACGAAAGCCCCCTACTCTTATTCCTAAAATATTGAGGGCAGTTTTAACAGGAACAGGGTTACTAGTTATAAAAAGAGTTTTATATAAAGGGAACAGTTTTTCATTTATCATTCTTGCTTTTTCTGGGGCTCCTTCCATAAAATATTTAACCATTAACTGTAATTCCTCGCCAGACAGGTGGGAAGCTACACTAATTACACCATTACCTCCTGCTGAAAGTATGGGTAGCGTAAGTGCATCATCTCCGCTGTAGATTAAAAATTCGGGATCGGTCAATCTGCGTATCATTACTATTTGTTCCAGATTTCCGCTTGCTTCTTTAATGCCTATTATATTTTCTATTTCAGCGAGTCTCGCTACCGTCTCGGGTAACAGGTTGCTTCCGGTTCGCGAAGGCACATTATACAGGATGACCGGCTTGTCTATTTTTGATGCAACAGCTTTAAAGTGCTGAAACATTCCTTCCTGAGAAGGTTTGTTATAATAAGGAACCACCAGCATAACAGCATCCACACCTACTTCAGCCGCTTTCCGGCTCAGTTCGATGCTTTCTTTAGTATTATAGGAACCCGTTCCTGCGACAACACTCGCTTTATTTCCGATCCTTTCCTTGACCTTCCGAAAGAGATTTAGCTTTTCTTCCTTGGAAAGAGTAGGAGATTCTCCCGTAGTCCCGGCCACCACTACACCATCACTGCCCTTTTCGGTCAATAAATCAGCTAAGTAGCATGCCTGGTCATAATCAACTTCCATATCTTCTTTGAAAGGAGTAACCATTGCCGTAAGCACACGTCCCAAATTTTTCATAAACTTCACCATCCTTTAAGATTTTATCTTAAGAAGGCAAAAATTTCCTGTGCAAGGCCTTAACAGCCCTTATAAGGTGAATATCGTTAACAAGACACCAAATTGTCGTATACGAATCCGCTGACTGTAATATTGGTATACCTTCTCCTTCAAGCACCTCAACAATTGAAGCCATTACACCCGGCCTGCCAGTCATTCCGGCTCCAACAGCGGCTACTTTAGCACAGTTTGGCGTTACCTGGGCAGTGAAACCAAGCTCTTCTATAATATTTACTGCTCTAGAAGCCATATCGTCTTTAACCGTAAATACTATTGTTTCGGGATTAATGTTAATAAAGTCTATACTAATTCCTGCATCCGCCAAAGCTCTTAGTACTTTTTTTTGAAATTTTCCGGGACTGCTTTCTGTAATAATTTTTATTTGTGTGATACCACTTACGTGTGTTACCCCAGTAACTAACCTGTCGTTAACGCAAGTTGGTATTTCATAACCTTCTTTACCCACTGTAACTAAAGTGCCGGGTTTATTATCAAAAGTTGATTTAATCCATAACGGAATATGCTTTTGCATTGCAATTTCGACTGCCCTTGGGTGAATAACTTTAGCCCCTTCATGTGCAAGCTGACAGACTTCATTATAAGTTATGGTATCCAGTGTTTTAGCCTCGGAAACTATCCTGGGGTCAGCCGTCTTTATCCCATCAACGTCTGTGTAAATTTCTATTGCCTCCGCATCCAACGCAACACCAATAGCAGCAGCGGTGGTGTCACTGCCGCCCCGTCCCAGCGTCGTAATCTCTCCATCTTCAGAAACGCCTTGATATCCGGCAATTACAACTATATTCCCTTTTGATAATAAATCTTCTACACAACGCGCATCTACTTTTAATATGCGGGCATTGCCGTAGTTTCTATCCGTTATAATACCGGCCTGACTCCCCGTCAAAAACGCTGCTTTTTCTCCTTCTGCTTGGAGTTCACTAACCAGTACTACTCCAGATATAATTTCTCCGCAGGAAAGCAAAAGATCTATATCTCGGCCCGATAGCTTATCTGTCCTTGCAATCGAAAGCAGGGTATCTGTTGCATAGGACTCTCCTTTCCTTCCCATAGCAGAAACTATAACTGCTACTCGGTACCCTTTCTTTTTAGCTTCAAGTATTCTTTTTATAACCAGCTGCCTTTTCTCGGAAGTTGACACTGAAGAGCCGCCGAATTTCTGTACGATGGTGCGCATTTTAAACACACCTCTGCCCTCAAGGTTTATACATTTTTAATTTTTAATGAGCAGTTCTGCTATTTGCACAGCGTTCGTAGCTGCCCCTTTACGAAGCTGATCTGCTACTACCCAGAGCCACAATCCCCGGGGATGGGAAATATCCTCTCTAATCCTGCCTACAAAAACCTGGTCGCTATTGGAAGCATCAACAGGCATAGGATATTTTAAATTAGCCGGATCATCCACTACAACTACACCAGGCGCTGATGATAGGAGGGCACGGGCTTCTTCATCTGTTATCTTTTTATCAGTCTCTATATTTATTGCTTCCGCATGGCTCCTGAATACGGGTATTCTCACTGTTGTAGCGGTAATCCGTATGTTTTCATCATGAAACATCTTTTTTGTCTCATTAACCATTTTCATTTCTTCTTTAGTGTAATTCTTCTCAAGAAAAACGTCTATATGAGGAATTACATTAAAAGCAATTTGGTAGGGAAAAACCTTCGGCGTAATTTCCTTACCTTCCAAAATTGCCCTGGTTTGTTCTTCAAGCTCATCCATTGCTTCCTTACCCGCGCCCGAAACAGCTTGATAAGTAGATATAACTATTCTTTTAATTCCTGCTGCATCATAAAGGGGTTTTAAAGCTACTACCATTTGAATAGTGGAACAATTAGGATTTGCTATGATACCCCGGTGCCATTTAATGTCCTCCGGGTTTACTTCAGGTACGATCAGTGGTACTTCGGGGTCTAGCCTAAAAGCACTGCTGTTGTCTATCACCACCGCTCCCCTTTTAACTGCTTCCCGGCCAAATAATTTACTTGCTCTTCCCCCTGCAAAAAGAACAATATCCACATTATTAAAAGATTTTGGAGTAGTTTCTTCGACTACGATATTTTCACCACAAAAAGTAAAAGTTTTTCCGGCTGATCTTTTAGTTGCCAGCAATTTTAAATTATTAACTGGGAAATTTCTTTCTTCCAAGATCTCTATCAGAGTAGTCCCTACAGCACCAGTCCCAACAATGGCCACGTTATATTGTTTTGACAAATTTATTTCCCTCCTGTAATATTTAGCTATTTTTCGTTGGCAAAGTTGGAATGGCTGCCTGTATATAACAGTGGCTGAATTTGCCTGCCTTCCAGCGCAGCAGATATTGTTTCCGGCAGGGCAGGAAAATGAGCAACTATAGATCTCGATTTTTTAAACGGTTCATCCTGACCAAATGGGACTACATAGATATTTTTCATATTTAAAAGCAACCCGATATTCTTTGCATTCATCCCGAGCCCATCATTCGTAGAAAAAGCTACTACCACAGGTTTTTCGTTTCGCAGCTGCGCCTTGGCAGCCATCAATACAGCAGAGTCAGTCATTCCCCAAACTAGTTTGGCCAACGTATTCCCTGTACAAGGTGCAATAACCAGAACATCAAACATATCCTCCGGGCCTATAGGTTCTGCTTCCACTATATTAGAAATCGGAGAATGTAGGGTTATCTTTTCCAGTAAATCTTTCCAGTACTTTGCAGTTCCGAAACGGGTATCAACTTCACGAATGGAAAAGGAAATTATAGGATATACTTCTGCTCCCTTCTGGATCAACTTTTTTATTTCGGGAATAACTTTTACAAGCGTACAATGAGAGCCGGTAAGTGCAAAACCAATACGTTTACCATTTAACACGATAAGCACCTCCGCAAGTGCTAAACTAAAGAGGTCGCGAGGCTTTGCACAATGAGTTCCGGAAGTACTTGTGCCAGAATTTTTCCGGCTGTAACGGGCGCAACTTTTCCAGGCAAACCTGGTGCAAGAATAGCTTTTAATCCTAATTTCTCAGCTCCTTGAAAGTCTGTTCCGCCCGGGCCTGAAGCCAAATCTAAAATTAAAGTTCCCGGAGAAATCTTTTTCAACCTTTTACTATCCAAAACCATTGCCGGAACAGTATTAAAGACGATATTTGCTTCAGAAAGCACTTTGTCTATTTCATTAAAGTTTACAGCATTGTAACCTGAAGCAATACCCCGAGCAAGATCCCTTTTCTTCCTGGCAGCAATAGTAACCTCCGCACCAAGGGCATGCAACTTTTGTGCAAGAGTAATTCCTATACGTCCAAACCCTAAAATCGCACACTTACTGCCGTGGATAGTGATAGGTGTCTCCTGCATGGCTATTTGAATAGCTCCCTCCGCAGTAGGTATAGAATTGAAAATGGCAACATGGTCCATTTCGGCTATTTCATAAAGCTTGAGCCCGTATTTTTCCGACCAACTGCGTATAAACGGTTTTGCAACTCCTATGAAAATAGGAGTTCCGGGAACGAGGCCGGCCAGAACATCTTCCGTAAGCTTGATTTTTTTGCTTGCGTAGACTGCCCGAATGTTTCCTTCATCATCCGTTCCGGGCATGGGAATTATGACTGCTTCCACGTCCGAAACAGCTTCTTCTACCGTTTCAAAAATCCTTGCCCCTTTAAGATCTTCTAGCTCAGGAAAACCGGCAACATTTACTAAAGCACCCTGCCTTATCAGCTCCGGTATTAAAACCAGTTCCCGGGCATCACCACCTAAGACAGCTAATTTTCTGCCTCTTAGATCAGCCCCACCCATCAAAAGCCCTCCTGTTCTCTCGCGACTAATTTCATTATATGAGCAGAGCATTAGGGAGGTGCTTGTCCTGGCCAGTTTTAAAGACTACTCCAATAAATTTTCCAATCCATAAACCAGGCCTTTAACCTCTTTAATTTTTCTGATAGCCAGTAAGACTCCTGGAATAAAGGATTCCCTGCTAGTTGAATCGTGCCTTATTGTGAGTATCTGACCCGGCCCCCCGAAAATAACTTCCTGGTGTGCAATTAAACCCGGCAAACGTACGCTGTGTATTTTAACCCCCTTATAATTACCGCCACGGACACCGGCTATAACCTCTTTAAATTCTACTTTTTTTTGACCGTCCCCAGGTGCTTCCTGTGCTATCTTTTCGGCTGTTTTTATAGAAGTTCCCGAAGGAGCGTCAACTTTTTGATCGTGATGGAGTTCAACTATCTCAACATGCTCAAAGTACTTTGCAGCCTGCTGAGCAAATCGCATCATTAAAACCGCCCCAAGCGCGAAGTTGGGAGCAACAAGCGCCCCAACCCCATGTAAATCGCATATAGTTTTGAGCTCGTCCAAACACTGTTCGTCAATACCGGTTGTTCCGATAACTGCATTAATACCATTTAGTAGTACTGTCCTGGCATTTTCCATAACCACTTCCGGAGTGGTAAAGTCAACTACAACATCCGGCTTGCTATTTTTCAGGGTACTATCCAAATTATCATTTATCTTTACGCCGGTTTTTTCACGTCCCAAAAGAAAACTAACATCTTCACCTACATTTTTAATGTCAGTCGCTCCTACAAGAGTCAGGTCCCCGGCATCCATTATCCCCTGCATTACCTCTCTTCCCATTCGGCCAGAGGCACCCGAAACTAATACCCTCAACCTAACACCTCCCGTTCCAAATTATATGCCCAACTTTACCGTAGTTTTATGTAAAGCGATAAAAAACTTTAATCTCGTTATAAAGCTGTTTTCGCCCTTAAAAAAACTAAATTATGTTCAGTTAAAAATCATTTACATCCTACCCCAACAGGGGAATAATGTCAAATAAGCAATGTATATCTGATTTTTAACGCTGTAGGATTACAATACATGTGT
>DDHO01000059.1:0-169 GCA_002352935.1 Firmicutes bacterium UBA1874
CTACAATAACTTTACTCTAACAGCAAGTCGTTTCGGATATCACCGTCCTTTCAAAGTACAATAGCAACGGAACCCAATCATCGTAGTAACAACAAGCGGCAGTTAAGCACAGGTTTTTATTAATGTTTTATTGGTTTACAAGCTTAGATGCAACAATAACTAGGTTAGT
>DDHO01000059.1:417-20499 GCA_002352935.1 Firmicutes bacterium UBA1874
TAACTAGGTTAGTGGACTCTTGGATGGAAAAGCACTTTGGAATCGATGTCACACACGGTTTAACAACCTCACATCCGGCAGGTTATCTGGTAATCACTACTTCTCTCCGGCCAAGTACCCAGCAACCCCCATAAAAATGGTCCAGGCAATTTTATCCTGGTAAACCGGATCATTAAGAAGTTTTTCTTCCTGGGGATTAGAAATAAAACCGACTTCTATCATAACCCCGGGCACTTCCACATTCCTGAGCATAAACGTCTCTAATTCTTTAGCTTCACGCTTGTTATTGGTAAAACGTTCTCGGAATTTTCTTTGTATACATTTGGCCAACCTTTCATTTTCTTTTAAGCGCGGGTCATAAAAAACCTGAGCGCCGGTCCATCTGGTGCCGAAGCTGTTGGCCTGAATATTCAGGTACAAGTCCGGGTTGCTGTTTTTTACGGTTTCCAGGCGTTTAAGCAGATCTTCCCTCTTCAACGTTCCCGTTTTTCCGGTACCGGAAAAATCTTTATCCTCAGATCTGATCATAATTACCTGAGCTCCCGCCTGTCTCAAAATGAGTTCCAAACGCTTAGCTATGGCAAGTGTTACATCCTTTTCCAGCGTCCCTCCAGGGCCTACGGCTCCCGGATCCCGGCCTCCATGGCCCGCATCTATAACGATAACCTGATGGGCAACTACCCAGGACATAACCTGGTGCGGTTCTGGATAAACCAGCTTAAAACCACCGTATATCAGAATTGCCAGTACAGTCACCGCCAGCATACGCTTCATATTCCTTTTGCTGATAAACATTTGATTACATCTCTCCCTCCCGGGCAACAATTCCATCCTAATGCATTATTAACATATGCTGATTCTTGGTATTTAAAAACCTTTAAAACAGCCAAACAGTTTAACCGGTTCCAGTACTGCCAAGAAATCTGCAAAATATGGCAGCATTAATTGAAGCACTCAAATAACATACTAAAATACCAAGGAGGGAGGTGATAAATATTGGGAAATGAAAAACACGTTCTTCCCGATACCGAAGACACTTTTGCTAGCAGGATAAAAAGAGGCGCAGCAAAAACTAAGAAAAAAACCGGCAATAACCGTCGAGTAGTCTATGGACCCGACAACGAACCCCTGGAAAAAATAGAAGAGCTGCAGAACAAAAACACCTAAGAGAATAAATATTCAAGTTAAAAAAAACAGGGGATAGTCCCAACAAGGTTCTATCCCCCAAAAAATTTTATATATTAACGTTTAGAAAACTGCGGAGCTTTGCGGGCTTTTTTCAATCCGTACTTTCTTCTTTCTTTCATGCGAGGATCACGGGTTAGGAACCCCTTCTTTTTTAAAATCGGGCGGAGTTCACCGTCTGCCTTCAAAAGCGCTCTTGCTATTCCCATTCTAATAGCACCTGCCTGCCCGGAGAACCCTCCTCCCTGAACACTTGCAATAACGTCAAAACGCCCCAGGGTATTAGTTGTTTCCATGGGTTCTTTTATCGTGGTTTCCAGAGTATTTACGGGAAAATAACGGTCCATTGACCTGCCGTTAATGACTATTTTCCCCTCTCCGGGTATCAGCCGCACCTTGGCCACGGCATTTTTTCGCCGCCCGGTTCCGTAATATTGAACCTTCTCCATGAGAATGCCTTTTCCTCCTTTCCCCCAAATCTTGCCCCTGTTCTAAGCCTTAATTTCAATAGTTTCCGGTTTTTGAGCCGGATGAGGGTGTTCTTCTCCCCGGTATACCCTAAGCTTCTTCAGCATTTTACTACCTAACTTGTTCTTAGGGAGCATTCCCCGGACAGCCAGCATGACGGCCTTTTCGGGGCTGCGCTGCATTAAATCGGAATAATTAATGCTTTTGAGGCCCCCAGGGTAACCTGAATGCCGATAATAATTCTTTTGCTCCAGCTTTTTACCGGTAAGTACTATTTTTTCAGCATTTATAACCACTACATGATCCCCAGAAACTATATGAGGGGTATAGGTAGGTTTATGCTTTCCAATAAGGAGCTTGGCAACTTCCGAAGCCAGCCTGCCAAGAGTTTTGTCCGCAGCATCCACAAGATACCACTTGCTCTCCATTTCGGCGGGCTTTGCCATATATGTTTTCATTGCATCTTACCCTCCTTTTCCAAGGGTTTTACTTAAATAGTTTTCCATTTGAGGACAACAACACTATTTTAATTTAAGAAATTAACGATGTCAAGCAAAGCCTTTTAACCTTAAGTCTTTCATAAAGAATCATGTGTACTTCACAGAAAACAGGCAAAGGCCCTGCGGTGGAGCTGTGGGCCCGGCTGCTTTTCTGTCCCTGGCTTCCAGAATATCTTTCATCGAAGCAGGCGCAAGCTTGCCTTTGCCGACCTCCAGAAGAGTTCCTGCAATTATACGTACCATATTATATAAAAACCCATTTGCAGTAGCTTCTATCATAATTATCGCACCCTTTTTCCTTACTCTGCATGAGCGGAGATGGCGTTTAAAATTTTGCACAGAAGCCTTTTGAGAACATAAAGACCGAAAATCATGATAACCTTCCAGCATCTTCGCTCCGGAATTCATGGCTTTAACGTCCAGAATTCCGGTAATATGGCAGGCATAGCGACGCCAAAAAGGACTTAAATATTCTTTATTATATATTACGTAAATATAGGTTTTTTCCCTAGCCGAAAAACAAGCATGAAAATCAGCGCTTACTTCCTCAGCCCGGCGCACAACGATGTCCGCAGGCAAAACGTTGTTTAAAGCCCTGGGGAAATTTTTGACCGGTATTTTACTTTGCAAGGCCAGATGGGCGACCTGACCCCAGGCATGAACACCGGCATCTGTTCTCCCGGACGCGGTTACGGCTGTTTCCTCTCCCGTTAATTTTTTTAACCCGTCCTGCAAAATGCCCTGAATCGTAGGCCCGTCTGATTTTCTCTGTACCTGCCACCCGTGATAGTTTGTACCTTCATAAGCTAACGTTAGTTTTAAAAAGCGCACACAACGCACCACCCGCGGTAATACTTTTAAAAAAACAGATCTACCACCCCGCGATCACGACTGACGCTGCCACCAAGGATGTTAACAATACCGCCAGGTAATCACCTGCATGCAGAGTAAGCTCTCTCAGGCGCGTGCGAGAATTTCCACCTTGGTAACACCTGGATTCCATGGAAATTGCAAGTTCTTCCGCTCTCCGGAAAATCGAAACCAAAAGAGCAACCAGCAATGGTACCAGCAATTTAATGCGGTCGGCAAATCCCGCTTCCGCCGGGTCCAATCCCCGTGCCGTCAGGGCTTTAGAAATTTTATCAGCCTCATCTGCAATGATAGGGATAAAACGCAGCGCTATGCTCATCATCATGGCAATCTCATGAGACGGGATTCCAATTCTTCGGCCTTTAGACAATACTCGTTCCAAACCGTCGGTCAGACTAACAGGCGAAGTTGTAAAAGTTAACAGGGAGGCTCCCGCCACCAGATAAACTAATCTCAGTGAAATATATACTCCATGTTTTATTCCCTCGCGTGTCAGGGTTAAAGGACCCAGCTGCTGCCATATTTCTCCGGGTGTTAAAAACAGGTGAAATGTAAATGTAATAACTGCTATAAATAATACCGGTTTCAACCCTTTAAGATACAACTTCCAGTCGATTTGGGAAACGGTTATAAGCATGACAAGAAAAAAACCCAAAATCACATACCCTGTTGCGCTCTTTACAAAAAATAAGGCTATTATAAAGATTAATCCTGCAAGCAGCTTACTGCGGGGGTCAAGATTGTGAAGCGGCGAACTGCCAGGTATATACTTACCGATAATCAGTCTATTAATCATCAGAAGACCCTTTTAAATAATTTAAAATTACCTCACCGGCCTCATCAAGGCCTAAAACGTCGGTTCGTACGGGTATGCCTCTTCTTTCTAATTTCTGCATTAATTGCGTAACAGCAGGAAGGCAGAGGGCACACCGCTGAAAACCTTCCCAGTTTAATAGCTCCCGGGGGGCACCTTCAAAAGCTATCCTTCCCTTCTCCAAAACAACCGTTTTTTGGACTAGGGGAAGCACTTCCTCCAGAGAATGCGTGACCAGTATAATGCTGAGGCGCCTTTCCCGGTGGATCTTTGTTAAAAGGTTAACAAGCAACTTGCGGCCCCGGTGGTCAAGACCTGCGAAAGGCTCATCTAAAATTAGAACCTCGGGTTCCAGAGCCAGCACAGCAGCCAGGGCCACCCTACGTAATTGTCCCCCGCTTAGAAGAAAAGGAGAACGTTCTCCGACTTCTGCCAGGTCAAGGCCCACCGCTTCCATAGCACACACTACCCTGTTTTCAACTTCCTGGCGCGGAAGTCCCTGCCCGAGAGGGCCGTAGGCTATATCTTCAAAAACAGTAGCTTCCAAGATTTGATGATACGGATTTTGAAACAAATAGCCTATTTTTTGTCTTATTACCTGTAAAATTTTCTTATTTTTTCTGTTGCTAACTTCTACTCCGTCAAAGTAAACCCTGCCTGCCGTAGGTTTTACCAGCATGCCTATATGCTGAATTAAAGTTGTTTTTCCGGACCCGGTCTCTCCGAGTACTGCCGTTAAGCATCCCGAAGGAAGTTCCAGGTTTACGTTTTGCAGCGCCTGAACTTCTTGAAGCATACCCGTCCTGTAAATGCAGCTTAGGTTTTCTAAGCGAATGAACATATCCAGTCCACCATGTCATCTAACGTCACAAGATTTCCGGGCGGTTTAAAGCCACACCGAGCTAACCTTTCAGCTAAAACGCTTATAGGTAGTTTCCCGACGCCCAGTTCCTCTAACAAACTTGTGTTTTTAAAAAGGTCTTTTGGGGAGAAATCTTTAATTATCCGGCCCCCATCCAACAAAATTATGCGTTCAGCGAGCAAAGCCTCCTCTAATGAGTGCGTGATTAAGACTACGGAAATTCCCTGTTTCCAGCTTAACTGCTTAAGAACTTTTAGAATTTCCGCCCGCCCGCGGCAGTCAAGCATGGCCGTAGGCTCGTCAAGCACTAAATAATCCGGTTTTAGAGCTATGGACCCTGCTATGGCAACGCGCTGTTTTTGCCCTCCGGACAGGGCGTCTGCAGGCCATTTATTATAGCCTTTCAACCCTACCGCTTCCAATGATTCATTCACTCTTTTTAATATTTCTCTTCTGGAAAGACCTAAATTTTCGGGTCCAAACGCTACATCTTCTTCAACTATTGAAGCTACAATTTGATTTTCCGGGTTTTGGAACACCATCCCCACCAGTTTTCTTATTTCCCACTTGTGAGCAGGCACGTCAGTACGCAAGCCGTTTACCCTGACCCAACCCTTGCTGGGTATTATCATAGCATTGAAAAGCTTTGCTAAAGTGGACTTCCCCGAGCCATTCACTCCGATCAGGGCAATAAATTCTCCCGGTCTTATTCGGAGGTTAATATCTTTCAAAGCTTTAAACCGTTCGCCTTTAGGGGAAATATAACAATAAGAAACGCCCCTCACTTCCAACAAAAAAACCACCCGCTCGATTTAATGACCTTAATTATCATCAAGTAAAAAGGGTCTTTCCAAAATATCACAAAAAGTGATATTCGGCTGACCCCGGGTTAGAAAAACACAATTATTTAGACTAGCTCGACTAGGACCATAGGAGCAGCATCGCCCTTTCTTGTCCTGGTTTTAACAATACGCGTGTACCCGCCTTGCCGGTCTTCGTAACGAGGTGCTATTTCCTGGAAGAGCTTGGTTACTACATCTTCATCAGTTAAATATGCCAGAGCCATGCGCCTGGAATGAAGATCCCCTTTCTTACCCAAGGTTATCATTTTATCAGCCATCCTTTGGAGCGACTTTGCGCGCACCTCGGTTGTTTCAATTCTTTCTTCCCGCAAGAAGGAGGTGACTATATTGCGCAACATACTGCGGCGGTGTGCAACGCCGGGTTTTAATTTACTGCGATTAATTTTAACCACCCCCTGACTTTATTCATCAGATTTCTTCAGCTTTAGTCCCAGTTCACCAATTTTTTGATTTACTTCCTCCAAAGATTTTTTACCCAGATTTCTAACCTTCATCATATCCTCTTCGCTCCGGTTGATTAATTCCTCGACGGTATTAATTCCTGCTCGTTTTAAGCAATTAAACGAACGCACAGACAGGTCCAGTTCTTCTATTGTCATTTCAAGTATTTTGTCTTTCTTTTCTTCTTCTTTTTCTACAAGGGTAACCTCATCGCTTATTTTTTCCGTCAGGCCCGTAAAGAGCTTCAGGTGATCGCTTAAAATTTTAGCCGAAGAGCTTATTGCTTCATCGGGAGCTATAGTACCATCGGTCCATACCTCGAGCGTCAAACGGTCGTAATCAGTAACCTGGCCCACACGCGTGTCCTCTACAATATAATTTACCCGTGGCACGGGGGTAAAAATGGAGTCTACAGGAATAACCCCAATTACGTCGTCATTTTTTTTATTTTTTTCGGCTGGTACGTAACCCCGCCCTTTTTCGACTACCATTTCCATAACGAGCCTGCCTTCTTTACTCAAAGTAGCAATATACAAGTCGGGGTTAAGAATTTCAATATCGGGTCCGTGCTGAATATCACCTGCGAGGACTTCCCCTTCCCCTTCTTTTTCTATAAACATTGTTGTGGGTTCGTCAGTATGCAGTTTTACAGCCAGTTTTTTAATGTTTAAGATAATTTCCGTAGTATCCTCAACCACTCCCGGGATGGTAGAAAACTCGTGCAGCACTCCATCAATTTTAACCGAAGTTACAGCTGCCCCCGGTAAGGAAGACAACAAAACGCGACGAAGCGAATTACCCAAGGTAATTGCATAACCTCTCTCCAGAGGCTCGACAATAAATTTACCGTACCGCCTGTCGTCGTCCAGAGCTACGCATTCTATTCTGGGTTTTTCAATTTCCAACATATACCTATGGCCCTCCTTCTTTTAGCATACGGTTCCGGCCTGTTCGGTCAACGCTTATCTGGAATAAAGTTCCACTATAAGGTGTTCCTGCACCGGAACGTCAATATCCTCTCGGGAAGGAAGATCCAGTACTCTCCCGCGCTTTTCTTCAACATCTACCTGAAGCCAGGAAGGAGGCGTCTTATGCGCAGCCGCTTCCATTAATTCTTTAAATTTCGGGCTGTTCTTGCAGCGCTCGTGCACTGCAATTTCCTCATCTTTTTTGACCAGGTAAGAAGGAATATTGACCTTCCGCCCGTTGACGGTAAAACAGCCGTGGGATACCAACTGCCTTGCTTCAGCCCTCGAAGATGCAAAGCCGAGACGATAGACTACATTGTCCAAACGACGCTCCAAAAGTTTCAAAAGGTTCTCACCGGTAACCCCTTTTTGTTTTTCGGCCTTTTCAAAGTAGTTTTTAAATTGTTTTTCTAATACTCCGTAAATGCGGCGTGCTTTTTGTTTTTCTCTTAACTGTACTCCATATTCGGAAACTTTCTTGCGAGTTTGTCCATGTTCTCCAGGACCATATTGTTTACGCTCAAAAGCACATTTGTCAGAATAACAGCGGTCGCCTTTTAAAAATAACTTAGCACCTTCCCTGCGGCAGAGACGACATACTGCATTTCGATACCTTGCCAATAAATTTCACCTCCTATACTCTTCTACGCTTAGGTGGTCTGCAGCCGTTGTGTGGAACTGGTGTAACATCCTTAATCATGTTCACTTCCAGGCCCGCAGACTGGAGAGAACGAATAGCCGCTTCCCTCCCCGCTCCCGGGCCTTTTACATAACATTCCAGTTCCTTGAGTCCGTGTTCCATAGCGGTTTTGGCTGCTGCTTCCGCAGCCATTTGGGCTGCAAAGGGAGTGCTTTTACGCGAGCCCTTAAACCCTACAGTGCCTGCACTGGCCCACGAAATGGCATTTCCCGCTTTATCCGTTATTGTAATAATAGTATTGTTAAAGGTCGATTTTACATGAGCAATTCCGCTCTCGATATTCTTTTTCTCACGCCTTTTGGGACGTGCTGACCTTCGAGCCATGTTATCCCCCCCTTTTACCTATCTTACTTTTTACGCCTCACACCGACAGTTTTCTTAGGGCCTTTTCTGGTGCGGGCGTTGGTTTTTGTCCGCTGCCCCCGGACCGGTAACCCCCGCCTGTGGCGGAGCCCTCGATAACAGCCTATCTCCATGAGTCGTTTAATATTTAATGATACCTCCCGGCGTAAATCACCTTCAACCTGGTAGTTTTTATTTATTATTTCTCGCAACTTGCTTATTTCATCTTCAGTAAGATCCCTGGTTCTAGTATCCGGATTAATACCGGTTTTTTCCAGAATTTTCTTCGCCCTGGACCGTCCGATACCATAAATATAAGTCAGGGCAACCTCAATACGCTTGTCGCGAGGAAGGTCTATACCTGAAATACGGGCCACAAGAACACCTCCCATTTCTTTAATAAATTAGCCCTGCTTTTGTTTGTGCTTTTTATTTTCACAAATCACCATTACTTTCCCTTTTCTTTTAATAACTTTGCACTTTTCACAAATGGGCTTTACCGAAGGCCTTACTTTCACTCGGAAGCACCCTCTTTCCATATTTTACCTGATAAACAGGAGTATAATAAACTTGTTTTTTGATCACTATTTATAACGATAGACAATACGGCCCCTGTTTAAATCATAGGGCGACAGTTCAACTGTCACGCGGTCTCCGGGCAGAATCCTGATATAGTTCATGCGAATTTTTCCGGATACGTGAGCCAATACCTTGTGGCCGTTTTCCAGCTCGACCTTAAACATGGCATTCGGAAGGGGCTCCACCACAGTACCCTGGACTTCTATAACGTCCTCTTTAGCCATGCCATCTATTAACCTCCTTTACCGCACAGGTTCAGTAAATCTTCACCTGTTTGTTCTTCAAGTTCTTCAATAGCTCTTCGAATTTCAGCGTTACACACCTTTTCATTATTAGATAACTTCCGGCAGATATCTTCCGCTTTTTTTTTCGTTAAATGTATATGTTTCCTGTTCTTACGCTTGGGCTTTTGAATACGGCGGTTATCTCCATCCACCAGAAGAACAAAATGGTTATCAACTATATCCCATACTAAATATCTTCGCTGCCGATCTCGCCCGCATTTTGAAATAACCAACGTGCCCACTTCGATATCTTCTTTCAAAAACATCACCCTCCATTGCCCCCCGAGGTAATTAAGCCGTCAATATTTGAGGGCCATTCTCCGTAATGACAATCGTATGTTCAAAGTGAGCAGAATAACGGCCGTCTCTAGTAACTACCGTCCAGTTATCCGTAAGGGTTACTACTTCAAAACTGCCTGCGTTTACCATCGGCTCTATAGCAAGTGTCATACCTGCCTTTAGGCGAGGACCATGACCGGAAGGGCCAAAGTTCGGGACCTGAGGAGCTTCATGCATTTGAGACCCTATTCCGTGTCCTACATAATCCCGTACTACAGAAAAGCCGTTTTTTTCGACGTACGTTTGTATGGCAGATGAAATATCGCTCAGCCTGTTGCCTTCTATTGCTTTTTCGATACCCTTCATTAACGCTTCCTCGGTTACAGCCAGCAGTTTTTTGGTTTCCTCGTCTATTTCTCCCACCGGTAATGTAAATGCCGAATCGCCGTAATATCCTTTTTTAATGGCTCCCATGTCAATACTAATAATATCTCCATCTTTTAATTTCCTTAAACCCGGAATGCCATGAACTACCTGCTCATTGACGGAAGTGCAAATATTGGCCGGGAAGCCTTTATATCCCTTAAATGCGGGAATAGCCCCCTGCTTTTTAATAACCTCCTCCGCTATCCTGTCTAATTCGGCAGTAGTTATCCCAACACGCACAGCTTTTTCTAGGGCCTCGCGGGATTTAGCAATAACCTCTCCCGCTTCCCTCATGTACTGTATTTCACGTTTAGACTTTAAAATAATCAATATTTTTTCTTCTCTCCCAGTGCTTTTTCAATATCACTAAATACTTTCGATATTTCTCGGTCCCCATTAATATTTATTAAAACTCCTTTCTTTTCGTAATATTCAACCAGGTGGGCATTCTTTTCCCGGTAGACATCAAGGCGGCTGGCAACCGTATCGTAAGTATCATCGTCTCTCTGGTAAAGCTGTGCGCGGCATTTGTCACATCTTCCTTCAACTTGCGGGGGGTTGAAAGTCACGTGATAGGTGGCCCCGCAGTTTGTACAGACACGCCTTCCCGTGAGCCTTTCCAGCAGTTTCTCACGCGAAACTTCAATATTGATAACCGCATCCAGTGATACTCCCCAGTCATCCATAATTTTATCCAGTGCTTTGGCCTGGGGAACTGTACGCGGAAAACCATCCAGAAGAAAGCCTCGAGAGCAGTCATTTTCACTCAAGCGTTCCTTAACAATGCCTATTGTTATTTCATCAGGAACCAATTTCCCGGCATCCAAAAACTCCTTTGCTTTACTGCCCAGTTCCGTTTTATCTTTTATCGCCTTTCGGAACATATCCCCTGTTGAGATGTGAGGAATTTTAAATTTTTTAACCAGGTTTTTTGCCTGGGTTCCTTTTCCAGCACCCGGTGGGCCCATTAATATAATTCTCATTACTTAACCTCCTCACCTAGTGCTACCGCTTTGATTATTTCATAAACCCTTCATAATGCCTCATAAGCATGTGAGACTCTAGCTGTTTCATGGTTTCCAGCGCAACACCTACAACAATTAACAGGGCCGTTCCACCAAAAGCAATATTCAAACCGGTAGCAGACATAATAAAGTTGGGTAAAAGTGCTATTAGAGCCAAAAATATAGCCCCCGCTAGTGTGATACGGGTTAAGATACGTTCAATATATTCTGCAGTAGGCCGGCCCGGTCTGAGCCCAGGTATAAACCCCCCGTATTTCTTCATGTTGTCAGCTACATCCTGAGGGTTAAAAGTCACTGCAGTATAAAAATAAGTGAAAAAGATAATTAATAAAGCATAACTTATCATATAAGTAACGGATGTAAAATTAAAAATATTAGTTATTATCTGTGCCCACTGACTGTTCGGAAACCAGGACGAAACTGTCGGCGGAAACAGCAAAAGTGACATGGCAAAAATTACAGGAATTACTCCTGCCTGGTTAACTTTGAGCGGCAAATGAGCACTTTGTCCGCCGTATACTTTTCTACCCACAACCCGCTTTGCATACTGAACAGGAATCCTGCGCTGTCCTTCATGCATAGCTACTACAGCTGCAATAATTACAAGCGCCACAACTCCAAAGGCTATCAGAGTAAATATGCTGACAGTTCCGGCAGCCACATACTGGTAAAGCGTATTCAAGCCCGCCGGCAATCTGGAAACGATGCCTGCAAAAATAATAAGCGAAATTCCATTTCCGATGCCGTGCTCTGTAATCAGTTCGCCCAGCCACATTAGAAAAGCCGTCCCAGCAGTTAAGGTAATGGCTATAACCAGGTAGTTGCCTATGGAAGGATCGGATATTATACCGCGTCCCCCCATATAAAAGGACATTCCCGCTGCCTGAATAAAACCTAAGACAACGGTCCCGTAGCGGGTTAGTTGGATAATCTTCTTCCTGCCTTCTTCACCTTCTTTAGCCAGCTGTTCTAACCTGGGAATTACAACAGTTAACAGCTGCATAATTATAGAAGCGTTAATATACGGCATTATACCCATTGCAAAAACGCTGAACCTGCTCAAGGCACCTCCAGCTATTACATCAAAAAAACCGAATATGGCACCCGTACTGATCAACTGTTCCAACTTAAGAATATCAATTCCTGGTACAGGAACGTGGGCTCCGAATCGAAAAACCAGGAACATGAGCAAAGTAAAGATTATTTTTTTTCGGAGTTCACCGATTTTCCACGCGCTAACAAGTGTCCCCAGCAAGTTAGATCACCTCAATTTTACCTCCAGCTGCCTGGATCTTTTCTACAGCGGATTTACTGAAGAAATGCATTTTTACCGTCAGGGGCTTCTCTAATTCTCCCTGGCCCAAGATCTTTACGCCGTCTTTGATCGACTTAATTTTCCCTTCTTGAACCAGCAATTCAGGTGTAACAACCGTACCTTCTTTAAAATCGTTTAGTTCTCCTACATTTAAAGCCACAATCTGCTTCTTGAAAATATTGTTAAAACCCCTTTTAGGGACGCGGCGCTGGAGCGGCATCTGGCCTCCTTCAAAACCAGGCTTTATATTTCCACCGGAACGGGATTTCTGGCCTTTCTGGCCACGGCCGCTGGTTTTACCCAAGCCGGAACCCGTGCCTCGACCTACTCGAACCCTTTTACGGCGGGCTCCCTCAGCCGGCTTGAGCTCGTGTAATTTCATCCTAACACCTCCTAGGCCTCTAACTGCTCTACTTTTACCAAGTGCTTTATCTTGCGTATTTGCCCTCTGATCGCCCCGTTGTCATCTTTTATGACGCTTTGATTAATTCTTTTTAAACCTAAAGCTCGAGCAGTCCTACGCTGTCTTTCCGGATGCCCTATTAAGCTGCGAACCAATGTTATTTTATATTTAGGAGCCATTACCTACCAACCTCCTACCCCAGCAATTCTTTTATAGGTTTATTGCGTAAACGGCTTACTTCTTCAGCCCTTTTTAACCTTTTAAGGCCTTCGATAGTGGCGTAGACCATGTTGTTAGAATTAGTAGAGCCCAGAGACTTAGTAAGGATATCTCTGACTCCCCCTGCTTCTAAAACAGCACGAACAGGTCCTCCGGCAATTACACCGGTACCTTCGGAAGCCGGCTTAAGCAGCACTCTGCCTGCACCAAAACGGCCTATAATCTGGTGGGGGATAGTGGTACCTACAAGGGGAATGTTAATCAGATTTTTCTTTGCTTCTTCTATTCCTTTACGAATCGCTTCGGGCACTTCGCCCGCTTTCCCCATCCCCGCACCTACTCTTCCGTTCTCATCTCCCACTACTACCAAAGCACTAAAGCTAAACCTGCGCCCTCCTTTAACAACTTTAGCTACGCGGTTAATTCTTACTACTTTTTCTACAAGCTCCGATTTCTCTGCATCTATACGTTCCAATTGAGGCCTTCCCTCCTTTTCCTTTAAAATAAACCCCGGGCAGGGTATGATTATCAAAAATCGAGGCCAGCTTCACGAGCACCCTCTGCCAAGGCAGCTATTCTTCCGTGATATATACGACCCCCGCGGTCGAAAACAACCTTTTTTATGCCCTTTTCCAGTGCTTTCCGGGCAAGGTGCTCTCCAACTTTCTTTGCCGCTTCCCGGTTCCCGCCGGTATCCAAGACCTGCTTCAACTCCGGTTCCAGGCTGGAGGCAGCAGCCAGGGTTACGCCCCTTACATCATCAATAACCTGGGCGTGAATATGCTTAAGGCTCCGGTATACGCTCAACCGAGGGCGCTCCGGTGTTCCGAAGACTTTTTTTCTTATTCTAAAACGCTTTCTTGCCTTAACCCTTTTTTTATGTTTGTCCTTACTATACAACTGTGGCACCCCCCTCCTGCTTATTTAGCAGCAGCCTTGCCGACTTTTCTCATGATTTTTTCATTTTCATATTTTATACCCTTGCCTTTATAAGGATCAGGCTCTCTAACTTTGCGGACTGTTGCCGCAAAAGAACCGACTTTTTCATTGTCGGAACCGGTAATTATAATTTGTGTAGGTGTGGGGACCTCCACTTCCACACCGTCTTCCGGTATCAATTCCACGGGATGTGAGTAACCTACTGTTAATACCAGCTTGCTGCCCTGTTTCGCTGCACGATAGCCAACTCCGTTAAGCTCCAAAACCTTCCGGAAGCCTTCGGTAACTCCCTTTACCATATTATTGATAAGGGCACGTGTCAACCCGTGTAAGGCTTTGTGCTCTCTCTTATCTGAAGGGCGCTTAACAATTAATTTTGATCCTTCTATGCTTATTTCCATTGGTTCGGGGATCTTCCTTTGAAGCTTTCCCTTAGGCCCCTTTACAGAAATCAAATTGTTTTCGATATTAACTTCAACTCCTCCAGGGATATTTATAGGATTATGTCCCACGCGAGACAATGTTCTCACCCCCCTCTTGCTCCCCGCGATATAACATGCTACCAGATATAGCAAATCACTTCCCCGCCGATATTACATCTGCGGGCCTGTTTATCAGCCATAACCCCCTGGGAAGTGGAAATCATTGCTATCCCGAGGCCTCCCAGCACGCGGGGAATTTCCTCCTTCTTGGCATATACCCTAAGTCCGGGTTTGCTGATACGTTTTACTCCGGTAATTACCTTTTCTTTATTAGGTCCGTATTTCAGGTAAAGCCTCAGGATACCCTGTTTGCCGTCCTCTATGACTTCATAATCCCTTATAAAACCTTCATTCTTAAGGATCTGAGACATTTCTTTTTTCATTTTTGAAGCCGGAATTTCTACAGTCTCCTTATAAACAGTATTTGCGTTTCGGATACGGGTTAAGAAGTCAGCAATAGGATCCGTCATAGACATGAACATACCTCCTTCCTGTTAAAACCGTTTACCAACTTGATTTGGTCACTCCCGGTATTTCACCTCTATATGCAAACTCTCTTAAACAAATCCTGCAAAGCCCGAATTTACGGTAATACCCACGCGGCCTTCCGCAAACTCGACAGCGGTTATAGCCCCGCACCTTGTACTTGGGCGTTTTTTTAGCTTGGGCGATTTTTGATTTCTTTGGCAAAAAAATCCTCCTTCCCGTTCATAATAAGACTACCCTTCCCGGAACGGCATTCCGAACATGCTTAACAGCTCTCGTGCTTCTTCATCGTTTCTGGCAGTGGTAACGATAATAATATCCATACCCCTCACTTTGTCTATCTTGTCATAATCAACTTCGGGGAAAATCAATTGCTCTTTTATACCGAGAGCGTAATTTCCGCGACCGTCAAAAGACTTTGAAGACACTCCATGAAAATCCCTTACCCGAGGAAGGGCTACGTTTATAAGGCGGTCCAAAAATTCGTACATGCGGTCCCCTCTCAGGGTTACTTTGCAGCCTATGGGCATCCCCTCTCTCAACTTGAAAGAAGCTATTGATTTTTTAGCTTTGGTAATTATTGGCTTTTGACCGCTTATTGTAGCCAAATCCCCTACAGCCGCTTCGAGGACCTTGGGATTTTGTATGGCTTCACCAACGCCCATATTAATGACAATCTTTTCTAGTCGGGGTACCGCAAAATAATTTTCGTAACCGAACTTCTTGACAAGTTCGGGTCTAATTTGTTTTTTATATATCTCTTTCAATCGGGCCATGGGTTTTTAATTACCCCCTTTACCTCTACTTAATCCAATAATTGATCGCATTTTTTACAGTATCTTTTCCTGCTGCCGTCGTCTAAAATCTTTTTACCAACTCTAGTTGGTTTTCCACATTTTTTGCAAACGACCATTACATTGGAAACATTTATAGGTGCTTCTTTTTCCACAATGCCTCCCTGCGGTGCCCCTTTAGTCGGGCGCATATGCCTTTTAACCTTATTAATGCCTTCAATAATAACTCTATTATCTTGAGGAATAGCTTCCAGTACTTTGCCCTTTTTACCGGAGTGTTTCCCTTGGATTACCTTTACGGTATCACCTTTTTTTATTTTCATTTTGGGCTTCGTCATTCTGGCTCACCACCTCGCTATACCATTTCAACCTTATTTACCTTACAATTTTTTTAACTGAACCTACCATCAAAAAAATCAGAGTACCTCTGGGGCTAAAGAAATTATTTTCATAAAATCCCTATTTCTCAATTCACGGGCAACAGGGCCAAATATTCTTGTCCCTTTAGGGTTGCCCTGCTGGTCAATAATAACAGCCGCATTTTCATTAAAGCGAATATAGGAACCGTCCGGCCTTTTAATTTCTTTTTTAGTACGTACAACTACAGCTCGGACTACGTCTCCCTTTTTAACAACACCACCTGGCGAAGCTTCTTTGACTGAGGCTATAATCTGGTCACCAACACTCGCGTAGCGACGCCGTGATCCTCCGAGTACACGAATACACATCATTTTTTTCGCACCGGTGTTATCTCCAACTTTTAAAATTGTTTGGGTTTGAATCAATCTGGTTTCCCCCTTCACCCTTAAACAGGGGTTATGCTTTTATAATTACTGTTTAAACTGGCTTTTTTCTATTACTTTGATTACTCTCCAGCGTTTTTCTTTACTTAGAGGTCTCGTTTCCATTATTTTTACCTTATCGCCTACCTGGCACTGATTTTCGGCATCGTGAGCTTTTACTTTTTTCGTAGACTTAACGAAACGCCCGTAAAGTTTATGCCTAATGCGGTTTTCTACGGATACAACAGCCGTCTTATCCATTTTATTGCTTACAACCAAACCTATGCGGGTTTTCCTTTTGCCCCTTTCGGCCATTCCCTTACCTCCTTTATTGAACTTTTTGACGTTTCATCTTTCTTTCAGTAAGGATAGTTTTAACCCGGGCAATACTCCTGCGAACTTCTCTAATACGCATAGGGTTGTCAAGTTGTCCTATAGCCAGCTGAAAGCGCAGGTTAAACAATTCCTGTTTAAGATCTCCAGCTTTTCTCTGCAGTTCTTCATCAGTAAGTTCCCGGATGTCCTTAACTTTCATCTGCCTCACCTTCCATCCCTACCGCTTTTAAAAACTTGGTTTGGAGGGGTAGTTTGTGAGATGCCAGCCGCATTGCCTCTCTCGCCGTATCCTCCGGTACCCCGGCCAATTCAAAAAGTATACGGCCGGGTTTAATGGGAGCTACCCAGAATTCCGGTGCCCCTTTACCCTTCCCCATCCTTGTTTCTGCAGGCTTGGCGGTTACAGGATTATCCGGAAATATCCTTATCCAGACCTTTCCGCCCCTTTTTATATAACGAGTCATAGCTACCCTTGCCGCTTCAATCTGGCGGCTGTTGATCCAGCCTGCTTCCTGGGCCTGGAGGCCGAACTCGCCAAAAGTTACCTCATTACCCCTATTTGCCTTTCCCTTGGGACGGATGAGGTGTTGTTTGCGGTGTTTGACCCTTTTGGGCATTAACATTATCGTTGGCCTCCTCCCTCCGCCGTATTTTTCGCTTCCGGTAGAACTTCTCCTTTATAAATCCATACTTTAATCCCTATTTTTCCGTAAGTAGTATTTGCTTCAGCAAAACCGTAATCAATGTCCGCCCTTAATGTGTGCAGTGGAACTTTCCCCTCACTATACCATTCAGTACGGGCTATTTCAGCTCCACCCAGACGGCCCGAGCAGGAAATTCTAATTCCTTCAGCTCCCAGGCGCATTGCACGAGAAACGGCCTGTTTTATGGCCCTGCGAAATGATACCCTTTTTGACAGCTGAGCAGCTACTCCTTCTGCCACTAACTGAGCATCGAGCTCAGGATTTTTTATTTCCACAACATTAAGATTAACCTGTTTGCCGGTCATTTTTTCAATTTCTTTCCGTAGTGCTTCCACTTCAGTCCCGCGCCGCCCGATAACTATTCCCGGTTTAGCAGTATGGATCGAAACTTTTAACCTGTTTGCCGCGCGTTCAATTTCAATGGTGGAAATACCCGCTGCAAATAGTTTCTTTTTAATAAATCTGCGTATTTTAAGATCTTCCTGTAAAAGATCGGCATAGTCTTTGTCAGCATACCACCTGGCATCCCAACCTTTGATAATACCTATACGTAGCCCTTTAGGGCTTACCTTTTGCCCCACGATCAAGCCTCCTTTTCACTAAGGATAACGGTTACATGACTGGTCCTTCTGCGCCTGAGATCTGCTCTTCCCATAGCCCTGGGCTTAATTCGCTTCCATGTAGGCCCTTCGTCGACGTATGCCCTTATCACATATAGTTGTTCCGGATCCATATCATAATTATGTTCAGCGTTAGCTGCAGCAGATCTGATAACCTTTTCCACTATTGCGGCAGACCGCTTCGGTGTAAATTTTAGTATAGAAATAGCCTCTCCAACATTTTTGCCTCTGATAAGATCTACCACTTGACGAACTTTATGAGGAGAAATACGGATGTATTTTCCAACCGCTTTCACTTCCATGTCAAATGCTACCTCCTCTCAAAAAACAGCTCTACTTCAATGCCGTAGAACGCTCCGTTCGAGCTCCGTGCCCTTTAAAAGTCCTCGTCGGAACAAACTCACCCAGCTTATGCCCTACCATGTCTTCAGATATATATATAGGAACATGCCGTCGACCATCATGCACTGCTATTGTGTGTCCCACCATCTGCGGAAATATTGTAGAACTACGAGACCAAGTCTTAATTACACGTTTTTGCCCCTTCTCGTTCATTTCCTCAATCTTCTTTAAGAGCTTATCATTACAATAAGGTCCCTTTTTGAGAGACCTGCTCATTTGCTCCCCTCCTTCCAAAAACTATTTTTTCCGTTTCTTCACAATGAACCTGCCAGAACTTTTGTTTTTCTTTCTCGTTTTAACCCCGTGTGCCGGTTTTCCCCAGGGAGTAACAGGATGCCGTCCAACGGGTGACTTCCCTTCCCCCCCGCCGTGTGGGTGGTCTGCTGGATTCATAACCACCCCACGAACCGTTGGCCTGATTCCAAGCCAACGGGAACGGCCGGCCTTGCCTATAGTAATATTTTCATGATCCAAGTTACCAACCTGCCCGATAGTAGCTTTGCAGTTCAAGGAAATCAATCGAACTTCTCCGGAAGGCAGCCGCATATGAGCATACTTCCCCTCTTTGGCCATTAACTGGGCCTCGCTTCCTGCCGAACGGGCAAGCTGCCCGCCTTTACCGGGAGTCAGTTCTATATTATGAACATTGGTACCGGTAGGTATATCCCGCAGGTAAAGGGCATTACCAATTTTTATTTCTGCTTCCTTGCCGGATTTAACCATTTCTCCTACTTTCAGCCCTTCGGGAGCCAAAATATAGCGTTTTTCCCCATCTACATAATGCAGAAGGGCTATTCTAGCTGAACGGTTAGGATCGTACTCAATACTTGCTACCTTTGCAGGAATACCGTCCTTATCTCTTTTAAAGTCAATGAGACGGTACATTCGCTTATGTCCACCACCCCTGTGCCTGACAGTTAATCTGCCCTGTGCGTTCCTGCCTCCGGTCTTTTTTAACGGCCTCAAAAGCGATTTTTCCGGTTCTTTCCTGGTTATTTCCTCAAAGGTAGAAACTGACATAGCCCGCCTGCCCGGGGAAGTTGGTTTATATTTTTTAACAGCCACCGGTCAACCTCCTTCCGCAGTTATTTTTGTCCACCCCGCTTGTCATTTAAGTTAATGCTCTAAGGAGAGTATAATAAATTTTCTTTCACCCACCGACATTTCACAGAAAACCGGCTTTTAAAGCCCTTTAAAGATCCTCAAACAGCTGAATATTATCTCCCTGTCTCAGGGTTACCACAGCTTTTTTCTTTTCCGAAGTCATACCTTCTGTTCGTCCCTGGCGCCTTCTTTTCCGCCGGACTTTCAGAGTATTAACTTTTTCTACCTTTACATCAAACAATTCTTCAACGGCTTTTTTAATTTCCACTTTGTTAGCCCTTCTATCTACTAAGAACGTATACTTGTTTTCTTCAAGCAATTCCATGGTCTTCTCCGATATGACAGGCTTGATAATTATATCATAAGGGTTATGCACAGCCCCACACCTCCTCGACCCTGGAAACTGCTTCCTTGGTCATAACGAGTTTGTCGTACACAAGAAGGTCATAAGGATTTAGGCTTTGCACGCAGGTAGGTTTTACACCCGGAATATTGCGGCTTGATCTTTTTACATTTTCATCTGCATCGGCAGTTACGATGAGTGTTTTTTTCTTGTCGTTTAATCTTTTCAATATCTGGGACATAATTTTTGTTTTAGGCTCCTGTAGGGTAAGGTTATCCAAAATTATTAAATCATTTTCTTTTACTTTAGCAGATAAGGCGGAACGCATGGCCAGCCTGCGCTTTTTTTTAGGAATACTGTAATGGTAGTCACGCGGTTTGGGCCCGAATATAATACCACCATAACGCCACAGCGGAGACCTGTTACTGCCTGCCCTCGCCCGGCCCGTTCCCTTCTGACGCCACGGCTTGCGGCCGCCGCCGGATACTTCAGCTCTTGTTTTTACGGACGCTGTACCCAGCCTCTGGTTAGCCCGGTACATAACTAC
>DDHO01000038.1:0-10115 GCA_002352935.1 Firmicutes bacterium UBA1874
TCGTGCTGCTAATTTCTGCTCGGAACAGTTTGACACCTTAAAAAAGTAAATGATAGTATATATAAAACCTTATTTAAAGCTGTCTTTACGGAAACTAAGAAATTAATAGAATTGAGGAGATAGCATGCCTTACGGTGATACTGTTGAATTGAGAAACGAAGTTTACACCTGTGATGTTAAAAAAATGGCAGCATGGATGGAAGACGAAGAAATAACCCGTTTTCTCAATGAGAAACCGGATGCTGCCCAGAGGTTGAAAAAACTTCTAAAAGTAAACAAGATGGATCTATTTACTCATCATTTTAAGCAGCAAAGCCTGTTCTATCTGATCGATCTTAAAGAACAGGAAGAACCAGTGGGGTACCTACGCTTAATTCCCAAAGCAAATAAAAAAATGGAAATGGTAATTGCTATTGGAGACAAAAAGAAATGGAACAGAGGACTGGGCACAACTGCCGTTTGGGAAGGTTTAAAAAAAGCTTTCCTTTACCTTCGCTGCAAAAAAGTAGAAGTAAAAATACATAAAAATAACGAGGCTTCGAAAAAAGTTTTTAAAAAAGCCGGTTTCCGGAAGAAAGAGGAAATTTCAGGTTCGGAAAAACACGTATACCAGCTTACTCTCGATAAATTTCTCAAAATGATAGCTTAAATCTGAAAAATAAAGGAAACAGATCTATCCTGAAATCAGCAAGCAACTTCTTGCTGCAGACTTTTAAAAGTTCCGGTTAAAGACTATAAGCAGTACAAAATTTGATATATAACTTATTTTTGCAAAGTACCTGTTTTCCGGTATAATGGTCTTACTAGTTTATAAGGAGTGAGCCTCATGACGGCACGAGTCTATAATTTTTACCCCGGCCCGGCAACTTTACCTCTCCCGGTGCTGAAAGAAGTCCAGCAGAACCTGCTCAATTACAACAACCGCGGGATGTCAATCCTGGAAATGAGCCACCGTTCCCCTGATGTAGAGGAATTAATACAAGCATCAGAAGACATGCTTCTAGAACAGCTCAACCTTTCCAAAGAAGAATACAGGGTACTCTTCCTCCAAGGCGGAGCAAGTGCTCAATTTGCCATGATACCACTTAACTTTCTTCCGAAAAACTCCACAGCGGATTATGTTATTACCGGCAGCTTTGCCGAAAAAGCCTACAAAGAAGCAGCAAAAATAGGGAACGTACATATAGCTCATTCGACAAAAGAAACCGGGCATAACCGAATTCCGAAAATAGAAGAATTGCAGCTGAGTAAAAACCCGGCTTATGTTCATATTACTTCAAATAATACTATTTTCGGCACACAGTGGCAGGAATTTCCTGATTTCGAAGACATGCCTTTAATTGCAGATATGTCCAGCGACATTCTTTCCCGTACCTTTAACGCTAATAAATTTGCACTTATTTATGCAGGAGCCCAAAAAAATTTAGGGCCTGCGGGAGTGACCGTGGTAATTATTCGCACCGATCTTCTGGACAAGGTCCCGTCTTCACTCCCAAACATTGTAAGATACGATGTACATGCCGAAAAAAATTCTCTCTATAATACGCCCCCTGTTTTTGCAATTTATATGGTGCATCAAGTGCTCAAGTGGGTTAAAAACAGCGGGGGCCTGAAGAGTTTGGAAGAAAAAAACAAAAAAAAGGCTAATATTATTTATGAAGCTCTAGATAGCAACAGCGACTTTTACCGGCCCCATGCTCAGAAGAGCAGCCGTTCTATGATGAATATAACCTTCAGGCTTCCAAGTGAGGTTCTGGAAAAAAAATTTTTAGAAGAAGCCTCACAAGAAGATCTCATTGGTTTAAAAGGACACCGTTCGGTAGGAGGTATACGGGCATCAATTTACAACGCCATGCCTATGGAAGGGTGCTGTAAGCTGGCCACTTTTATGAAACATTTCTGCCGCACTCATTCCTAAGGAAAATCAACTCTTTTGAAGATATGTATTAGAAAGACCTTGAGTTTTTCTAAAATCATTAAAACAAAAAATATTTACAAAAAGTCAAAAATTATAGTAAAATAGTTTACAAAATTAAATAATTTCTTTTTGAAAAACGGCAAACTGTTCCGAAAGGACAGGACGCAAAGCCATGGGTCTAAGACGTCTTCGTTATGATTGCCAGGCTGCCAAAAAGTTTTTTTTTAAAAAAATTATTTTTGCAGCCTTATAGGCTGCATTTTAGTCTAAAGGAGGGATATGCGAACTTAAAACAACCTTAATAAAATAAACAAAAGGAGGATACTACGTGTGAAAAAATTTATTCTGCATCTGCTTTTAGCTTTTTTTATAGTCATGCTCTCTACAGGACTTTGCTGGGCCAAGCCGGGCCAAGGACAGGGTCATGAAATTAAAAATAAAGGTAAACCCGGAATAAGCTCGGTAGAAGAAAACGAGGGCACCCTTGAGTATTTTACTGAAGAGGGCTTAAAAGTAGAAATTAAAAATGGGAAAATAGAAATAAAAAACAACGGCTCCAAATTTAAATCAAAGAAAGACGGGAGGAAAAACAAAGCCGAATTTCAAAGAAATATCAAAGAAGAATTTAAGGATAAACTGAAGGTCTACAAGCAAATAATACAACAGAACGGCAATAGTTTTGGCAACAGCTTTTTGGATGTTCAAAACCACTGGGCAGAAGAAGCAATAAACGGTCTGAGTGCTGTTAATCTGTTAAACGGGTATGAAGACAATACATTTAAACCTGACAAACCCGTCAAACAAGTAGAAACTATTTCACTTTTAATGAGGCTTATCTCTGACAAAGAAAGTATCGAAAACGAAGAAGATGAAAATGCGGAAAATAACAACGACCAAAACATAGAAAGCGGAAAATCGATTGAAGGAGAACTCAATAACAGTGCCGATGAAGAGGAAGCTGAAAGTGATGAAGAGGAAGCTGAAAACGATGAAGACAATGGCAGCATTCCAGGATGGGCGCAAAAAGATATAAATAAAGCAGCCAAAAAGGGAATAATCAACATGAACCGCTTCCATTCCCACGTCCAAACGACAAGGGCCTTAGCAGCAGTCTGGATTGCTAAAGCGCTTGGTATAGAACCCCAAGATGTCTCTGATATTACTTTTAAAGACGAGTTTTTAATCTCCCGGGAATATGTGGGTTATATTAAAGCTTTAGCCGAAGAAGGGATTATATTAGGAACTCCTGATGGAAAGTTTAACCCTAACGGCGCAATTACAAGGGCCCAGTTAGCCGTAATTATGGAAAGGATTCTCACTACAGAACAGGAAAGTGAAGACCCGACAACCCCAGAAGAAAGCGAAGATCAGAAAACGGAAGATGACGCTTTAGAAACTAATAATGAAGAAGCAACTACAGAAGAAAATAATACTGCAGAAAATAATACTGCCGACGAAAATAATGAAGAAAATTTGGAAAATAACACTACAGAATGAGAAGAAAGTTTTGCCCTTAATTTTTGCGGAAAAGAGGAGAGGTACACTCTTTTAGGACCTGTTAGGTCCTTTTTTTTGTAAAAAAATACGGATTTTTTTTACCCTAGCTTTAAAAAGCTATTTATAAGTCCATTCTAAATCAAATAAGCTTTGCTCCTGTCTCCGGTCTAAACATGTATAAAATTATTAACACAAGTGAAACCGCTGTTAGTACGCTGAAAAAGGCTATCATGCTGAAATCTGCCGGCACCCCTCCGTAATATGGTGCGTACCATTCTACAAATGCAACGGAAGGCAAATTGTCAGCGCTTTTAAAAGCCCGATCCCTGCAAGGATATTACCGAAGGGCCTGTTGTTAAGCAGCTGGAAAGCTATGCTGCCGAAAGCGAGAAAACCCGCACAAATCTCAATAAAAAAGCATAGTTATCTCCCGGTACGTTTCTGGCACTATCAGGTGTAATTCGTAGTGCCGGATGGGAACCAAAACGAAAAGAATAGAAATAAGAAAAAAGCAGCGGATTTACTTAAAATTCCTGGTAACCTGAAGCACTGAATATGGCCCAAAGCTAATAAGCCCCAAATCATGCTGCAGATAGACATCCCGAAGACCGCCAAATAAACCAGGTAAATAGAAGTATATTGACCTTGTATTGTATAGAGGCCATGGGCACAAAAAATATCCGGTTAACCCCAAAATAGCTATAAAGACCTTAACCCGGGGACTTTTCAAAAATACCAGCGATAATAAGGCCGGAGCAAAACCGGCCGGCATGAATATCAGATCCCGGGCAACTGATCCGGAGATCATATCCAAATAACTAAATTTGCATGCTTGTGGCCGGAATAAAAAAGTAGAGATATCTTCCTTTGACCTCCCGCTTGAGTATCGTTTCCACCGCCCGGGAGTAGAGCTGTAGCTGCCTGCAGTAATATGCTGCCCTGCGTGCTACTTCTTGTCCAGTAATGTTATCCGTTTTGTAATCCACTACAACAGCCGCGTCATCTTCAAAAAACAAGCAGTCAATTACTCCCTGGACGAGCACAGTTTCCTTGCTGGAAGCAGGAAAATCTTCATATAGCTGTACGGCAGGAACAACAAGGCTGAACTGCACCTCTCTTAAAACCCGCTTGGAATCAAGCAGGCGCCTTCCTAAACTTCCGTGAAAAAATTTCGTAATCAGCGAAACGTCAATAGCTTCGGCCTGTTCCCGGGTAAGAAGGCCCCTCTCTTCCAGGTCTGTTATCTGCCGAAATATGGAAGATTCATCAACGGGCAGGGACAGGTCCAGGTGCTGCATGACCAAATGAACCGCTGTACCGTATTCACCGGGTGACAGCCCTCGTCCTTCTTTTAAAAATTTTGGACGACGTGCAGAAATAGAATGCCTGCCTTCCGGAAAAACTGACCTAGCGTCAAAAAACTGCTCTTCTTCTCCCACCCTGCTTTTAAGTTCGGTTACTGCAGCCTTTGCGGGTTTTCCCAGCACTTTTCGGAAAGGATATTTCCAGGAAAGAACATTTTTAACTTCCTCCCCACAGGAACATTTCTCTTTTTCAACAATCTCCTTGTTATATATCTTCGATAAAATTTCATCCTCATTAACGGTTTTCCGTACTACCTCCGAAGATGAAAACATGTCGTCCCCGGGACACATGATTTTTACCAGAAAGGAGGAGCGATCTTTTTTAGTTTCCAACCTTGTTGTATGAGCCTGTCCTCCCGCCGCTTCCCTCAAAGGTCCGGCTCCGGGGTGGCGGATGAGTGCAGGAGCTATCCAGTCCAAGTAATTAGAAGCCGAGCTTAATTGAGCTTCCGGGAGCCTTCGTTCCCTGCTGTCCGCACACCTGCACCACCCGGAGATAGCTCTTTCTAAATTTTTTACGGAACCCACAAGCAGTAATTTTTCCTTAGCCCTGGTCATTGCTACATAAAAGATCCTCATTTCCTCCGCCATCGTTTCCATCTTCAATTTTTTTTGGACAGCAAGCTTTGCTAAGGTCGGAAATCTTATTCCGGTCTCCACATCAACAAATTCCGGCCCCAGCCCTGCCTGCTTGTGCAGTAGAATATAGTTGCCCAGTTCCTGAAAGTTAAAATTTTTGCCCAGTCCCGCCAGAAACACCACGGGAAATTCCAGGCCTTTGCTTTTATGAACGCTCATTAAACGCACCGTATTTTCATTTTCGCCTATGCCTGCTGCTTCGCCCAGGTCTCCACCCTGTTTTCGAAACTCATCGATAAACCTTAAAAAACTGAAAAGTCCCCGAAAGCTCGTATTTTCGAACTGTTTAGCCTTTTCATGCAGGACGCGCAGATTGGCCTGCCGCCGTGTTCCCCCGGACAACCCTCCAACATAGTCAAAATAGCCGGTTTCACGGTAAATGTCCCAAATTAATTCCGCCAGGTTGCCGCGCCTTGCTTTGGTTCGCCATTGTTCAAGATAAGTAATAAAGCGCTGCAGTTTTTCCGCCAGTGATTTTTCTGTTTCCCTGGAGGCTTTTAATACCGCTTTCCAGTAATCACCGTGCTTTTCAAACAGCCTCACCTCAGCTAGTTCGCCGGCTGTTAAACCCACAACAGGAGAACGCAGAACAGCAGCAAGGGGAATATCCTGTCTGGGATTGTCTATAACTTTTAAAAGAGAAATAATAGTTTCTACCTCGGTTGAAGTAAAATATCCGCTGCTGAGCTCAGCATAAACAGGGATGTCCATTAGACCGAGTTCCTCTAGAAAATTATTTGCCCAGCCTCTGGTAGCTCTCAATAGGATAACTACATCACGGTAAATAAGGGGGCGGCAGCTGCCAAGGTTCTGGTCGTAAACAGTATATTTTTCATTAATTAGTTCTTTAATACGGTTACCTATTAAACGGGCTTCTAACCTGGCAGCTTCCAACTCTTCCTCAAACTCCTCTGGTATCCCTGTGTCGTGCTGAAGCAAAGCCCCTTTATTTTTATCCCTCGTCATATTAATTAAGTGCAGCTCCACTGATTGGGATATGGGATCGGAACCATCAGGGTAATCTGCCCCGTAAAACAGTTGGGCTTTTTGGTCATAATTTATTTCAGCCAAACCCGGTGTCATAATTTGGCGAAACACGTAATTAACCGCATCGATTATATTTCTCCTCGACCGAAAATTTTCTCTTAATTCAATGCTTAAGTTTCTAAAATTTTCTGTTTTGGAAAATTTCATTAATTTTTCCTGAAAAACACGTGGCTCTGCAAGGCGAAACCGGTAAATGCTCTGCTTCGGGTCTCCAACCATAAAAAAATTGGGATCTTCGTGATCGTATCGGGAAACTAATTTAAGTATAGCTTCCTGTACCTCATTTATGTCCTGGTACTCGTCGGCCAGCACTTCTACAAATTTTTCCCTATAATCCATTGCCGAGGGAGAAGGCTGGATATTTCCTTCCTTGTCTTCTTCAGCCAAAATTTGAAGCGTATAATGCTCGAGGTCGCCAAAGTCTACAATACCCCTCTCAAGTTTTGCCTGCCGGAATTCCCGGGAAAATTCTTTTACCATCTCTACCAGCGTATTCATCTTGGGACCTATATTGCGCAGATCAGACAAAGCTTCTTCCGGAGTTCGAAAAAAATAAGTATTAGTAATGTTTTTGATAGACTTTCTGACACCGTCTCTCAAGCTTCTAACCTTATCTCTGAGCTCGGGGTCTGCTTCCTTTTCTCTGCAACTATTTAGTTTGGAAAATTCAGCGCCTGTAAAAGCACCGTAAATTTCATCCCATTTGCCCTGGCAGCTTTTCCGCAATTCGTTAAGAAGGTCTAAATCTTCCTGTAAGTTTTCACGGTAGCTCTCCGGGCCGCCGGGCAGACCGGTAATATAAAGGGCAGCTTCCAGGTCTTTCACTAAACCTTCAATTTCTACTTTTAAAGCCCTTTTCAAATCAAATATCCAGGGAAAATCATCAACAGAAAAGTTTTCTGTTCTAAAGTTTTCCACCAGGCCTGCAAGCCAGCGCTCCGGATTGGCTGTGCTTCTGGAAAAGTCAAAAAGACGAATAACAAGCTGGAGCAGCGGAAAATCTTCCCGCGTCCCACCGTAAGCGTCCACTAGAGAAGTAAATAGCTTGTTATCTCTGCTTTCATAATATTTTTCAAAAAGTTTCTCCCCCACTTCCTCTTTTAAAAGAGAGCTTTCCGGCTCGTTGGCCACGCGGAAAGAGGGGTCAAGATCAAGCAGGTGAAAATTTTGGCGCAGAACATCCAGACAAAAAGAGTGCACGGTGGTAATAGTAGCCGTGTTAAGCAACCTCAACTGGCGGCGTAGAGGGCCCTGCCCCCCTTCTCTCTTTAACCTGCTGATCAGTGCCGCTGCTATTCTTTCTCTCATTTCGACTGCAGCAGCCTTAGTATACGTTACTACCAGCAGCCGGTCTACATCTACCGGCTCGGAAGGGTCACAGATCCGGGAAATTATTCTTTCTACAAGAACTGAAGTTTTTCCGGCGCCAGCTGCAGCAGATACCAGCAAATTTTTATTGCGTGCTTCAATAGCGGCCCGCTGTGCTTTCGTCCACTTCACTAATACCTCTCCTTACCCAACAGTTTCCATATTTCTTCATCAGAACAAGAAGCTAGCATCCTATACCTGTTGCCTTCTAACAAGGTGTCAAATTTACAAACAGGTCTGTAAGAACAATGTTGACATGAAGTAAAGTTATTCTTTTTATAGGGCAAAATAGAAACTTCACCATTCAGGATGCGCCTACCCACCTCTTCCAAAGTTACATAAAGGTGCCGGCGTAGTGCTTTGAACTGCTTCTGAGTTATAACAGGCGAACCGCTGCGAAAACTACCATCCTTTTTTAAAGTCACGTATATAAGATCCGAACTTCCGGATACCAGTTTGCTGTCCATGAGCCGAACTACTTTGGTGTCAGCAAGTACTATACCTTTCATCCTTAACTCCCTGACAACCGCTTTCTTTATTCTTTTCGGGTCTAAATCTTCTTTCCATGGCAGCAACGGGCTATCAACCCTGAAATAAAACATACCGCCGGGAAAAGCCTCCCCGGAAGTAAGCCGGGAACTGTTCTTTAAACAAACCTCGAGATAAGTTAAAAGCTGGAGATTCAACCCGTGGTAGATATCTTCCAATTTAAGTTCTGCCCTGTTCGACTTGTAATCTATAACCCTGAGATAATTATTTTCCCCCTCTTTCGCTGCATCAACCCTATCGATCCTTCCTGTGATTTCCATTAAGTTTTCCTTGCCAATTTTTATTCTGAGAGGAGGGAGATGCTCATTACTGCCAAACCCCATTTCAAGTCCCACTGGCCTGAAACTGCTTCTGGCTGCATGCTCAGAAAGAACATCCACGGCTTTTCTAACAACCCTCTCGAGCTTTTTTTTCACATAGCGGTAACGCGCGCTGCTGATCAATATTTCGTTCTGTATCCGGGGGGCAATGTCATCAACTATTTCCGATGTTATTCTTGAAGCATCCTCCTCATTTATCGTTCCCCAGTCCCGGTCTTCTTTTTGTACTCTCTCCGCAAACTCTTTGAGTGCAGCGTGATAAAATTGCCCGTAATCCGGGGCCTCAATTCCGAATATTTTTCTTTCTTTTAAACCCAGCCCACAAGAAAGAAAGTGCATAAAAGGACAGGCTTGAAACTTTTCCAGCCGGGAAACGCTCGTCTTTAAAATTTTTCCGTAGATCCGGGACCCCAGTTCACAGGGAAGGTTTTTTTCCTGGTTACAATCAAAAATGCTCTCAAGAACACGGTAATCATATTCTCCGCTGTCCCTGCCGGCAGCGAGCCAGTTATAAACCTCCAGCCAGGCAGGATGCATGTTGTCCCCTTCTTTGTACTTCCTCACTAAATTTACCAGATAAGAAAGGGATTTTCTCGGTGTGCTGATAAATTGCATGGGATCTTCACCGGGTCCAGGTTCCAGCTGGCATGGTGTTTCTTTCAAACGGGGCAGGAGTTCCTTCAGGCGTTGAATGACAATCGAAGGAGCAGAAGCCTTTCCTTCTTCATCAGCCATGAAATAACTTATCCACAGGTAGCTCCTACCTCTGGTCAGAGCAGTGTATATCAGGTTCTGCTCTTCTAAGAGAAGGCGTCTCCCGCCGGGAGCCAGCCTGAAACCAGTCTTCTGAAGTTCCTCTCTTTCTTGATCTGTTAGTATCCCGCTATCAACCGGCCGTGCGGGAAACTCCCCGTCATTTACTCCAAGAACAAAAACCGCCCTCATATCCGGAATACGGGAACGCCCCAGGGAAGCAACCAGCACTTGGTCTAACCCCGGGGGGATGAGCCCCAGCTTTAAACTTTCCAGCCCGCTTTCCAGGACACTTATATAATCTCTCAGGCTCAAAGGCTCATCTCCCAGTACTTCTGTTAACTGTTCAAATAGCGACACGACAGCATCCCAAGCCTGGGCGTGTTCCCTGGCCTCTTCAAGCTCACCACGGGCTTCCGCTTTTTTGTACCACCTGTCCAACTGCTCGGGGACACCAAGTTTAACCAAAAGATCATAAACTCCCACCGTTATTTCACTTGCGCTGCTCGACCTTTTGATTGTCCAATAAAAGGGCAGCATATACTGCTGTACTTTTTTGCGGCTTTTATTTATTTCTTCCAGCTCGGCTTCATCTTGCCGCATTTCGTTGACCTTATCCAGCCCGCTGCGGCAAACAAAATCCCACCGTTTCTCTTCCAC
>DDHO01000038.1:10310-18210 GCA_002352935.1 Firmicutes bacterium UBA1874
CAAAACCCCCCCGTTTCTCTTCCAGCCATGCCCCTCCCTTTATACCGTGAGCCAGAACATAATTTTCCAAACAGTCCACCTCGTCCCGGCTCAAACAAAACAAATCGGTTTTTAAAAAACGGAAAAGGGGATCAAAAGCCCAGTTTTCTTCTACGACCTTTAACGAAGTCCGTACCAGTTCCACCAGGGGATGGTGCACCATGGTGCGCTTTTGGTCCATAAAATAAGGAATATTATAGTCTTTAAAAACATTTTTTATGAGTTCACTGTAATCAGTTAAATCCCTGAGTAAAACGGCCATTTCCCGGAAGCGAAACCCTTCTGTACGGCAGAGGTAAAGTATTTCCCGTGCTACCCCTTCTACCTCAGCGCGTCGACTGGCCGCTGCTACTAGTTTGATTCCCTGCGGAGCATCTGAAAATTCAGGAGCAGGATGAGTAAAAAAATATTTCTCAATATGGGCTAGGGCCCGTCGTTCCCGGAAACGGTAAGGTACTCCTTTATCCAATAACTGAGGTTCACATAATGCAACGTTGTTTTTCTGTGCCAGAAACCTGAGCTGTTCATAGGTCTCCCGGGAAGAACGGAAACATTCCTCCTCCTCGAGAGGCTTTTCAAGCTCTCTACCGTCAAGACAAAGAGCAACGTTAACCCTTTTCACGGTTTTAAGCAACGATTCCAGAACTAAGTATTCCTGAGGAGTAAAACCCGTAAACCCATCCAGCCAAACCTCAGCGTCTTGTAAATACCGCGATTCACGTAATTTTTCTGCAAATAACGTCAGGTAATCATCCGGATCAAGGTATTTTGAGGCCAGGCTTTCTTCTAAATCTGAGTATAACAAACTGAGATCATGCAGCTTCCCGGCCAAAATGTTATTTTTTCTCCGTTTAAAATATTCCCCGCTCCCCAGCAGCTGCTCCGGTGTTAGAAGGTAACGTTTTATTTCGGACAAGGTGTCTGCCAATTTATTACAAAAGCCCGTCTTACGGCTAAATCTGCCAAAAACCTTAAGCGTTTCTCCCCTATTCTCCAAGCACTTTCTGAGAACCATGCTTTTACCTATTTCCCCGATATAGACCCGGGCAGCGCCACCTGCCTCCCAGAGCACCTTCCAGGCAAACCTGCGAAAGCTTAAAACCTGTGCCCGGATAATCCCACCGAGGCCCGGTTTGCTGGCCAATTCCCTTTCTAACTGAAACGTAGCCTGCTCTGGAACAAGTAAAATTAACGGCGGGCCATCCGGGCTCTCTTTAAGCTTTTCTGATATATCTTGCAAACAAAAATATGTTTTGCCGGTTCCTGCCCTGCCCAGTATTAGCCTTAAACTCAAAAATGCCGACTCCCCTTTAAGAATTATCGGTAAAATATCTCTGATAATTCTAATTCTGGACTTATTTCATTTTTCCTTTGCTATTACGCTGCTAATTTACATAATTTAACTGAACATAGCATATGGAAAAATTTAAATCATTAAGCGGGAAGGCAGGAGAGCAATAGAATCATTTGTTTCAAAAGAACAGGACGACCAGGGGCGCGGTCAAGAAACCGCGTTACCAGAATCGCTTTTGAAAAAAGGGTAAGTTTAGCAGAGAGGTATGCAAAAATCCTGTTTACGATGAGGCAGGACAGTTTACCGGCACAAGCCTGCGGTTTAATTTAACTTTACATTATAAAGCCAGGACTTAAAAATTTACGATAAATAACAATAACCCCCTGTCTAACGCAATAATTCAGGAGGTTAAATTAAAATTTAATTTATGGATAATACCATCACAAAAAATTTCTACGTAACCCTCTAATTAATATCTTTATTGATGGTCTGCTTTAACAACTGGTGTCCCAGGACAGCTACACCGGCCACCAATACCCCCTGTACGACTGCCTGGGCGGAAAACCCAAGTATGCCGACCGTTAAAATTATCCCCAGCACCACTAAAATCCAGGCAATCTTCCAATTCGGAACCCTCGGCGTACGTTTTAAAAATACTCCAATTACCCAGAGCACCGGCACAATTACTAAAGCTTGCTCAACGATATATTTTTGGAAATCCATAGCTAATTATACACCCCCTTTTGAATAATATTTATGCCCGATAAAACCTTGAAATGCTTTTTTTTAATTAATTTTAAAAAATAATAAATCGTTTAATGAAACAAAATTTAAAATAAAAATAATTTATTTGAATTTATTTATTTTTCTGAAAATATTCGAAATTAGATAGCTTTGTTACATTTTAGACAGGATATAAGCCATGCTTTAAAAGACAACTGGAGATCGAGAGATCTTTTGCGTTCATTTTTTTTGCATTTTTAATAGCGGACGTGAGCAAAAATTTCTGATAATCAATAAAAACATCGCACCCGCTGTACAGATAACCAGCAAGGCTGAAATTAGATATCCAGCCACGGGTATTTGGCCGGCCGCCCAAAATACCAGTGACCCGCTCAGGGCATCCCAGAGCAGGGGCAAACGTCGGTCAGGTAGGTACCTGTCCCAAAACCAACCGGCAATTGCAGTACCTACAAGGACTTTGGCCAGCAGAATAACCAGTGTGAAAAGCCAGGTCCAGCTCATCAGCAGAATTAAAGCTGCGCCTACGCCCACGAAACTAAGAAAGAATAATAAAGCTAGAAGGGGAACTCCTCCAAGAAACAACAAGCCGAATCCCAGGTTCTTCCACGGCTCCCCCTTATCTGCTTGCTGACCCGCTGAACTAACGGCTTAAAAAATATAGCCATCAGAGCAGCTGTAATCATCAGCCTGACTAAAGGCCAGAGCAGGCCCGTTGTTTCAGTTTTTTCCGCCTTTCGTTCTGTTTGCTGCCATTCCACTGTTCCCCCGATCTCAGTTTTAGACAGATCGGGTTTGCTTTGAGGACCCCGGTAATAAAGGTTTCCACCGATGGAACTTCCGGGAAGAAACTGCAGCCGGTTTGCTTCGGTATAAAGATCTCCTTCAACTTTTCCTGAAACAGTAACGGTTTCAGCATAGGCCCGAACGCTTCCCATTACTTTACCTCCAAGATCGATATTTTGAGCGGCAACCAGCATATTTTTCCCCACCGTTCCTCCCTGTTTTAAAGTTATATTTTGAGCTAATACAGTAGCTCCCCCGGCTATATTTCCTTCAAGAAACACATCCTTTGCAGCTATTCTTATGTCGTTTCCAATATTCCCTTTAAGCTGTGCCTTTTGAAAAACACCAAGGACATCATTTGTTACTTCACCCGTTAATGTTAACGACCTGCCGGTACTCACCGTATCTCCTCTAACCTTACCTTCAATAATAATAGAATTACCCGCTGTTAAAAGATCTGCTTCCAAACTCTCTCCCGGGATTATTCTAACCTTTCCGTCATTTACCTCAGGTACAACAAAAGAAATTGCTGCTGCCGCAGGAGGCATTCCCCATAAATAAAGAATAAATCCTACCAGAAGGATTGTGTTCAAAAATTTTAGAAACACTTTAATTCCCCTTTTGAAAATTTATTTGATTTATTATTTAATTATATAAAGGTTACCAAATTTTTTTTATAGTTAATTTCTCATTGCAGGAATATATAACTTTCTTGTAAAAATTATGCCCAGGTAAAAGTTTTATTTATACAGGAGAATATAATATATGAAAAATCTTGACTCAGAAAAACATTTTTATTTGATAACGCTGATGATAATTGGAGGAACAGGGACAGGTTGGTTGCTGGCATTTCCCCTAAAACCAGCAACTGAGGTCAATGTGTTGCATTTGTTTATGCAAACTCTCATTGTCCTTCTTGTGTTAGTTGCTTATAAATACTTATTTCGGCTAAATAACATTAAACTTCAACTTGGCTGGGGTTTATTTGCGGCAGGTAAATTAATGGAACTCTGTAATGAACTGTCACCAGCACCGGACCTCTATGGCACTACACTCAAAGGTGTTCTGACTATAAGCGGCCTATCTTTAACAGTGTGGGGTTTTTATCAGACTTATTCTTATTTTGTTAACAGAATAAACGAAAATAAGAAGACTCAACAAAAACTTGTGCGAATGAAAGAAATTCAAAAATGTGTTACGGAAATCCTAGAAAATATAATAGTTGAAAAAGATCGGGACAGTCTCTTTCAAAAAACATGCGGTTATTTGGTCCAAACTCGTGATTACAGGTTTGCCTGGATTGGCCTTGTTGAAGAAAATACTAAAAAAATAAAACCAGTAGCCCATGCTGGATTTGAACAAGGATATCTTAAAGACATCACCGTTACTTATGACGAAACAAAAACAGGAAAAGGTCCCGCAGGCACGGCAATTAGAACCTTAAAGCCTGCGGTAATTAAGGACACACAGACCGATCCCCTTTTTAAGCCCTGGCGCCAGGAAGCCCAAAAAAGGAATTTTAAATCCGTGCTCTCTGCCCCGCTTATCAATGATAAAAAAGCCTTCGGTAGCCTAACAGTTTACTCTGCCTATCCGAATGCTTTTGATGTAGAAGAAGTGGAGCTGATTAATACTCTGGCCAGAAGTTTGTCTTATGCTTGTCACATCCTGGAAGTAGAAGAAAATGAAAAAAAAGCCAGGAAAGCCTTAAAAGAATCGGAGACACATTTTAGAATCCTGGTAGAAACATTGGGAGAAGGGGTAATCGTAACCGACCTCGACGATAACATTAAATACTCAAACCCCGCATTCTGCTCTCTTCTGGAATACAGTAAGTCGGATTTAACCGGAAAAAACTTAAAAGAATTTATTCCGCCTTCACAGTGGGAAAAACTTAAAGAACATAACCTTTTAAGGAGAAAAGGAACAAGTTCTTCCTACGAATTAGAAATAACTGCTAAGTCAGGAGAAATCAAAATAGTTAAAGTAACAGGCGTACCCATAAAAGATGCTGCGGGCAACACCAGGGAAACGCTGGGCGTCCTAACAGATGTCACGAGATTAAAAAAATTAGAAAATAAGTTACTCAAGCAGGCTATAAAAGATGAATTGACGGGGCTCTACAACAGGTTTTATTTCAAGGAAAGAATTAAAAAAGAAGTTGAGCGTGCCGGCCGTTTTGACCATGCTCTTTCTTTTGTAATGATTGATGTGGATAACTTTAAATTTATAAACGATAAATTTTCACATCTCGAAGGAGATAAAGTGCTTCAGGGAGTTGGTAGTATATTAAAAAAATCAACAAGAAAATACGACCTGGCGTTTCGTTACGGCGGGGACGAGTTCCTCCTGGTTTTGCCTGAAACAAGCGAAAAACAAGCGCAGGTCCTCGTCGAGAGAATTAAAAATGAAGTTGAAGTAAACTTTAAAAGAAACAAAAATTTAAGGGTTAAACCTTTTCTGAGCTTCGGCATTTCTACCTGGAGTTCTTCCAAAGGTAAAAAATGGGAAGATGTTCTCAAAGAAAGTGATTTAAAGATGTATCACGAAAAAATGAAAAAGAAAAACAAGTCGGTCTAAAAAATTTCATTTATATAATCAAATTAACCTTCACCTTTAATTTCTATAAATTTTTTAACCAAATACGGGTCGAACTGGGTCCCCGCGCATCTCCTTAATTCTGCAACTGCTTGGTGGTGTTTAACGGCTTTCCTGTAAGGCCTGTCGCTCGTCATCGCATCATAGGCATCCGCTATGGCCAACAGGCGGCATTCAAAGGGGATTTCTCTTTCTTTTAAACCAAGTGGATAGCCTTTTCCGTTCCACCATTCATGGTGCTTTAAAATAAGGTCAGCAATGGAGGCAAGGTCTGAAGCCGAACGGGCAATGCGATACCCAATTTCACTGTGTCGCTGCATCTCTTTAAACTCATCGGCACTCAGCTTGCCTTTTTTGAAGAGAATCCTGTCGGGTATTCCTACCTTTCCTATATCGTGAAACTTTGCAAAAAGCTTCAAGTCTTCCAAAACGTGGTCGGGCTGGTGCAGGTTTTGAGCAATTTCCAGTACCAAATGCTGGAGGCGGTCGGTATGCCCTCCTGTTATAAAGTCCCTTTCGTTCAAATACTGCGTTAAAAGTGCAATAATAGTACTGCGGGTGCTCTTCCGCTTATGTAATTTGCTGTGGATCATCCTGTTTTGTGCTTCTTTTATAAAATCACTTAGTTTTGAAGGATTTTCTTCTCTCACGGTATAACCTGAAGACAAACTCAAAGGAATTCCAGGGTTATCTTTATTATATTCTTCAATAGCCCGCTTCATCTTTTCGCAATAATCTTTCACTGTAGCTTCGGGTGTTCTCGGAAGTAAAACTGCAAATTCATCCTCCCCGATTCTCGCAATAAGATGTTCTTTTCGGAAAGTATCCCTTAATATTCCGGCAGTTAATTTTAAGTGTGCATCTCCTGTTTCATAACCCATGGTATCATTTAAAAGCTTGAGCCCGTCGACATCAAAAATTATTAAGCCTAACGGATAGCAGTTTTCTCTCATCATTTCCTGCAATTTGTGTTCGAAGTACCCGCGGTTATAAAGGTCCGTAAGAGGATCGTACAGGCTATAATATTTTAACTGTTCTTCTATTCTTTTTCTTTCGGTAACGTCGTATATTGTACCCTGAATTAAGACAGGCTTTCCTCTTTTGTCACAAATATTTTGAGCTGTTTCATGAACCCATCGTATTTCACCGTTCTTTCGTATTATACGGTATTCACATTCTTTAACCTGTTCGGGAATTAAAGTTAACATATTGATACTTTTGTTTACTCTAGGGACATCCTCCGGGTAGATGATTTCATTCCAGCTTATTTTCTTGCTCATAAAAATCTTTTTTTTATATCCCGTAATATCTTCAATTTTTCCGTGAAGAAATAAAAGAGTAGAATCTATTTTGCTCTGATAGGCTATACCCTGGTAATTTTCCATAAATATACGATAAAGCTCTTCCGTTTTGCTGAAAGCTTCTTCAGCTTTCTGACGTACAATAATCTCTTTCCTTGCTGTTGCTGCCGATTTTAAACTGGCCAAAAAATCTAATTATTCATTGAGAGGACGGTATAAATAATAAAAAGCTCCAAAATGAATAGCTTTTTCCACGGTCTTACGCCCCCTGGGGCCTATGACCACTAAGATATGTTCTTCCTGACTTGCGTTTTTAAGTTTCTGAATTAATTCGAAACATTGCTCACTGGAATGAGAAAAAATATTTAAAAATACAATATCCGGTTTATATTCTCTTACAGCTCGCAGAGCTTCCTTTTCAGTTTCTGCTTGTATGATTCTCTCTTTTATTTTATATTTATCTATTATTTTTTTAACGTCTTTAGACAATAGAGCACCCTTACATACAAAAAGAACCGTTAACGGTACTTCTTCCACTGACACTTCATTACTAACCTTTTTGATTACCAAATAAGTTCCTCCCCGGCAGCAACAATGTTCTACTTTTTTGACAAAATACGCCAATTACCTTTGTTGTCTATTGTAAAATAAGGTAGTAAATTGTCAATATAAATTAACTATTTTTCTAAAACACCTGATTGCTCTTCGCTTCATCCAGATTAATTGGAAAACATTTCGATACGATCCCCTTCAATCTTTTTTAAGGGAAACTATGGCGGTAAAAGGAAATAGACCTAGTACCGCCAATATTCTGCTGATTTTAAAAAGGCACAACCGCCTCAATTCTTATTTCCCTGCTCCCGACCCGCATCGTCACTTTTTTACTTCAAAAAATAAACGAAGTTCTAAGTTCGGGCACCAATCGGGCACCAAAAAAGGTTCTGGGAAAACTTAAAATCCCAGAACCCCTGATATCACTGGAGCGGAAAACGGGATTCGAACCCGCGACCCTCGGCTTGGGAAGCCGATGCTCTACCCCTGAGCTACTTCCGCCCGCGACAGTACCTCAGCAAGATAATTTTAAGCTTTTCAGGAAACCCTGTCAAGTATTGACGTACCATGCATAGTGTCAATATACTGT
>DDHO01000055.1 GCA_002352935.1 Firmicutes bacterium UBA1874
AGATATTGATGATGAATTGGACTTGACAAAAAACATTGCAGGAATTATACTGTAATAGCTGTAAAAAGCAGTCTATGCCTCGGTAGCTCAGTCGGTAGAGCAGAGGACTGAAAATCCTCGTGTCGGTGGTTCGATTCCGCCCCGAGGCACCACTCCCTGAGATGAGGGAGTTTTCATTTAAAAAAACAGTTCTTATTTATGTCTTAGTATCGAATTTAGGGCTTATTTAACGGTCAACCTTTAACTTGACAATATATTGGGGAAAGACTATAATGTAAAAGCCGTATATTCAATGTTTTATTATGGGCGGAAGTAGCTCAGTGGTAGAGCATCGCCTTGCCAAGGCGAGGGTCGCGGGTTCAAGTCCCGTCTTCCGCTCCATTTGTTCGGGGTGCGGTGGCGAAGTGGCTAACGCCGCGGTCTGCAAAACCGCTATGCGTCGGTTCAAATCCGACCCGCACCTCCAGGGTTTTTACTTGATTGTAGGGAGCAGATTGCTCCTTATTTTTTGTGTTTTTATCTTTTAAAACATGTTAAACTTATAGTAATAATTAATAGATTATCTATTTTTGGCGGTCGCAGCCACCCGCCTTAACAAAAACAAGGAGGAGATTTTTTTGAACTTGAAAAGTACTGAAAAGTTGATTTTACTGAGCGGTGTTTTTATTGTAAGTATAGTTGCGGCGAACATTGCTTCGGCTAAGATAATGGCTCTTGGGAAATGGGTAATAGATGCGGGGACGCTGGTATTTCCCATAACCTTTTTAATGACTGACACTATTAGTGAAGTATACGGTAAGAAAATCGCTTACAGAGTGGTGATAACCGGTTTTATATGTACGGTTTTAGCGGTGGCGGTACTTACTTTGGCCCGTATTGCACCTCCCGCTCCGTTCTGGACGGGACAGGAGGCTTTTGACCAGGTGGTTGGTACTGTGCCTAGGCTGGTATTTGCGAGCCTTGCAACGTATTTAATTTCCCAAACACATGACATCTGGGCATTTGATTTTTGGAAAAGAAAGACTCAGGGAAAATATCTATGGCTGCGCAACAATTTCAGCACTGCTGTGTCTCAGGGAATTGATACCTGTTTGTTTACAGTATTTGCTTTTGCGGGAACGGTTGCAACTCGAGAGCTGGCTGCCATGATTCTTTCCGTTTATGTTTTTAAAGTGGTATTTGCTTTGGTGGATACTCCTTTCTGTTATCTCCTGGTGAGATGGTGCAGGAATGAGGGCCGAATTGCCGAAGAACCTGTTTGATACAAAAAAAATTGTAGACTTGGGAGATTTAATGAGCATCGGTAAAATAAGAATCAGAATTTTAATTGTACTTCTTTTGCTTTTATTACTGCTGACTGCCTGTGGTAAGCAGAGCTTGTTTCCTGTAAGCCGCGTTATTGACGGTGATACTATTGAGGTTTGGATCGGAAGCTCCAAGGAAAAGGTGCGTCTGATTGGAGTAGATACGCCCGAAACCAAGGCCCCGCAGGAGCCGGTTGAGCCTTACGGGCCCGAAGCTGCTTTATTTACTAAAAAATTGGTAGAAGGTAAAAGTGTCCGTTTGGAATTTGATGTGCAGGAACGTGACAAGTACGGACGGATACTGGCATATGTCTATCTCCCGGACGGGACATTTGTCAATGCGGAACTGTTAAGGAAAGGGTATGCAAAAGTGCTAACGATCCCGCCCAATGTAAAATACGTTGATTTTTTTATTAAGCTAGAAAGAAAAGCGCGGGAGGAAGGCCGCGGCATGTGGGCCTTGAAAGCGGAAAATTAGGAAATAGTTTTGATGACAATATTTACTTATTATGATAACTTTCTCAAAAGCTCATCCTAAATATTAAGAAAGTTTTTAGGATGGGGAGTAAAATATGGTTTCTAATGCAGATGATAAAGGACTTTCTGTATGGCAGCTAGTAATGCTGGCTCTAGGTACGGTAGTGGGTGGTTCGTTTTTTTTAGGGTCTGCAATAGCCATCCGGGCTGCGGGACCGGTAATCATTGTTGCTTTCCTTTTGGGAGGCCTACTTGTTTATTTGATTCTTACCGCTCTTTCCGAAATGACGGTTGCTTCTCCGGTTTCCGGTTCTTTTAGGACCTATGCAGAACGCAGCTTTGGCCCCGCAGTGGGGTTTATAGTCGGCTGGGTTTACTGGGCAGGCCTCACGCTGGCTATGTCGAGTGAAGCGACAGCCGTTTCTTTTTTTCTGCGCGACTGGATACCCGGTATCCCTCTGGCTTTTCTTGCTGTGATGGTTGTGGTAATCGTTACTTTATTGAACCTGGCGGGAGCGCGCCTTTTCAGCCATATGGAGACCGGTCTGGCTGCCATAAAATTTTTGGCAGTAATAGGTTTTATCCTGCTGGGTCTAATGCTGATCACCGGCTTGATGCCGGGGAAACCGCCTGTCGGTTTGGGAGAGCTCCAAAACGAACCGCTTATGCCGGGTGGTTTACAGGGAGTTGCCGGGAGCATGTTAATTGTTATGTTTACTTATGCAGGTTTTGAGGTATTGGGATTGGCGGCTCCCGAAACCCGTTCACCCCAAGACACTATTCCGAGGGCTATCCTTTATACGGTTTTAATCTTGGTGGGGCTGTATCTCCTTTCCCTTGCGGTTCTTTTACCTCTGATACCCACTGAAGCACTCACTCAGGAAGTCAGCCCTCTTGTAATGGCATTAGATGCGCGTGGGATAGGGTGGGCTGCCCGGTTGATTAACATTGTTCTGGTTACTGCAATTTTGTCGACGATGCTGGCGGCTACTTTTGGCCTGGGGCGCATGATCAGGTCACTGGCATTAGAAGGCCATGCCCCGGCCTGGTTAAAAGAAAGGAAAGAAGGCGTACCCCTGCGCGGTATTTTTTTTTCCGGAGCAGGAATGTTAACGGGAGTGAGTCTGGCATTTATTCTTCCTAAACAAGTATATCTTTTTCTTGTAAGTTCAGGAGGTTTTTCTTTACTCTTTGCTTATGTTATTATTGTAGCTACTCATTACCGCTTTCGAAAAATACACGGCTGCCCACCGCGTGGGAAATGTCAGCTCCCCGGTTATCCGTATTCTTCTTGGGTTGGGCTAGCGTTTTTGGTAATTATTATTTCAAGCATGCCGTTTATTCCCGGTCAGAGTTCGGGTCTTTTTGCCGGTATGGCACTGGTCGCTTTTTTCTCGATGTATTATTATTTTTTGAGGGTGGTTCCTGCTGTTTTCCGGCAAAATGCCTATTTTAAAAAAAAGCTTAACCTCGACCATGTTAAGCGGCTACGTAGTAAATAGTAAGTTAATGTGCTTGATTGAAATTATTTTTTTATAGAACGCCTTTTAAGGTGTTCTTTTTATTTTTCTAGCACAATTTAAAAATTTTTCCGTAATATAAGAGGAGCACCAAGACTTGAGTCGAAATGAGGATGTAGATGTCGAGCGAAGCGTAATTAAAATTGACAAAAAGGATTCTAATGAAATATGCCTGAAAAATTAGTTAGAAAAAATATGCAAAAAAAGGTTTATATTGGCGGTGTAATTCTTTTTACGGTCCTTCTAATTTTATTTTTAACTGTTGTTTTTTATGGAAACACGTTTTTGTACCTACTACCCTTTTCTTCCGGTGAAAGCGGGCAGCAGTTTGTTGCTGATGAGGAGGGCAGAAAAAATGATGAAACCCGTGAAGAAAAGATGGCCAGGCTTGTATCTCAAGCCAGTCAAGTAGGTGCAAATGAACTGGGGAAAGTTCCTATCCTGCTTTATCATAGGATAGGTGATGAGGAAGGGCGTTGGACGAGAACGCCGGATAACTTCAGAAAGGATCTTCAAGAGCTTTATAAAAGGGGTTTTGTACTGGTTCCTTTGTCCGATTATTTGAAAGGAGTTATAAAAGTCCCGGCTGGAAAGTCTCCGGCAATAATAACATTTGATAATAGTTCTGCCGGCCAGTTCAGGCTGTTTTCCAAAGCAGAAGGGGAGAATGGGAAGAGGGACGTTTTAGACTTAAGTGAAGTAAACAAATCCACCAAACAATCTCTTTTTAGTGATTTTAAAGTCGATCCGGATTGCGCAGTGGGGATCTTGCTGGATTTTTCTAAAAAACATCCGGACTTCGGACATTATGCAACTTTTTATATAAATGGTAGGCCCTTTAGTAACGAAAAAGGACAGGAAATCTTATGGAAAGAAAAACTTCAATTTCTTCGAGAAAATAATTTTGAAATTGGCAACCATACTATGAACCATGCCTATTTAAAGGACCTTACGTCAGAAGAAATTGAAAAGGAAATTGCCTTGCTTCAGCAACATATACAGGAAGCGGTACCGGGCTACCGGCCAAATAGTTTTGCTATAGTGCAAGACGGTATACCCGAGCATTATGAAAATGTAATCAGCGGTGAATATAATGAAACTGCATATCGCCATCAGGGGGTGCTGCTATGTGCATGGAAAGCCGCTGAGTCTCCTTTCCATGTAGATTTTAATCCTTTTAAACTGCAGCGAATCCAGGTGTTTAACGATAAAAGCGGCAGCACTCTAACAATGTGGCTTGAACGTATACAGAAGGAGCAGTATGTTAGTGACGGCAATAATAAAACGATAGCATTTCCTAAAAGCTGGGGAGGGACGCTGGACCCAAAAACCGTTAAAAATGGTATGGAAATTATACCTTATGACGAGCAAAAAAAGGACGTCCGGAATCCGGATAAGGAAAAACAGGCCGAAAATGCACGCGGAGTTCATGTTAGCATTTCATATGCTTCTTCTGAAAAAAGGTGGAATGATATTATATCCCTGGTAGAAAGTACCGGACTAAATACTATCCAGCTAGATATTAAAGACGAAACGGGAATGGTTGGATATGAGACAGGCGTTCCAATGGCACAAGAGATAGGGGCCGTAAAATATAAGTTGCCAATGCAAAAAATGTTAACAGAACTTGAAGAGCGGGGAATATATTCTATTGCCCGCCTTGTTGTATTTAGAGACCCTGTTCTGGCCGGGAAGCGTCCTCAGTATATGGTTAAAACAAGCTCGGGCCTGCCGGTTGCAGGTGGAGTATGGGTAAACCCTTATTCAAGGGAGGTCTGGGATTACAATATTGCGTTAGCTCGTGAGGCTTTAGAAATGGGGTTTGACGAAGTACAGTTTGATTATATACGCTTCCCTGAGGGAAGATTATCGCAGTTTGCCGAATACGGGAGCGCAGCTCAGGGAACAAATAAAGTAGAAACGATCACGAATTTTTTAAATTATGCCCGCCTGGAATTAGGCTGGCAAAGCAGGCTGTCAGCTGCGGTTTTTGGTTTTGTCGGTTATGCCAAGGATGATTTGAATATTGGACAGTGCACTGTTTCTGAAAAATC
>DDHO01000024.1:0-20498 GCA_002352935.1 Firmicutes bacterium UBA1874
CCACCTCAAGATAGAAAATTTATTCTATCTCTTAGATTCGCTATGATAACTGAAAAAGCCTGCTGACATCATGACTTTGTCAACAGGCTGGACCGGCTCTATTTAAGAGCCGGTTTTAATTTACAGAAAATATTTGATGTAGGATCGGATTAATGAAAGAGGGAGCATGTAAACAGCAAAAGACACACTGAACGAACCGTAATTAAGTCCTTTCCAGACCGGTCAAAAATTTAGGTTTAATTTTTAATGTATGAATAAGTTTATTATTACGTATCTTGCGCAGCCTTCTTTTTTCTGGTTTTATTTTTAGATGGTTTCGTTGCTTTCACGCTTTCCCGTAAGGCCTCTAAAAGATCAACCACTTTCTCATCTCTGCGGATTTCAGGAATTTCCACCTCTTCATTTTGAATTTTTGATTCAATCATTTTATGGAGTGCCTCCCGGTATTTACTTGCATATTTTTGCGGTTCAAATTTAGCTGTTAGATTGTCAACGAGTGACTTCGCCATTTTTAATTCGTTGGGATGCAAATTAATTTCCTCCTGAGCTAATTCAGGAATCTGTTTAGTCATTCTAACCTCATCTGCATAATACATCGTGATTACCAAAATACAGTTTTCATACACTCTCAGCGCAGCCAGATTTTCCTTAGTGCGCAAAACTACTTTGGCAATTGCTATTTTTTGGGACTCCTTTAAAGTCCTGTAAAGTAAATTGTACGGTTTTACCCCAAATTCTCCCGGAGCTGCAATATATGTTCTTTGAAAAAATATTGGATCGATTTCTTCCAAATTCACAAAATCTAATATTTGAATTGTTCTTAAAGTCTCCAAAGGAAGATGATCCAGATCTTCATTGGTAAGAGTAACATATCTCCCTTTTTCATACTCATACCCTCGCACGATCTCATCATTGGAAACTTCTTTTTGGCAGGCAGGGCATACTTTTTCATACCTGATTGGAGTCTTGCATTCGTTGTGTAAGAATTTAAAACTAATGCTTTTATCTTCTGTAGCTTTGTATAACTTTATAGGAATATTTACTAGTCCAAAAGAAATTGCTCCTTTCCAAAGACTACGCATCTTTTCACCTCCGGGATTATTATCCGCAAAGTCGGAGGATATAATTCATAGCTGCTTTACCAGAAAGATTACAACATAAAGAGACCTCTTAAAGCAGACTCTAATTTTAGGTGTGCAGTATGTTTAAAAGGAGGATCTCTAAATGGGACGAAGAGGCAACAAAGTTATGTCTGAACAACTCAAGTGGGAGTTAGCCCAGGAAATGGGAGTAGCTGATATTGTTGCCAGGGAAGGTTGGGGAGGAGTGCCTTCTAGGGATTGCGGCAGTTTAGTCCGAAAAGCCATTGAAAGAGCAGAAAGGAGTGCCGCGATTTCCGGCAGGGGACAGTTCCCAAACTATTAAATCTGCACACCCTCGGGGCTCTTTGCCCCGATACATAAATTTTCCATATAAAGAACTTAACTATTTTGCCATCAAATTATTAATTCTTTCTCTGGGGCTAACTATGCTGGTAATGCGGACGCCGAAATTTTCTTCTACAACCACTACTTCACCATGAGCAATGAGTGTTCCGTTCACCAAAATATCTACGGGCTCATCGGCCAATTTATCCAGTTCTATCACCGCACCCGGACCCAAGTGCAAGACGTCATTGATAGATTTTCTTGTTCTTCCCAAAATAACTGAAACTCGAAGAGGTACATCTAGTATTAAATCAAGGTTCTTGTCGCGGGATGCCCCTTCTCTCTCAAGTTGAGATGTTTTTTCCTGTTCCACCTTCTCTGCCGTATGCGTTTCGCTGCTTCCTTCAGCAGGCATCTCTTCTGAAAAATCAACAACGGAGGAAACGGTCGTCCACGCAGGTTTAAGAAGCAGGTCTGCCTCTTCATGAGCCACATGCAGCGGCATTACCTGCATAATTTCACTGTTTACCAGATTTCCGATTTCCATTTTAAAGGAAACAACCACCATTTTTTCGCCTTTTGAATTATATAAATCGGAAAAATCATCATTTATATCTTTCAAGCTCGTTTGGGGAGGAGAAATGGAAACAGTGCGCTGAAAAATAGTTGACATCGCAGTTGCTGCAGAACCGATCATCTGATTCATAGCTTCTCCAACAGCGCTCAAATACATTTCATTCAACTCTTCTGAAGGGGCACTGCCATCCCCGCCCATCATCAGGTCAGCGATTACGTTAGCATCCTTAACTTTTATTATTAAAAGGTTAGAACCTTTTAGGCCTTCGGTAAAATTAACATCAACAACTACAAATGGCCTTTCAAAAGAACTGAATAACTTTTCCTGTTCACTTAACCATACCCTGGGGGTAGTAATAGTCACTTTTTGGTTTAACAGCTGGGACAATGTTGTGGAAGCAGAACCCATGGAAATATTTGCTATTTCCCCGAGTGCGTCTTTTTGCTCGTTTGTCAGTTCTTCCTCATCATTACTTAACGTTTCTTCCTCAATTTTACCCGGTTTTTCTTGTTCTTTCTCTGAAGTTTCATCCTTTTTTTGTAGCAATGCATCGATTTCCTCCTGCGATAAAAATGAATCGTTCATGAGCTACCAGCTCCTTTTATTAAAGTTTCCGTAACCTGAACCGCTACTTTTTTTCCTACCCGTCCGGGCTGAACTTTGAACTTGTTTTTTTTATTAACAATAAGATCCATATCTTCGTCAATTGCTTTTTCTAGGGGAATAACATCACCAACCTGAAGCTGTAGAAAATCCCTAACTTTCAGGCTGGTTTCTCCGGCGAGAACCTCCAGGTCCACAGGAACCGCATCGAGTTTACGCTCGATCTGCAGGCGGCTGTCTTCGCCCCTCCCGCTTCTTTGTCCCTCAAGCCAGTGCGTAGCCGAAAGCCTCCCCACAACTTGTTCTAAAACAGCAAACGGCAGACAAATATTACACATTCCCTCTTGTCCCCCGACGGAAGAACTCAGAGTAATTACAGCAACTATTTCGTTAGGAGAAATAATCTGACTCAGCTGGGGATTGGTTTCTAGATATTCAACTTTAGGTTTTATTTTTATAACATCTGACCAAACATAAACCAAATTATCCAGTAATTTCTGGTTCAAACTTTTAAAAACATTAATCTCTATATCGGTCAGTTCTCTTACTTTTTCCGGCATCTTTCCCGCTCCGCCAAAAAGTAAATCAATAATAGGAAATACCAGAGGAGCATTCGTTTCCAATACAGAAGTTCCGGGAAGGGGGGACATGGAAAAAACAGTTAAAAGAGTAGGCGTCGGTATAGACATAATAAAATCCTCGTAGGTTAATTGATCTACAGATGCTATTTTTATCTGAATATTGGAACGCAAATAAGCCGAGAGAAAATTTGTGCTGAGACGGGCAAAGTTATCGTGCATTAAAAAAAGCGTGCGCAGCTGATCCTGAGAAAATTTATTCGGACGCCGGAAGTCGTAAGGCTTTACTTTCACCCCTTCTTCTTTAGATTCAATATCTTTGGTCTCTAACTCTCCCGTATTTAGTGCATGCAGCAGGGAATCAATTTCTGATTGAGATAAAACTTCCTTCAATGTACATCCCCCCAAAAAACTTAACCCAGTGCTTTTTCTAAAGCCTGGAGCACTCGATCCTGCTGAAAAGGCTTAACAATAAAATCCTGTGCTCCAGCCTGGATAGCTTCCATAACCATAGCCTGCTGTCCCATAGCACTGCACATAATAATGCGCGCATCGGGATCTATTTTTTTTATTTCCTTTACAGCATCAATGCCGTCCAATTCGGGCATGGTTATATCCATAGTAACTATGTCGGGCTTATATTTCTTATACAACTCTACTGCTTTTTTCCCGTTTTCCGCCTCGCCTACCACTTCATATCCGTTTTTGTTTAGAATATCCTTAATCATCATCCGCATAAAGGCAGCATCATCTACAATAAGTACACTCTTGCTCATTTGTTTATCCTCCTTAATCGCTAACACCCAGAGTCTGTAAAATTTTTTTCAGCGATTCCACTTTCGGAAGGAGAAAAAAGTGGCTCTCAATAAGAATATCTTCATCAGAAAATTGGGTTTCAATTACAAGCATATCGTCCGCAAAGTAACCACCCTCCAGCAGGGCAGAACTTATAACAGCTCCTACCATGTCGAATGCAAAGGCAGGCACTGAAGGGATAAATTTAAGTTTCGTAAAATCAGCAAAAGCATTAACAAAAGAACTTGTAAGAATATTTCCCGCTTCCTGGAGGGCAGACATTCCTAAATCATCCAGTTTACGGGTACTTCCTACTTCTTGTCCTGTCAACATATCAACCAGAGAAAAGGCCCCTTTTGGGGACAGTACGAAAAGAATTTGTGCAGGTGCGTCACCTTCTACCATAAAATTAACACAGGCTACTTGTTCCTCTTCTCCTCCAACCAGAGAAAAAATCTTGTTGAAGGGCATAATACCAGCCCGTGGAACAGACATATTAATTTTCCGCTGTATCAATTTAGCCAAAGCGGTTGCAGCATTACCCGCTCCTATATTACCTATTTCTCTCAATGCGTCGATCTGCAGCCCGCTTAAATCTTTCCAGTCAGTCATAAACCCTGCCCCTTTTTTACAACTTTCTATAAAACCAAGATGCAACCTTTTCAAAACCTAATTCTTTGTAATGGAGTATATTCTCGGTTGCTCCTATAAAAAGGATTCCCCCCCGGTTTAAGGAATCAAAAAAACCATTGTAGATCTTCTTTTGAGTTTCAGGTGTAAAATATATAGTAACATTCCGGCAGAGAATAAGGTCAAAATTTTTACCGTAAGAATCTTTTAAAAGATCATGTTTGTAGAAAACAACCTTCCCTTTTATTTTCGGTACTATTTCAAATAAGCCGTTTCTTTGAACAAAATATTTTTTTAGACGTTCTTTGGAAACATTTTTAACGCTTTTTTCGTCATATTTCCCTTCGCGAGCCTGTTTTAAAATTCCTTCGTCCAGGTCTGACGCTTCAATGGTATGGTTTGCAGTCGGAGCCAGATCATTTAATATCATTGCAACGGAATAAGGCTCCGCACCATTGGAACAAGCAGCGCTCCAAATTTTTAACCGTTTCTTACTTTTCAGCAGTTCAGGAATAATTTCCCTTTCTAGAAAGTTGAAAATATTGGGGTTTCGGAAAAACTCGGAAACATTTATAGTTACCTTATCCAAAAAAATCTGCCACTGCTCCTTATTCTCGACAAGCATGTTATAATAGGCTTCATAACCGGTAACACCCCTGGAAAGCATTAAACTGTCAATACGCCTTTTAAGCTGTTTTTCCTTATAGCCGTTGAGATTTAGCCCGAATTTTCGTTCAATTTTTTTCTTGAAATCACTAAACTCCATCTTTATCCGTGTGCGGTGCCCGGTTATATCTTTAGCAAGGGATTACCCACCGTACGGATATACACCTCCCCGTTAACAGTCTTAAAAATCATAGTTCTCCCAAAATTACCTCCCGTGTCTTCACCTGATATCCTTATTCCAAGTTTTTTTAAAATGCTCTTAACTTTAACTACATTTCTCTCCCCAATATTTAACACGGAACCTCGTTTATCAGGAAATAAAAACATCTGAGCTCCACCCGCTATTTTTGCACGGATTCTTTTCAACCTGGCCCCATTTTTATACATTTCCTCCCACATCAGTGGAATTGCCAGATCAGCAAATTTCGCAGGATTGGTTCTATTTTTATCGGAAAATTGAGTACTATCCGGCAGCATGATATGCGCCAGTCCCCCTATAGCAGCTTCCGAATCCCAAAGGGCTATACCTACGCAGGAACCAAGTCCCAGGGTAATCAAATCACACGGTTCGCAACAAATTTTCCAGTCCGCAATTCCAACTCTCAACTCTTTTTTTTTATTCTCTTTTAATCCCTGCATTTAAAATATTTCCTTTCCCAATAACTATCCTCTCATATTATTAGCCATACCCCACATATCATCTGCATTACGAATAAATCCGGCGCTTAATTGAAATGCCCTTTGAGCGACAATAAGTTCTGTCATCTCCTTATACAACTCCACATTGGAGCCTTCCTGGTATCCAGCAAGGATCTCCCCCGCACCCGCTTCACCCGGACGATAAGAAACCGGCTCTCCACTTTCTTCAGTAGCCTCAAATATGCTTCCCCCGGCCGGCCTCAACTTTTGAGGTGCAGGAAACTTAAAAATAGATATTTCTCCCGCTATCTCCTTACCGAACTCATTTTCAACAAGTACCGTGCCGTCTTTTTCTATGGTTATTTCTTTTGCATGGCCTATGTAAAGTTCTTGTTCAGGTGAAAAGCCCTGCGAGTTAACAAGATAACCTCCTTCGTCCACGTGGAATTTACCGTTTCGCGAATATATTTCCGTTCCGTCAGGCTTGATAAATTTCAGCAGCCCTTCCCCCCGGACGGTAATATCCAAGGGATTCCCTGTTCTGATAAGATTTCCGAAGTCCCAATCCTGACTTTTGTGAATTAAAGCAGCTCCCGTACCCTGAGGCTGGTTTAAATTTGCGGCGCCGGGATATATTCGGGCAAGTTCCTCAATAAAAGACCGCGTTCTTTTAAAACCTTCTGTATTCAAATTGGACAGGTTATGTGATAAATTTTCTACCAGTTGAGAACTAGCCGAGACTCCGGATTCTGCCGTCCACAGAATTCTTAACAAATAATCTACCTCCTATCTAAGCGAGCCTAAGCGGCTTGCAGCCATTTTTAAAATAGAATCATGCGCCTGTACCATGCGCTGATTGGTCTCGTACGCCCTCAGTGCTTCCAGCGCCCTTGTCACTTCACCCGTAAGGTCTATGTTGGATCTTTCTAAAAAACCCTGTTTTATTTCAAATTCTTCAGCCTCTGCTACAAAAGTACCGGGAGCAACTGCATACATCCCTTCGCCCATCCGGCGAATATCCTCCAACCGGGGGTTCGCTACTGCAAGCCCTCCTCTTTCTTCACCGTTTACTATTATTCTGCCGTCTGAAGATATACTCACTTCTCCTTCACCGATAAATATGCGCTCCCCGTTACTCCCCAAAACGTAATCATCCCGCTGTGTCCTTAGGAACCCTTCCTTATCCAATTGAAAAGTTCCCTCCCGGCTATAACGTAAACCCTCCCCGGTTTCCAACACAAAAAACCCTTCTCCATTCACAGCCAGGTCCAGCGGGCGCCCTGTTTCAGATAAAGGGCCCTGATTCCAGACAATAGATTTTTCTGAACTCACACCAAAAGCCACGGCCCCGACCGGAACAACCGGAGTAGTGTCTCCTAGCCTCCATAAAAGTTCTTCTGCAAAAGTTCGAGCCGAAGTACGTTCATATTTGTATGCAGGTGTGTTTAAATTAGCCAAATTATTAGTAATAGCTTCCTGTCTCCTCTGTTGTAAAAGCATTCCTTCTGCTGAAGCATACAGCCCGCGCAATTTTTTTCCCTCCTTCTTTTTAGCAAAATTAAAAATAGCTTGCCTTTTGTTCCACGGATCACTCTTTTGTTATGGTTTTAATGATTTCCTCAATGCCTTCACCGCTATGGAAAGTATACTCTCCAGCTCGTATTTTCCTGCTTAGTTTTCGTTCATCTATTATGCGTTGAAAAGCATTTGCATCGGAAATTATTCCTGCCTGCATTAGAATATACGCAATTTCTTCCGTAGTACTTCCCCGCGGTATTAAAACGTGCTTATTTTCCGTCTTTTTTCCGTCCTGTTCCGTGCTTTCACCCGTATTCACGTTAGTTCGGATCCCCGAATTATCTTCACTTTTCTCTGATTTCATATTTTGTTCGTCATTTCCCTGCAAACTTCCTTCATTTACCTCTTCATAAAGTATAAATTCGTCTTTATACCCCATGCCAAGCTCCCTGGCCAATTTTTCAATTTCAAAACGCTCCAGCTGTTGGGGAGATCTACTTAAAAACATCAGGGAAGAAATGACTAAACCCATCCCCAACCCGAAAAAAAGAGAGGAATTGGCATCTAAATATTTTTTTAGCGCCTTAAGTCGAGAATTAATTCTATCTCACCCTTTCCTCTTCCAAACTCTCTGGCCAGTTCAGTTACATCTTTACCCTCATCATATGCCGCATAAATATCCTCAAAAAGGGCGTTCTTCTTTTCGTGCGCCAGAACTTCGCCGAAGCTCTCTTTTTCCTTTTCTCCTGCACCCTGTCCTTTTTCGATTCTTTCCAGGCCTTCTTTTAATTCAGCCAAAATTTCTGCAATGACTTCTAATTTTGTCTCGATATCCTCCAACATTTTTTCCGTGCCTGAGGTGATGTTTTTAACCTCGTCGTTTCTAGAATCTTTATCATCCATCTGGCCCGTTGCCTCAGCAGCTCCATTATTAAGAGCTTTTTTGAAAATTCCCCCCTGACTTTCGGCATTATAATCGAATACCTGAAAATCCCAGGTGCGCTTAAAAGTCAGTGCTATTAAAATAAGACCCAAAATTAAGATAACATAGGCCAAAGTCCCTTCCCCCTAGATATATTTTCGTTTTTTGGCTCGATTTTAAAAAACGAAAAAGTATTATTAATTAATTTAATTTACAATAGTTCCTTAAGTTTACTGCGCAGTCTTAACAGCGCCCTTCCTCTCAATTGAGAAACCCTGGATTCTGATATATCTAAAACCTTACCTATTTCCTTTAGAGTTAATTCTTCATAATAATATAAGGCCAAAATCAGCTTGTCTCTTTTTCCAAGAAAATTAATTGCCCTGCTGAGAGCCTCTTTCAATTCTTTTCGAACAAGCACTTGAGCAGGATCAGGACTGTTGCGGTCAGCTATTTTTTCAAAAAGGGGCAGGTCACTATTATCTTCGTCATTTAATAAAAACTGTTCCAGGGAAACAGTCGACAGGTAGCTGGCATCCCACAACGTCTGCTGAACTTCCTTGACTTGCAGACCTGTCTCAGCAGCAACGGTTTCTTCCGATATAGGTTCCTCACCTTGTTTTTGTTCAAGCTTCTCATAAGCCCTTGATACCTGTTTAATTTTATCTGTTACCGATCGGGGAGCCCAGAAGGATTTGCGTACTTCATCCAAAATTGCTCCCCGAATACGCCGGGAGGCATATGTTTCAAATTTAACCTCACGGCTGGGATCGAACTTTTCAATAGCATCTATAAGACCAAAAATCCCATAACCGACCAGGTCTTCATTGTCCATGTGGCAAGGCAATTTCAAAGTTAGACGGGAAACAACATTCCGGACCAAGGGCAGGTATCTTTCAAGCAGCTCCTGCCTGACAGCTTCACTATTGCTTTTACGATATTCTTTCCATAAAGTTTTTAAAGAGGCTGTCATGCTCCACCGTCCCTTTTAAGAGCTGTTTAATCCAAGCCCCGGTTTCTCTGCTGCAGCAGTTCACGGAAGGTAAAGGCAACTATTTTGTCCCGGTCCCGTTCCGCAATATTTAGGAACTCAATACCCAGGATGTTTTTTTTAACGCCCTTGACAATTGTTTCTATGCTTCTGACTACCCTGCCAAGCGTCTGTATCTCAGTTTCTTTTCCATTATTTTTCTTTAGTTTGAACCACAACAAAAGAACGCTTTTTTCAGGAATCCTCTCTGTAACCATCATCTGTACTCCCCCACCGCTCAAATCAATAGCGATCCCTTCTCTATCCGGTTCCGGAAAAACTGCTTTTTTTTCCTCTCCTTTTTTTAAGATGCGGTACCGGACATCGAAGACGCATTTAACGCGCACATAGTTACGCATTTGAATCCTTTTTATGCTATCGGGTTCCGGTTTCTCCAGAATATAAAGAGGCAAATTTGCTCTTTTCCTGCTTTTCACTCTGGTTTGAAAATGGAACTGTTCATGAGAAGCGATGACTTTTACGGTGACAATATCTCCGGCCCTGAGTAAAAGAGGCCTTCTCCCGGCACCCGTAGGTAATTGAATATCAAAACTATCTTCCCTTACTTCTTGGATCATGCTTTTATACGATTCCTGCTCTTCTTCCCTTTGCACCAGTATTTTGCGGCGGACAGCAATTATTTTGGCCAAATCCACAAAAGGCCCCCCTTTTCAGGTAAAAAGGCGTAAAAGACGGTTCACAAACTTATCGGCAGAAAAAGAAGGTTCTCTTTCTAATTTTCCTGCTTCCAGGATTGTTGAAGCAACGTTACCAAGACAGCGTGCAGCTGTTGAACGCGGATAAAGCAGGCAAAAAGGTTCCTGTTTTTTAACAGCCTGGCTTACAAGGCGGTCATCACAAATGTACCCCAGATACTCGGTCTTCATCCCCAGAAAACGTTGGACTACTCGTTCAATCCTCTGGACCGTACTGTTGGCTTCCCGGGAATTGCTCGCTCGGTTAACAATTAAACCAATTTTTGAGTGTAATCCTAAACGAGATAGGACTTTAATTACCCCATAGGCATCCGTAAGGGATGTGGGTTCCGGCGTTAAAACGATCACTACTTCCTCAGCTGCAGTCATAAAACCCAGCACATTCCGGGAAATTCCACCCCCTGTATCGATGAGCAAAAAATTCGTTTTCTCTCCCATTCCCCGGAGCTGGTGAACCAAACACTGGCGCTGATAGTTGTCTATATTAGCCAGCTCGTGGATACCAGAACCGCCGGGGATTATTTTAATCCCGCCGGGTCCTTCTAATAAAACTTCTTTAAGTGTTTTTTCGCCTTTTATAACTTCCCAAAGCGTATAACGAGGGATTAAGCCCAGCAGAACATCTACATTCGCCAGACCCATGTCGGCATCGAAAATGATGACCTTTTGTTCCCTTTGGGCGAGCATAATTGCTAGATTGACCACAATATTGGACTTCCCTACACCGCCTTTTCCGCTGGCAATAGTAATTATCCGCATTTTCCCGGGAGCAGGTGTCCGGTTATTTTTCTTTTGGTCTGTCAAGCGGACCAGATTTCTTAATTCTGCAGCCTGATCAGTCATCATCCCACCGCCCCGATTATCATTTTGGCCAGCTCCCTGGGCTCCACTGTAATTATATCTTCCGGCACGTTTTGGCCGTTTGTTACATAGGCCACCGGAATTTGTGTCTCGTAAGCAACATTTAATATAGGGCCCAAAGACCTGGTTTCGTCAAGTTTGGTAAAAATAAGCCGGGTAAAGTTAAGCTGCTTAAACTCTTCCAGTACCTGCATTAAATCTCTACTTCTCGTTGTGCAACTAAGAACCAGAAAGACTTCCAGGGGCGCAACTTTTTCTAAAAACCGCCTTAATTCCGCAAGCCCCATCAAGCTTTTCGGGGGGCGCCCGGCAGTATCTATAAGAACTATTTCCTTTTCTTTACGCAACTTAACTACTTTTTCTTTAAATTCCTCGGGAGTCATCGCCACTTCCACGGGCACTCCAATTATTTCCCCGTATGTTTTTATCTGTTCTATTGCCCCGATACGGTAAGTGTCTATGGTTACCAACCCTACGTCTTTTTTATGCAGCAGAGCAAACCGGGCGGCGAGCTTTGCTAAAGTAGTAGTTTTTCCCACCCCAGTAGGGCCAACAAAAGCAAAAGTATTACTTCTTTCCAGACCGGCTTCTGAACCGGAAACCAGTATTTCTACCATACGTGACAAGAGAAGGTTATAGAACTCATCCTCTTCTACTTTCTCCGCTCCCGCGTTTTCCCCTATCCCTTTGAGAAGAATTTCCATAACATTTTTGTTAACCTCTAATTCCTGCAGAAGTTGCTTCCACTTCCAGATACCACTATCGGTATCGGGTTCTTGGGCTCCCATCGTCACTTTCTTAAGTAGAGATTTCATTTCGGCAAGTTCTTTTACAAGTAGTCCTTCCTGAAACCCGGAATTCTTTTGTTTAACAACCTGTTGCAACGTTTCAGCATCGTCCACTGCTGCTGTTACTTCCAACAGGGGGGGCCTTAAAATGCTGAACCATTTGCCGGTCCTCACCCGGCGGCTGCCGATGATAAAGGCTTCCGGTCCCAAATCGCGCCGGATTAAAGACATCGCTTCCTGCATGTCCTTCACAACATAACGTTTAATTTTCATCAAGAACCACCGTCCCTAAGGATTCAATCTCCAGCGAAGGGTCTAATTCATTTATAGAAAGCAATACTAGCTGAGGCAGGAATCTTTCCGTAAGACGCCTTAGAGGCAGTCTTACCTGAGAAGAGCATAATACTACGGGCGCCAAGCCTCGCACGTTGAGTTTTTCCGTTTCCTTTTTTAGCTGTTCCAGCAACCTTTGAGTTATTTCAGGCTCTAAAACCGGGTAGTTACCCTGCTGCGTTGCCTGAAGAGAATCCGCAATTTTTTGTTCCAGCATGGGGTCGAGAGTAACGACCTTAATCTTTCTGCCTTCTTCACCAGCGTACAGCTTGGATATAGTCCTGTATAATGCCTGGCGGCAGTTTTCTGTAAGAAAGTCAAGGTCCTTGGATACGCGTGCAGCGTCTGCAAGCTTTTCCAAAATAGTGACCAGATCTTTAACCGGAATCTTTTCCTTAAGCAAATTTTGGAGCACTTTTTGAATCTCACCTACCGTCAGCAGATCCGGAACCAGTTCTTCAACAACTGCAGGATTTTTTTCTTTGACCGCTTCAATCATTTCTTTAACCTCCTGCCTTCCTAAAAGCTCATGAGCGTGCTGTTTAATAAATTCGGTAAGGTGCGTAATAAGTACAGTAGTACTGTCAACAACCGTAAATCCTTTAAGTTCTGCCTCTTCCTGCTGCTGCTCGGTTATCCACCACGCGGGCAGTCCAAAGGTTGGCTCGCGTGTTTTCCTGCCCTGTATCTCTTCTTCTTGGTCCGAAGGGTTCATGGCCAACAGCTGCCCCGGGTAAATTTCTCCCCTCGCTGTTTCCACACCCCGTATTTTAAAAGTATAGGTATTCGCCGGAAGCTGCAGATTATCCCGAATCCGGATCGGGCGGACAAAGATACCCAGTTCCGCTGCACACCTGCGCCTAACGGAAACGAGCCTTTCCAGCAGGTCACCTCCTTGCTTCTCATCGGTAAGAGGTATGAGGTTGTAGCCTATTTCGATCTCCAACGGATCAACCTGTAAAAGATCTAACACGTTTTCCGGCTGCCGCGGTTGAGCTTCTTTTTGAGCCTTGGCAAGTTCTCTTTCCCTTTTTTTCTTCTCTTCCTCAAAAAGCATATAGGCAGCATAACCGGTTCCTCCTGCCATAATAAAAAAAGGCAGCATAGGAAGTCCGGGGACTATTCCCAGTACAAATAAAATAACGCTTATCAAAGCAATTACCTTTGGAAATGCCGTAACCTGTTTAGAAAGTTCTTTCCCGAAATTATGCCTGGCACCCGCCCTTGTAACAAGGATACCTGTACCCGTTGAGACCAGAAGTGCCGGAATCTGCGTAACCAAGCCATCGCCCACTGTCAACAATGTATACGTCTGTGCTGCTTGTGTAAAGGGCATGCCGTGCTGCCAGATCCCTATAAGCAGACCTCCCGCTATATTGATCAGAATAATAACGATACCCGCTATAGCGTCTCCGCGGACAAATTTACTGGCTCCATCCATAGCACCAAAAAAGTCTGCTTCTTTTTGCAGGCGCTCGCGCTTTTCCAGGGCTTCTTTTTCCGTTATGAGCCCTCCGCTTAGGTCAGCGTCTATGCTCATCTGTTTACCCGGCATCGCATCCAGGGTAAAGCGAGCGGCGACTTCAGAAACCCGGCCGGCCCCGTTAGTTATAACTACAAACTGAATTATCGTAATGATCAGAAAGACAATAAATCCTACAACGTAGTTTCCACCCACCACAAAATCACCAAAAGCATGGATTACCTTGCCCGCTTCCGCTTCGTTTAAAATGAGGCGTGTGGAAGAAATATTGAGCGCTAGGCGGTACAAAGTTACCACTAACAGGAGGGAAGGAAAGACAGAAAACTGCAACGGTTCTGTAGTAAACATTGTCGTCAAAATAACAACCAGGCTAAAAGCTATGCTGAATGTAAGCAGCAGGTCCAGGAGCCCGGGAGGAATAGGTATTACGATAATCAGTACGATACCTATTACAGAAGCAGCCACCATAAGGTCATTGTGCTTTATAAAATTTCGGATAGCCGTTACTGCCGGGTTTCCCCCCTGATTGGCCACTCCTTCCACCTCCTTTTAAATTAAAACGGGGACATTTAATCTTTAAAATCCGAGAAAAAGAGATTTATTTAAAATTAAATTTTATTTTTCCCCATCCTGTAGAGCAAAGCAAGAATCTCCGCAACCGCCTGGTAAAGTTCCGACGGTATTTCTTCTCCAATATCTACATTTTTATAGAGAAATTGAGCCACCGGCTTGTTTTCAATTACCGGCACTTCATTTTCTTTAGCTACTTTTTTTATGCGTTCTGCTATGTCACCGGCCCCTTTCGCAACAACCCGCGGGGCCTCTGTATTCTCCTGACTGTAATCATAATCAAGGGCCACCGCGATCTTTACGGGGTTGGTTACTACTACTGTAGCTTCAGGGACACTCGCCATCATACGCTGCATAGCCATCTGACGCCTTTTTTCCCTCAGCTTAGCTTTTATTTGGGGGTCACCTTCTGTCTGTCTGCCTTCTTCCTTGACCTCATGCCTGGTCATTTTCAGCTGCTGCCGGAATTCATACCGCTGAAATATATAGTCACCAATAGCTACCGGAATAAAAACGACAATAGCACCCATAGACACGATAAATAATAGAAGTAATACTTTCATAAAACCCTGCTCCAAAGGCATGTCTATTATAAAGAGCAGATCGAGAAAATTAAGTTTTACCAGGTAATAAGATACTGCGCCTACAAGAAAGATCTTAATCAAGGACTTCCCCAGTTCCATAAGTGCTTTTTTGGAAAACATGCGCTTGAACCCTTCGAGGGGGTTTATTTTTTCAAGCTTTGGCTTTAATGTTTCTAAAGAGAACATAAAGCCCACCTGTGCAAAATTAATCAACAAACCGGCAGCCAGTGAAATCAGGAATACGGGAGCCATAAATTTTAAAAAGAAGGAAACGCTAAGAAGTGCCAGATGCTCGAGATTATGCATGTTAACAGCAAAAGCCGCGCTTTCCCTGAAGATAAAAGCCAAAAAATTTTCGAGATTTAAGACAAAATTCTCCCGCATGAAAAAAAGGAAAACTATAACCGCAAGCAGTCCCACAGCCGCATTCAGATCGGCACTCCTGGCCGCCTGCCCTTTGCGCCTGACGTCTTCCCTGCGTTTGGGAGTAGGTTCTTCCGTTTTTTCTTCTCCGTTTGCAAAAAGCTGGAGGTTAAACCGCTGCGGCTCGAACACCTTATCATCCCTACCCTAACGCTTTAATAATGGTCATCAGGTCCCGTTCCATTTGTTGATATACCCCGGATGCTACAGTTGCTAATATCGGAGCCAGTATGCCCAGCGCTACGAGTCCCAGTGCTGCTTTCAAGGGAAAGCCTAGAATAAAGACATTTAGTTGGGGAACGGTTCTAGCTACCAAACCTAGGCAAATATCCGTTATAAGTAAGACGGCTACTACCGGAAGCGCAATACGGAAAGCCAGAGCAAACATGCCAGAAAAAATACTAATTATGTTTTGAACCGCCGGGCCGCTCAGAACTGCTGAAGCAAGAGGTATTAATTCGTAGCTTTTATAGATAGCAGCAAGTAAACTGTGATGCCCGTCTATAATGAAAAACAGCAGGATTCCCAAAAGATATAAGTATTGCCCTACCAGACTTGTGTTCTCACCGGTTACGGGGTCCAGCACGCTTACCATATAAAAGCCCATGCTCATATCGATAAACCTTCCCGCTAGACGGATACTGTTGAAGACCAGGCTGGCAGTATAACCCAAAGCAAGTCCCACCAGAGTTTCCCTGGCTACCTGAAAAATAAAGTAAGCTGTGTTCGATATTTCCAGCGAAGTTTCCCGGACAAGCGGGAAAATTATAAACGAAAGAACCACACCCGCGCCGATTTTTGTCAGGGGAGGTACGCTCTTAATGGAGAAGAAAGGAGAAGCAACCATAAAAGAAGTCATCCTGCTCATCACCAGCAAAAATACCGCCAGTTCCGTCCATCCTATTTCCATGCCCTTTCCTCCCCGGTATCTCAGAGATAAAATTACCTGCGAGTTACAATTAAATAGAAAAGGGAACCTCGTCTTAAAGAAAATCTAGTATACCGCCCCTGCCATGCTAGAATATAGTTCCAGAGTAAAAGACACCAGCTGAGTAAGCATCCAGGAACCGAAGAAAAGAACGGCAAGCAGCACAGCCACAATCTTGGGTACAAAGGTCAGCGTCTGCTCCTGAATCTGGGTAGTTGCCTGCATGATGCTTATGATAAAACCAACCGCCAGCCCGAACCCTAACGGGGGGGCGGCAAGTAAAAGTGCTAGCACTACGGATTCCTGGGATATTTTTATAACAAATTCCTGGGCCATACTTGTTTGCTCCTTTTAAAACCCGTGCTCTGTGCAGTAACGGCCTTTATTAACCAACAGGTTTCTTCATCACCCAAAGCTTTCTAACAAAGATTTCACCACCAGGTACCAGCCGTCTACCATAACAAACAGCAAGAGCTTAAATGGCAGGGATATCATTACGGGAGGCACCATAAACATACCCATAGACATTAACGTGCTGGCCACTACCATGTCTATAATTAAAAAGGGAATATAAATAATAAAACCCATTTCAAAAGCGGTTTTTAATTCGCTGATCATAAAAGCCGGAACAAGAACGCTTAATGGGACGTCTCTCTCATTTTGAGGCCTGTCCACATCGGTCATGTTGATAAAAAGCGCCAGATCCTTTTCCCTTGTATGTTTAAACATAAAGTCCCTTAAAGGCTTCTGTCCCTCTTCCAGAGCTTCTTCCTGGCTAATCTGCTCCGCCAAGTAAGGTGTTAACGCCCTGTCGTTGATTTCATTGTAAACAGGAGCCATAGTAAAGAAAGTTAAGAAAAGAGCCAGCCCGATAAGCACCTGATTCGGAGGTATTTGCTGGGTAGCAAGAGCATTGCGCACAAATGACAGTACAATAACAATGCGGGTAAAGGAAGTCATCATAACCAAAATAGCCGGTACCAGCGACAGGACCGTAAGCAACAGCAGGATCCTCAGGCTGCCGACTACGGCACGCGGGTCTTCCGACTCCCCGATCTCGATATTTACATCGGGAACAGGCACGGGCTGGGCTGAGCCGATTTCAGGAACTGTCAATAATATTACCGTTATTAAAACAATTGCCAGGACTTTAATGCTCTTCATAATCATTATTGCCCTTTCCCGCAGTCCTCCTGTGTTTCAGCCAACTGTTAAGTTCCTGCCAGGGGTTTTTTATATTTTGATGCGTTTTTGGCATTTCCTGGTAATCATCTAGTTCTTTTAACAGGGTAACCTGCTGTTCGCTGCAGCCCATCAAATAATACTGTTCGCCTACCCGTACTATGCAGATTTTGGCCTTATGACCGAGCGAAACCTGTTCCAGAATCCTGATATTTCCCCCGGAAAAAAACCTGTTATTCTGCATAAACCCGTATTTTATGCTTAGGTAAGCAACAAGCAGAACCAGGGGTAAAACTATTGCCATGCGCAAAACGGCTCCGGCAATGTCACTCATTTTCCTGCCCCTTTTCCTGGTTTGAATTTCCTTCGCTGTATATCCGGTTAAATTTCACCCCAAAAGCGTCGTTAACTACTGCAATTTCACCGTTTCCGAACAGGTGCCCGTTTAAATAAACCTCTGCTGGCTCACCGGCCACAGTGTCCAGGCGGATCACGGTATCTTCGCGCATTTCCAGTACCTCCCGGAGCTTGCGGGTAGCAGTTCCCAGTTCTACTTCAAGCTCCACCTCTATATCTCCCAAAAGCTCTAAGGGTAATTTTTCAGTATTCCTCTTGCCTGCTTCCAGCTCTGAAAATTCCGCACGAGAAATTTTGGGGCCTTTTGAATTTTCAACTTTGGCCAGCAGCTCTTCTATGTCCTTCTCAGAAAGGTTTTCAAAGGTCATTTTTTCTCCTCCAAAAAACTAAGAAATACATACGGGCTTACATACACGCCGGGAATTTTAACGCTGGGTAACAAACTCCCGAAAATAAACCCCGGTTATTTCGTTATCCAGAACTTTATTGATCGCATTTTTTAATTCCTTTCTCAGAGCGTCCTTATCAGCCAAATCCGCTGCAGTTTTTCTGCTTAAAAGCTCAATTACTACATTTCTTATTCGATGTTCTTTCTTTTGCAGTTCGCTTTCGGTGTCCCCGGAAACATACTCCAATGTTATGGTAGAACGCAGATACCCGCTGCCCCCGGACAAATTCACCAAAAAAGAGTCCAATGTAACGCTCTCGAATTTCGCCGGGGACCGGGCATCGGCCGTTCCCTCACCCTGGTACACTGTAAAATAATAAAAAGCACCTCCACCTGCGGCCAAAAACAATATTAGCAGGGGGACCCATATCTTACCTTTAAATTTCTTTTTCTTCTGTTCTTCCTTTTCCTTGCTCTCTCTTTCCTCAATCACCGTAGTACACCTCGCTCGCATACGGATCCCTGGCATTAATAACAATGATGACGCGTCGGTTCCGGGCCATGTTAGCCTGAGAATTGTTAGGGGCCACCGGATGGTATTCCCCGAAACCGACAGCAGCAAACTTTTTGGGATCGAGCCCATGGTTATCCACAAAATAGCGAATTACCCGGCACGACCGCGCAGTAGAAAGCTCCCAATTAGTGGGAAATTCCACGGTTTGAATCGGCCTGTTGTCCGTGTGACCTTCCACCGAAATGCGGTTTTCAATCTGTTCCAGCAGCCCGGCTAGGGGGTCCAACAGCTCCTTGGCCCGCTGCCTCAGATCAGCCTTGCCCGAAGCAAAAAGCACATGTTCCTTAATTTCCAAGGCTACGCCCCTTCGTTCGTAACTTACCTCAACCATATCCTCGAGCCCGTTTTCGCTAATGTATTTTTTTACCATCAGATAAACTTCCGGAAGTGTATTTTCCTGAGGGATCATCTGCTCGACCTCAAGATCTTCCGGAGGAGATATCTCGGTGTTCGGAACTGTTTCTTGAGGCGGTTCTATTTCTTCCATGGGTTTGTCCCCCCGATCAAGGATCCCGGCACCGCGAAAAGAAACGAGAAAATCGTGCAATTTCTGCTCGTCAATTACAGACAGGGAATAAAGCATTACAAAAAAGACAAGAAGAAGGGTCATCATATCCGAAAAAGTTGTCATCCAGTGCGGAGAGCCCTGCTCCGAGTCATCTTTTTTTCGCCCTCTCCTAAGCATTGAACGATTCCCCTTCTCCCTTTTCTTCTTGGCCCGCTGCTTCAGACGAGGGCAGGAAGGATTTTAACTTCTCTTCCAAAATCCTAGGATTCATCCCTGACTGGATGGATATGATCCCCTCTAAAATTATATTTTTAAGCAGCAGTTCTTCACGACTCCTGAGGCCCAGTTTATTGGCTATAGGGTTGAAAACCAGGCTGGCCATCAGCATGCCGTAGAAAGTAGTGAGTAAAGCTACCGCCATGGCCGGGCCCAACGTACTGGGGTCTTCAAGGCGCGATAACATTTGGATTAAACCGATCAGCGTCCCCAGCATGCCGAAGGAAGGCGCCAGGCTGCCCCAGGTAAGAAATATTTTTTGTCCGAGCTCGTGCCGCTGTGCGGTCGCCTCTATATCCATTTGCAAGATACCGCGCATCAGTTCAGGGTCCATGGCATCTACCATCATGCGTATCCCCTTTTGATAAAAGGGGTCTTCCAGCCTGGAAATGTCCTCTTCCAGCCCCAGGAGTCCTTCCCGCCGCGCCTTGCGCGCGAGTTCTGAAAATAAATAAACCACTTCCAGCGGATCTCTGGGTTCAGAAAAAAGCACGTGTTTGGTTAGAGAAAATACTCCCTTTATCTGTTTAATATCAAAGCTCATCAGGAGGGCAGCGAACGAGCCCCCGAGAGTTATAAAAACAGAAGGTATATTCCAAAATAGATCGAGTTCGCCGCCCAGGTAAACTGCTGAAACGATAGCACCAAACCCTAACACGAGCCCGGCCGCGGTCATTAGGTCAAATTTGCGCATTTATTTCACCTCGAGTAATATAAACGCCTGCCGCTAAAAATCCCCCTGTAGTACCGCATTACGCGCGCTACCAGTTCTGCGGGAGTTTCCTTCACCAGAATTTTTTTGCCGTTCGTAAGCGTAATAACTGTTTCCGGCACTACTTCCACACTCTCTATCAGGTTTGCGTTGAGCATCATAAACTTCCCGTCCAGGCAGGTCACTTTAATCACCAACTTACCCCCTCAGGAACCTACCTTTTTAGGTTAGCAAGTTCCTCCAACATTTGGTCAGAAACGCTTATCACACGGGCATTTGCCTGAAACCCCCGCTGGGTAACGATCATGTCCGAAAACTCGCTCGCCAGTTCCACGTTGGACATTTCCAGGGCCCCCGGAATTAACGTTCCCCTGCCGAATTCCCCGGGAATTCCTCCCTCATCTTCCCCGTTAACCTCCGCACCGGCTGC
>DDHO01000024.1:20704-38807 GCA_002352935.1 Firmicutes bacterium UBA1874
CCGCCCAGCGGTAAAGATTACCACCCGCCTGCTCCATGCCGCCGGGGTTAATAAACTTGGCTACCCCGATGCGCCCGGCCGTTTGGGGTGTACCGGAACCGTCTATGTATTTTACATTACCGAAAGTATCAATGTTATAGCTCTGAACTTCTTCCGGATTAGCGAGCTGTATAAGTCCATCGGGCCCTGTTACGTAGTACCCGCTGGCAGGATTGACCAGGTAGCCTTCGGCGTCGAAACTAAAATTGCCCGCCCGGGTATAAAAAAGGTTGCCCGCATTATCGGTAAGCACAAAAAACCCGTCTCCCTGGATCATGACATCGCTGCCGCTGCCGGTAGGGGCGGAAGCTCCCTGAGTGTGCAGCACATCGATTGAACCCAGTGCCAGTCCCAGGCCTACCTGCTGTGGGTTAGTCCCGCCGCGGTCCGCTGTCGGTTCGGAACCTCCGCGCAGGGTCTGATAAAATAAATCTTGAAAATTAGCCCTGCTGCGCTTGTACCCGGGTGTATTGACATTGGCAATGTTGTTTCCGATTACATCCATGCGGGTCTGGTGAACCCTGAGACCCGATACAGCTGAATAAAGAGAACGCATCATCTTACATCACCCTTCGTTTTTAAAATTTATTCGAAAAAACCTTACTTCTCCAGTACTTTTGCATTGTACTACGCTTTTAAAAACCGCTTCCGTCGCTCGGCGGTTGACAGGGCTTCCTACATGAGGTCCGGCCCTATTTCAAAATTACGGCACTGTCAATGCCTGTAAAAATCTTTTCCTTCATGTCTTTTCCCTCCATAGCAGTAATTACCTTGCGGCTGCCAACATTGACTATTAAAGCGAGGTCTTCCATAACAACAAGAGCCTCTTTCGCTCCTTTGTTTTTAGCAAGCCCGACCGCAAGACAGCCGTTCGAGCTGCGTGCTGTTTAAATTGATGTTTCTTGTTAACAACCTTTCCCGGGCGTGTTTGGAAAACTCTACCTCGTTGGTTCCGAGTTTCAGCCTCATTATTTCTCGAAATTCCAGGCCTTTTGCTGCCGGCTTTTGTTCTCCTGTCCGGGAAGCGGGTTTCTCAGCCCTTACGGGGAGGGAACCGTTAATTTTCACCTGAACTACCACCCTTTTATCTTGTTCTATCTTGCCTCAACAACGTTTTCTAGCAGTATTTCCCTTCCTGCTACCACTAAATTGACCTCACCGTCTTTTACTCTTACGCTCTCGACCGTTCCCGTAACGGTTGTTTGACCGTCATCCTCAACAGCTGTAATTTCTTTTCCGATTAAGGAAACGGAACGGCTTAAGAGCATTTCTCTGAACCTGCTCTCCTGGTATTCTGCAATGTCCATTAACTGTTGATAAAGCGCATTTACCCTTTTTTCCAGGGAACTGATATATTCCAGGGTAGAAAATTGTGCCATCTGGCTTATAAATTCTCTATCTTCCATGGGATTCATAGGATTCTGGTTTTGGAGCTCCGCAATTAACAACTTGAAGAAATCCTCCTGGTTTAAAATACTGGAAGTAAACCGCACGTTAGCAGTGCTTTCGCTTCCCGACACAGACGTTATTTCCATCACACAACCCTCCTTACGCCAGGTAATCTACTCTCGATTGGGTAAATTTTAAAGCGCTTGAGCGCTCCCCGCTGTTCTCCGTTTCTTGCAGGGAATATGTGTTCCCTTTCTCAAGAATCGAAGCTTCGAATTCACCGCGGTAAAAATCGGCTGTACCGTTACCTGCCTCTTCTCTCCCGCTCATAGAACCTTCGTCTCCGATACTCATTTGAAGCTGCTGAAACTTTAAACCCTGTTCCTGCAGCTGCTGGCGCAGCTGGTTTAAATTGTTCTCCAGCATATGTCCTACCTGGTTGTTCTCAACCAGTAAACGAGCAGTCAGAATTCCTTCTTCCAGGGAAATCCTGAGGTGGATCTTCCCGAGGTATTCCGGTTTTAACTGGATCCTGACTTCGCTCCGCCGGTTGTTCTTGAGCATTTCACAACGCTCGACTATCTGCTCTACAACATTTTTAAAGTTTGGAAGTTCTGCTTTTTTAACTGCCGGGCTTTCCGTTCCCGTTACCCGAGAGGAAGCATGCTGAAGAAACTCCGTACTTTTTCCCTCTTTTTCAAAACTACCGGGAGCTGAACCGCCGCTTTTACCTTCACCAAAAAACGCCTCTTTGGAGCTGCCTCCATCCGAAAACTGCTGCACTGCATAAGACCTATCAGGAGCCTGAAGCTTCTGCTGGGTCGGTTTTAGATCTGCGGCCGGCAGGGTATTACCGTGTTCTGCGCTTGGGGCTGTAAATTTTGTTCCGGGACTTGTAAAGCTTTCCGGTAAAGAAGGCGAAGGCACATCCTGCTTTTTTATCTCACGCATCATTAAATAAGAAATATTTTTTTCCTGTAGCGAAGAAGTTAACGTATCTTTAACGCCTTCAGTGATCTGCCCCCCGGGCTCCCTTCGAGCGTGGGATACGCAATCGTTAACAGCAGCTAAAAATACCTTCCCCGGGCTTTTCCTGTTGTCTCCTTGAGAAGAGAGCTGGGCGTTTAAACCTCCCTGCAGCAGGCCCCAGCCCTGCATTTCCCCGGAAAACTGCTGCGGCAGGATCAAGGCCATAAGATACAGCAAAAAGTCTTCTGCCGTTTCCCCCTTGCCGGCTGCCGGGTTTTCTTCTCCCGATAACCCCGTAAAATTGGGCGTTAGGAAAGTTTTGGACACTTCCACGGCTTTTTCACCTCCTTTCAATTACTCTAAAACACGGCGCAATTATTTACCTGCCTTATTGTCTAAACCCCTGTAAATAAAACTATTGTTTCCGATCTCGTCCATCTTCTTCTGTTCTTCCCGGTAAGCATCGTAGCCGTATTCCATCAGCCTGCGTTCCTTAAGGTTTTCAAACACCTGCCTTTTCCTCCGGGCATCAATAAACTCCTCCCGTTTGCGTGACAATTTTTTTTCTGCCTCCGCCACCCTGTTTCTCTGTCTTTTAACTTCGTTATTCACAACACTAAGAAATTCTTGTAAATGTAAAAGTGAAGGCAGGCTTAAACTACCGCTGTTTAATCCCCGGCAATAATAATTAAGTGCTTCTTCTTTATTTTTTAGCTTTTCTTGTGCCTGCTGCATTTCTGACAGCGCCCGGGAAAACTTAAAAAGGGCGTTTTCTTCCAGAAATTTTTTATAATTTAGCACGTTTTCCAGATTAAACTTAAAGGTTTTCAAGATGATCCTCCGTTTTGTTTTATTTTAGGAAACCGCTTTTTCCAGGGATCTGATAGCATCTTCAAATTCAACGTAATCTTCCGGGCCCTGTTTTAAAAAATTCTCTATTCTTCCATAATGTTCAATGGCTTCATCTACCCGTGGGTTCGACCCCTTTTCGTAAGCGCCTATATTTATCAGGTCTTCTGACCGGAAGTAAGAAGCAAGCAGATTCTTCAGCCGGTCTGCCAGCCCTTTGTGCTGCTCGGTAGTTATATCGGGCATAACCCGGCTCACGCTGGCCAGTACATCCACTGCAGGGTAATGGTTGCGAGAAGCTAAATCCCGTGAAAGCACGATATGGCCGTCCAGGATACTCCGTGCGGCATCAGCTATAGGTTCGTTCATATCGTCCGCATCGACAAGCACCGTATAAAAGCCGGTAATAGACCCCTTTTCTGCCTGCCCGGCCCTTTCCAAAAACTTCGGGAGGAGGGCAAAGACAGAAGGAGGATAGCCCTTGGTCGTCGGCGGCTCTCCTACCGCCAGCCCCAACTCTCTCTGCGCCATGGCAAAACGAGTAATCGAATCCATCATCAACACTACATTTTTACCTTGGTCGCGAAAATATTCGGCAACAGCGGTAGCTGTAAAAACTGCCTTTATTCTGACAAGGGCCGGCTGGTCTGAAGTCGCTACCACAACTACCGATTTTTGAAGGCCGTCGCTTTTGAGATCCTTTTCCAGGAACTCTCTTACCTCCCGGCCGCGTTCTCCGATAAGTGCGATAACATTTACTTCTGCTTTACTGTGGCGCGCGATCATGCCCAGCAGGGTGCTCTTGCCGACCCCGCTGCCGGCAAAAATTCCCATGCGCTGCCCCCGCCCGCAGGTCAGAAGCGCATCGATTGCCCGTACTCCCGTAGGGAGCACTTCCCTAATAAGCCGGCGCTTCAGCGGGTCCGGGGCTTCTTTTTTAAGCGGGTACCTGCCGCTGACGTCCAGTTCCCTGCCGTCGATGGGATTGCCCAGTCCGTCTAGAATTCTTCCCAGCAGCCCTTTCCCCACAGGGACCTCCATTTTTTTCCCCACCGGCCTTACAAGACAGCCCGGCCCGATGTTTTCTAGTTCACCAAGGGGCATGAGCAGCATGCTGTCCTCCCGGAAGCCTACAACCTCCGCTCGTATGCAGCTGCTCCCATCCGAATTGAGGAAAATTTCGCAAATCTCACCTATAGAAAGTTTTAGCCCTTCTACTTCCACGATAAAACCTACAAGGCGCCTCACCTTTCCCAGCACCCGTATAAATTTCCTGCCCTGAAGCACATTTTTATAAGCGGTAAAATTTAATTCAGCCCGCAATTCCCACACCTCGCAAGGCTGCCCTGACCTGCTCAAGCCTGCTTTCTATACTTGCATCTACCAGGTTTTTTTCGGTTTCTACAATACAGCCGCCCGGTTTTAATGATTTGTCCGTTATGATAGTGATAGTAAACTCTTCCGGAAGTTCCTCCCGAAGGATCTCCCGGCATTTTCGGGCCTGGCCGAGTTCTTCGGGGGCCACTTTAATACGAATAGTTCTACCTATCGCTTCTTCCACAGCAATTTTAATTATATCAACCACCGTTTCTTTGTTAACGTCAACCTGCCTCTGGATAACTGCACCGGTTATTTGCAGCACAAGGTTCAGAAGTTCTTCTCGAGAATTTAAAAGCAGTTCCTCACGCTCTTTCCTGGCCTCCTCTAAAATTTTCCGGGCCTCTTTTTTAATTGCTTCGGATTCCTCGAGACCCTTTGTATATCCCTCTCGCCGGCCTTGCCTCCGGGCTTCTTCCAATACTCTAATTTTCTCGTCTTCCGCTTCCCTAATAATTAAAGCGGCCTTATCCTGCGCTTCTTTTAAAATTGCCCGTGCTTCGTCTTCTATTTTCTGCCTGTTTTCATGTTCGGAAAAAGATTCACCGTTACCCGGAAACCGTACGGAGCGCAGCCCGATCTCCTGAGAAGAATCTTCAATAAATGAATGCCTTTTGATAACTTTATACGATAATTGCATCTTCGCCACCCCGCGCTATGATAATCTCCCCGGTTTCATCCAACCTGCGGATAGTCTGCACAATCTTTTGCTGGGCCTCCTCAACTTCTCTCAAGCGAGTAGGACCCAAGAATTCGATTTCCTCCTTGAGCATATCTCCCGCTCTTTGAGACATATTGCGGTAAATTTTATCTGCAACTTCATTACTGGATCCCTTGAGGGCTAGTGCAAGTTCTTTATTATCCACCTCTCTCAGCACCCTCCTAATGGAAGCATCATCCAGTGTGATAATATCTTCAAACACGAACATGCGCTTGCGTATTTCTTCCGTCAGTTCCTTATCTTCCATTTCCAGCGTTTCCAGTATGGTTTTTTCTGTACTCCGGTCTACCCTGTTCAGTATATCGACAACAGTTTTAATGCCTCCCGCCTCCGTAAAATTTTGATCTACCAGAGTGGATAGCTTTTGTTCCAGAACTTTTTCCACTTCTTTAATCACTTCCGGGGAAGCACGTTCCATGACAGCAATTCTTTTGGCGATTTCCGCTCTCTGCTTTTCGGGCAGAGAGCTTAACACCGCTGCGGCCTGCTGCGGTTCCATGTAGGACAGAATAAGCGCTATCGTCTGCGGGTGTTCGTAGCTTATAAAATTCACCAGCTGTTTGGGATCGGTCTTGCGCGCCAGTGCAAAGGGCTTAATTTTAGAACTTTCCGAAAGCTTCTTAATGATTTCATTAGCACGCGCTGAGCCCAGAGTCTTTTCCAACAAATCACGCGCGTACCTTATACCCCCGTGCAGGAGATATTCCTGGGCTTCAGACATGTAAAGAAACTCTTCCAAAACAGTTTCTTTGTCTTCCTGGTTGACTGTGGTAGTATTTGCGATCTGATAAGTTACTTTTTCTATATCTTCTTCAGGCAGCTGCTTTAAAACAGCCGAAGAAAGCTCAGGCCCCAAAGTCATTAGAAATATAGCTGCTTTTTCCAAGCCTGAAAGACGTTTATACTGGGGCAACCTAGACCCTCCCTAGTCCTCTGCAAGCCAGGTTTTAATAAGCTGCGCAGTCTCTTCTGGTTTTTTTTGCGCCTTTTCCCTGACCTTTTCCTGTATATCCCGCCTTTTTTGTTCACCGGAAGAAAGTTCGGGTTTAAACTCCTCGACAGCGGCCATATCCATCTGGGCGGCTTCCTTCCCATTCTCCAGTTCTGCTCTGGAAACTTTTTTCAGCCACCGGATAAAAAACAGGCCAAGCACCAAAACTAGTATTAACCCCAGAGCCTGCAGTCCCCAAGTTATATACCTCTTGAGCCGTTCCTCCCGCTGCTGCCTCTGCGCTGCTGCTTCCATTGCCTCCTCGGTTTCTTCAATATAGCTGCGGTCAAATGCCATGCTGATCACGCTTATCTGGTCGCGGCCCTCCTGGTAACCGGTAGCAGCAGATACTATTTCTCTTATTTGATTTACTTCTTCTTCATTTAAAGGGCCGTCTACTGCAACCGAAGTGGAAATGCTTTCCAGGCGCCCGGGAGCAAAAAGCGTTTTTTCCTGCGTTTCGTCGATCTCGTAGTTGCGTATCGTCTTCGTACTGGTGCTTTCCGAACTCATGCCTTCGTCTGTAGTGGCATAAACGGGCGGTCCCACCTCACCGGCCTGCATACCGGCCAAGCCGCCCGTAGTATTTTCCTGGGTTTCCGACACTTCCTCGCTTCGGACAACTCCCTCGTCCCCGTATTCGATTCTGGTCACTTCCCGGCGGTTAAAATCCAAATTCGCCGAAACCATAGCCACGGCTTTGCCCGGTCCAATTATCCTTTCCAGCATTTGCTGTATTCGCGATTCGAGGCTTTTTTCAAATTCCTGCTGTAACTTCAATTGTTCCAGGCTTTGTTGGCTTCCGAATGTATCCTCTCCACCCAGTGAAACCATCTGGCTGAGTATTTCCCCATTGGTATTAATCACCTTCACGTTTTCCGGCGGCAGGTTTTCCACGCTGCCTGAAAGAAGGTATATAATAGATTTAACCTGCTCGGGGTTCAGCCGGGCTAATGGGTTTAATTTCAAAGTTACTGCGGCAGATGCATGCCTTTCCTGATCAAGAAAAATACTTTCTTGGGGGAGGACAAGGTGGACCCTTGCCTGTTCGACTTCATCCATCTGTACGATAGTACGGCGCAATTCCTCCTGGAGCGCTCTCTGATAATCTATGCGCCTTTCAAACTCCGTAACTCCCAGCCTGTTATCATCAAAAAGCTCAAAACCTTTGCCGCCTGTAACCTGCAAGCCGGAACCTGCCATCACTAACCGCAGTTGATAGACCTGGTCTTCAGGTACTAAAATCGTGCTTCCCTGGTCGGCCAATTTGTAGGGAACGTTGCTTTCCTGCAGCTTATTCACAACTGCACTGGCCTGCTGTGCTTCCAGCCCCGTATATAGAGGCCTGTAATTAACCCTGCCCAACCAGTGTGAGAATAAGACAGCAGCTACAATCACCGACACACCCGCAACTATTAATGCTGATTTCTGCCCTCTTGACAAAGCTGACCAACGGGAACCTAATTTTTTAGGCAGTCTCTCCTCACCTACCCCACTACCAAGCATTCTTTATATCTGCATATTGGATATATGCTGATAGGCTTCCAGCAGTTTATTTCGGACTTCCAGAGTCATCTGCATTGCCAGGCTGGCTTTTTCAACAGCGATCATAACCTCATGAAGATCTACATTTTGGCCGGCCAAAAAATTTTCAGTTATGGTATCCGCTTTTCTCTGCAGCTGGTTAACCTCATTTAATTTATCGAGCAGCAGTTTCCCGAAGCCGGCCTTTTCGTCCCCGCTGCTTACACTTTCGCCCCCATTTATGCTCCCCGGCAATTTTAGCGGTTCAGGCGCCAGCAGTGATACTTTCATTTTTAATACACCTCCTATTCACGTCCGATCTGCAGTGCTCTCATAGCCATATCTTTGGCAGCTTCCAGGACAGTTACATTGGCCTCATACGACCGGGTAGCTGCAATCATGCTGGTCATCTCTTTAACCACGTTTATATTGGGGTACGTAACGAATCCCCGTCCATCGGCATCGGGATGATCGGGGTCGTATACCAGCCGTCCCGGAGATTTATCTTCGATAATTCCGGCCACGCGGACTCCATAGCCGCGAAATTTTTGACCCTCCACTGCCTCACGAAGCCTTTCCCGGAACACCGCTTCTTTTGCCCTGTAAGGTCCTCCTCCGGGCGTTCGGGTAGTATTAATATTGGCGAGATTGTTTGCAATGATATCCAGCTTCAGACGTTCAGCAGTGAGAGCCGAAGCGCTGATATTAAAAGAATCAAAAATCCGCATAATCATCTACCCCCCGAGGAAATAATGCGCTGCATTCCCGAAAACTTACGTCCCACCAAAAGGCTGGCCGTGCTGTAATACAAACTGTTGGCCGCAAGTTGAACCATTTCCCTCTCCCAATCCACGTTGTTTCCGTCCCTGGTTATAGAGGTGTGCCTGTCTTCCTTAATCTCGGGTTCTATATTCCGTTCATCATTTAAGGGCATGTGCCGGGGGTGCGTCCTTACCAGGTTAATCCGATGCTTTTTCCCCAATATTTCCTGCAACTTCTCCTCAAAAACCACTTCCGACCTTTTAAAACCCGGGGTGTTGATATTGGCCACATTTTGCGCTATCGTCTTCTGCCTCAGGGAAGCGGCATCTAGCGCACTCTCCAAAAGTTGAAAAGTCCTGCTGTTTGAAAAAAGATCCATCTCTCCTCCTCCGTTCTTTTTTACGCCTTACAAATAGGCAAAAAATTAATTAAAAGCTTTAAGCTACTTAATTCTTATTTGGGAACCATAATTTACCATATAAAGAAATAAAAAAACTTTTGGCAACCTGGCAGTCATGACAAATGTTTTAGACCCATGGCTTTGCGCCCTCACCTTTCGGAAAGTTTGCCTTTTTCAAAAATCTACTTTTTTCCATAGTCATATAGAAATTTTTTTACATATTACTAATAATTTCTTTTTTGTTCTACAAAAAAATAGCGATTCCTGCAAAGTTTTCCTAAATTAGAAAATAGCTGATACATTTTTTTTATTTATTTTAGGCTGCTAAAAAATTAACAGCCCCCGAGGGCTGTACATGTGCAGACAACCTTATTTTAATTTAGCGTAAACATTTATTATTTAAAACTGGCCTTTACTTGCGGATTGGCTTCCTAAAAATTTTATTTTCTTTTTCCCAAATATGATCCTATTTTTTCGTTAATAACCTGAAAATCGCGGTATTTTGTCCCCGGGTATTACCCGGTTCTATTATTTATCCTTATTAATCGTTTACCTTCAACAGTTTAAGGGCGTTCTCGCCCATGATCATGGATATTTCACCTTTATCAAGTTTAATACTCTCCAGCATTTCCAAGACCAGCCTCTTACAACTTGCGGCCTCTATATAGGGGTGGTCGGAAGCATAAACTAACCTTTCCGCCCCCAGACTCTCGATGGCCCAAAGAACGAGGCTTTTTAAATTAAGCACATCATTTAATTTTATAAAATAAGATAATTCGATCAATATCTGGGGGAATTTCCTTGCCAGGAACACAGCCCTGGAAAAATCGATCCCCCCGGCATGCGCAACAACAAGGGGGACTTTCGTCCTGGCAGCAAGATAAGAAATAATTTCTAACCCGGTGTTGTCGTAGCAATTCAGGTTATCGCTGAACGAGTAAATAACCAGGAACATACCCAGTTCTTCCGCTTTTTTTGCCAAAGAAAGTATCTTTGCAAAGTCCTGCCTCGTAATACGCTGTATAACCGGGTGTATTTTAACCGCTTTAACGCCCAAAGAATGCGCTCTTGAAACGCATTCTAAAATTTCATCCGTCTCAAAACTGCGGAAAATGTCAAACATGGCACAAAAATACAGGCGTTCTTTCCAGGGCTGCGCACGACAAATTTTAAATAAGTTTTCGCCCGCTCCGGTACGGAACCAGTCTTCATCCAAAAGTACGATTAATGCTAAGTCAATCTTCGCTTTGTCCATAACATCGACTAAAGCCCTCAAATACGCAAGGATGTCTTCCCTTTCGTGCAACCTCCTGTCGGTCGGCACCCAGGGAGGACCGAGGTGCATGCGAAAATCAACCAGAGGGGGGCCTTGCTCATATTAATCACCAGCTTATTTTTAGTCATATCGAGCCTGTTGGCTTTTCTGTTGTTCTTCTTTTAAATAAAGACAAATCCCTGATAAAAACCTTCGAGCTGTAATAAGCTATTTCCTTCCAAAAGTTTTTAAAACGAACGTATAGTAGTGAGACCTGCATTTTTTCACTAAATATAAAAATAATAATTTCGTTAGCAAAAAAGAGACCCCGGGACGAGTCCGAGGCCTCTTTGCCGTTTCATAAATATTACCGCAGCAGCTGCAGCACGCCCTGGGGAAGCTGGTTGGCCTGTGCCAGCATCGCCTGGGCAGCCTGGGAGAGAATGCTTGTCTTGGTAAACTCCATCATTTCCTTGGCCATATCAACGTCGCGGATACGGGACTCGGCTGCGGTGAGGTTCTCGGCAGATGTCCCCAAGTTGTTTATGGTGTGCTCTAAGCGGTTTTGGAATGCGCCCATCTTGGCCCTTTCCGCTGACACTTCCTGGATGGCATCGTTTATTGTCGTGATGGCACTGTTAGCGTTAGTTTTGGATGTAACGTCAATACCGCTGACGCCGAGCGCTTCCGCACGCATGTCGGAAAAACTAATGTACATATTTTGATCTTTATTTGCGCCAATATGCATGAACAGCCCGCCGTTTTCATTGACGGTGACCGTGGTATCAGCAGTAGGATCCAGCGTGCCGCTCAGTTCAAACTGCAACCCTTTAGCATCGCCGCTCTCAATAGTTATAATGTTGCCTTTAGACGAATATGCTTCACCGCTAGTTAATGTGACCGTCGCGTCTGCACCTTCTGTTACTCCACCTGAAAGATCAATTGCCCCTGCAGCTGCAAAATCTCCGCCTAAACCAGAGATTGACAGCTCCGATGCGCTTCCAACAACATCGGACTCAATAACAAAATTGCCGGACGCGTCAATCGAAGCGGTAGCACCTAACCCGGCATTGTTTATTGTTTCAATCGCGTCGCCATAAGTTTCGCTGGTGGTGAAGCTGAAGGAGACCCCGTTAATCGTTATCGTGGAAGCGGCGGCAAAGGCCGTGCTCTCAGTAAGGCCAGCGTTTACTGAGGTTGCTGTGTCTGCCGTCGCTAAAGTGTTGGTGTCAATTGTTATACTCGAACCGACCTTGGTATCACCGGTGCCGCCCAGTATGGTAATCAAGTCAGCGTCTCCCGCATCGGTATCGGATACAGTTGCGCTTATTGTCGCGCTTCCATTGAGCAGCTTTTTAGTGTTAAATTCAGTATTGTTTCCTATCCTATCAATCTCTGATATGAGCTGGTCAATTTCTTTTTGAATCTCTGCCCTGTCGTCAGCCGTGTTGGTGTCACTTGCTGCCTGAACAGCCAGCTCGCGCATACGCTGTAAAATGCTGTGGGTCTCGTTCAATGCACCCTCGGCGGTTTGAATGAGCGAAATGCCGTCCTGGGCGTTCTTGGAAGCCATTTCCAGGCCACGGATTTGACCGCGCATTTTTTCCGAAATGGCCAGACCTGCCGCGTCATCCGCGGCGCTGTTGATGCGGAACCCTGAAGACAGCTTTTGCAGGGATTTCTGCTGGACTGTGTTGTTGATGGTCAGCTGGCGGTAAGTATTCAAAGCCGCAATATTGTGGTTAATCCTCATAAAAATTTCACCTTCCTTAGTTTGTTTTTTGCAGGAGGCTTCCCTGCCTCCCCGCCAAAGTCCTAATTACTTTGTTAATATAAACTACTTTATTTGGTAATCACCCCCATTTAAGATATTGTCAGCCCAATACTTTGTTTACTAGTTACATCGGTCTGCCATGATAATAACTTTAGCTTCGTTCCCCGATTTTTCACTAAATTTTGGCCTTAAAAAAGAAAGTTTGATTTTTGAGATTCTTAACCGGAATTATCGTTGACACTTTGTGAAGATACCCTGCTATCTATGCTTCAAACTCATTAATAAAATAAAATATAATTTTCGACTTGCCAATTTGAAACACATAAACCAGCCCTTTTACCGGCTGGTTTAAGTCAAAAACCTGTACCCGATACAAAGTTTACGGTAACCTATAATTTTTTCAGAGCTTCCTTCCAGGCGTCCTTGAGCTCCTGCAGCATTCCCCTGACCTCAAGCAACGGCCCTTTATCTTTTTGCACGTTGCCCTCGATCAAACGCCTGTTCATATATTCGTAAAGGGCTGAAAAATTCAACGCCAGCTCCCCTGCTTCCATATTAAGAGTGCTCCAGAGCTCAAGAATAATGCTCTCGGCCTTTAAGATATTATGATGGGCTTTTTCCATGTCTTTTTTTTCTAAAGCCTGGAGGGATAAATTTAAAAAACGGACCGCTCCTTCATAAAGCATCAGTACTAATTTTTCCTGTGGCTGGCCTTCCACCTGATTCTGCTGGTAAGCTTTATAAGCCTCCGAAGTATTTAAATGCATTTTTCCTCCTCCTAAACCTAGCTAAATAAGTTCATCTACGAGCAGACCCAGCAGCTTCTGCATTTTTTCCGCAATTTCCAGGACCCTTTCTGGCGGTACTTCCCGCACCAGGCTGTTGGAAGAGCCGTCGATGATCCTCACCGCCAGGCGCCCGTTTCTCTCCACGGTTTCAAAACGCAGCGGGCTCTCCATCACTCCCGCAGCCTCGTTAAGCTTCTTTACGGACCGGCCTAGTTGACGTTTAAAATCCTTTTTGCCCTTTTCCTCTTTTTTATCACGAGAAACCACGGCCCGCTGGGACTGCTGTACTTCAGGTTTTAAGGTTTGGTTCTTGATCTGCTGCAGAATTGCAGGATCTACCCCCGGTATTTTCATGGCACACCTTTCTTATTTCTTTCTATCGATAAATATGCCCCCGTGCTGTTTTACCTGTTCATAGTAGCTGTTTAGTGCTGACTTCTTCTTACATATAAGTTCCAACCCGCTCTTCAACTCGCTGGCAAAGTTATTCATTCGCCGGCGGCATTGGTGCTCAACTTCCAGTGCCTTTTCCGCCAGTTTTTCGAATTCTTGCTGGAGATAACGTGCTCTGCCGTTTGCTTCCTCACCTTCAAAGCGGCTGTCTGTAACTCCTGAGGAATAGCCCCCTAGGCCGTCGATCAGGTTAATTATCCCGTCCTTTTTATCCAGTATTTCTGCCAGCTCCTGCCACCCCTCCGGTTCTCCCAGAAGTTCTTTTTGCCTGAGGGTCAATTTGTAATATTCCTTCATCAATTCTAACCTTTTGGTGAGCAACACGTGCAGCTGTTCGTCTCTCTTCAAATGTGCTTCTCCTTTAACGCTGCAGGGAAGCCCCCCCGCCGAACTGCTGCGCGAGCCAGGCTGCCTGCATATTTATACGGTCTATAGCTTTCTCCATAGTTACAAATTGGTTCCAGTAACGGTTTTCTATCACAACCAGGCGTTCCTGCCATTCTTGCATTCTTTCAGCTATATTCTCAAGTTTGCGCCCGATAAAACTGTTGTCAACCATAGAATACCCGGAAGTGCTTCCCGCCTCGTCCGAGATCTTTTCGATACCGCGGACTATCTGATCATATAATTGCACTGCGATTCCTTCTTCGCCGGAGATATAACTCCGATTAGTAAACAGGTCCATGACGCTTTCGAAGTCATTTTCAAGAGCTGATCTTAATTTGTCTTCATCGACCTGCAGTTCACCCCTGTATTCATAACTTTTGGTGGTAATCCCTATATCATAAAGGTCATCATATCCTTCCAGCCCTTTCACTGTCCTATACAAAGCCTTGCGCATGTCGCTTATGATGCCGGATAAAATGCGGTCATTGGACAGCATGCCGCTCCTTGCCTTCTCTTCCCAGAGCTCGATTTCCCTTTCTGATATTTCTTTCCTCTGCACCTCGGTTAAAGGGGGGTAATCGCGGTTGCGCTTTTCATAAAATTCACAGTTAATCTCACCCAGTACCTGGTTGTACTGTTCCACAAACCCCTTGATAGTTTCCAGCACTGCTTCGGTATCGTTTTTTACCGTAATGGTGCTGCTGACCGTGCCCCCCTGCTTAAATTCCAAAGTAAGCCCATTTATTATCACCGTATTGGAAGCAGATGTCAGCCCCTGAGCGTCACCGAAATCAAAAATTGCATCCTTGCCGCTGTAGGTTGTATTTTCGTCTAAATTTAGTTTTAACATGCTGCTGTTTGCTGCCCCATTTGAAAGGAAATTCGCATTGTCCCCGGTGACCGTTATTTCAGCCGCGCTTCCTGTGGTTGTAGTGGTGAGAAAAAAGCGGTTTTGCTCTTTATCGTAGCTGGCAGTAACTCCGAGATCGGAATCGTTAATTTGAGAAACTACTGTATAAATACTGTCTGTCCCTATATTAAAAGAAAAGGGGGTCCCCTTGAGCGTGAAAGAAATACTGCTGGCAGAGTTATAACCCCTGCTTTCAAATTCGGCCTGAAACTGCTCAAAAAGTGTCTTCGTATTGCCCGAACCGTCAGTTTCGTCCTCAAGAGAAGAAGTGCTCCCTTTAAAGACCCCTTCCGCAAGGCTGTCGACAGTAACCGTATAGATACCCGGAACGGCATTTGAATTGGCCTGAACCGAAACTGCGTCCTCGTTCGATGAAACGGCCTTTTTTTGCATGAAAGTGCTTTCCAGTTTCATATTAAAAACTGTTTCCCGTAATTCGTTTAAGGAAGAATTAATTTTCTGGTAATCCTCTTTCTTCCATTCCCAGATCTGCTTTTCCTGTTCCAGCTTTTCCAGGGGAAGGCGCTCTACTTTCATAAGGTCATTTACTATAGAGTCAATGTCCATCCCGGAAGCCAACCCGCCTATGCGTAGGTAGCTGCTCACATCCAATCTTTACACCCCCAAGGCTTCATGCTCAGAATATACGTTTGTCATACATTTTAAAAAATTTGCCAAAATTAAATATGTTCATCGACGATAATGCCCGCTAATTCCCATATCTTTGCAACCAAGTCTAAAATTTTTTCCGGCGGAATTTCCCGGATGACTTCTCCTGTCTCTTCATTCAGCACCTTTACCATAATTTCTTTGGTTCCTTCATGTATAGAAAATTTGATCATTGTCCTGGGTCCCATTATTTCCCGGAATGCCTTTTCCAGAGCTTCAATTACCTTTTTTTCCCCAAGGACCTGTTCCTTAACAAATTTTTCTTCCCTGCCATTTATATGAAGGGTCCGCCCCGTTTTCCTGTTTTCTGGTTCCTGCTGGTGTGTATCCCTGAGGCTTTGAGGCAATTTAGGAATACGCTGGACCTGCCCCACTTCTTCTACGCGCACCTTGCGCACCCCCCATCTCTTTTAATGGTAACTTAAACTTTTCACTTTTTGGGGACAAAAGTCTTCTGATTATTCTTTCTCTTATAAAGTTCATCGGCAGAAAGTAATATAACTTTAGAGTTAAATTAATTAACTATTTTTAAGTAACTTTTACTTTTTCTTTTCCTTCATATCCCACATTTTGGGGAGCCCCTCGACCGCCCCCGCTTCTACCCGGGAAGCCTGCGCGTTCTCCTCCCGAACAGCTTCCACCAGTTCTTTCCTAACAATCCCGATGTTTTCAGGTGCTTCAATACCGATACGTATCTTTTCGCCTGTAACTTCAACCACCACGATTTCAATGTCGTCCCCGACAAGAATGCTTTCTCCTGCTTTACGGGTTAAAACAAGCATGTCAGCTTCCTCCTGCCGCCTGGCAGGGCTTTTTGCTAGAAAAAAGTTTATATTTTGTCTTAAAAACGGTGTTTTCAAGTACCAGCTGCAGGCCCAATCGTTTTCGGATGTTCACTATTATCGGCCCTAAAAGGTTGGTAGTAGCTTCCTCCACTCCCCTGTCCCGCGGGATGGTAACCGTAGTATACACAAGCACTTCTTCTCTTTTCCCGATTTTTAATTTCTGCTCGACCCCTTCTCCCAGGTTGACTTCGTATCCCGGGACAAAGAGAAAGGGATCGACTAACAGGAAGGCCACCTCTGCATCCTCTAATGACTGCAACCACTTAAAAGCGGGATTCCCCTGTACCTCAACAAAAATATAATTTCTCAGCTGTTCGAAGCCGAGCAGCCCCTCGGGGAAAAAAAAGACTTCTTCTGGAGAAACCTCCAGCCTGCCGAAACGCCCGGTCACTATTTGCATCTTATTCACGCTCCCTGTAATAAGGTCTAAATATTAATCTTCCTGCATCCCTGGAAGATCTGCTGCAGGTACTGGACAAACTGGTTGAAGAAAAGCAGCTGCTTCTGCCGTGGTGAGAGCGTATTGACATGCAGGTAGCGTACTGATGGTCTGGTGGCAGCTTCACGTATCCAGTTGGTAATAAAATGAACACAGGCTGCAGCCGAGGTTTGGCTGTAATGCAGGAAATAATAAAGCCTGCCGTTAAATATTAGTACCGGACAGGGTTGAAAAAGCGCAATTTTTCCGCTCCATTTAACCTCCGATACCTTTGTCAACGCAGAAAATCCAGAAGAGACGGCTGGATTATTTGAGCACCGGTCATCAAGGCAGCCCGGTAAGCATTTTCCCTGAGTTTAAAATTCATGGCTACCTCGGCCAAATCTACGTCTTCTTCGTGCGAGAGAAGCTTGGTAATACTTACGTTAAATTCCTCGGCCCTTTCCAGGGACATTTCCAGGCGTTTGCTTTTAGCTCCGAGTTCGGCCCTGTGAGACAAAAAACCGTCCAAGATTTCATCAATTTCGCCGATACTTCTGTCAATTTCAATTCCTGAAATCAAACGGTCTCTTAAATTAATAATTGATTGAAATACCCCCGCATCAACAAAAATTTCTTGACCGTGAAGATTAACAGGAATGGTAACACCGGAGGATATCTCCCATTCCAGCCTGCCGTCATCGCCGTTGTAGTTGACCGTGCTGCCCGAGGCCAGGCTAAAAGGGAGGGAACTTGTGGATGTACCTCCAAAAACATACCTGCCCCCGTAAGAAGTATTGGCAATCTCAACCATTTCCTTCAGCAGCTGGTCGACTTCTGCAGCCAGTGCCTCCCGGGAGCTTTGAGGCATGGTATCGTTTGAACCGTATATCGCCAGCTCACGTGCCCGCTGCATAACATTCGTAGCGTAAGATAATGCCTGCTCTGACGTGTCAACCCATTCCCGTGCTTCTTCCATGTTTTTTATGTATTGCTCCTGTCCGTGAAGAACGGATTTATAGGTTAAAACCTGGGATATAGTTACAGGATTGTCGGAAGGTCGAGAAATTGTCTTGCCGGAGGACATCTGTCTCTGGACTTCAAGGAGGTCCTCCATGTTCTTATTTAAATCCGAAAGTACTGAGTTCACTAGTATGCGGTTGTTAATACGCATTTTTTAACCTCCTTAGAATATTAGAACATACGGTTGATAATGGTATCAAGCATCTCATCCATAATGCTTATAATCCTGGCAGATGCGTTGTAAGCATGCTGGTACTGTATCATATAGGCCATTTCTTCATCCAGAGATACGCCAGCAGTAGCATCCCTCTTTTCACTCAACTGCCCGACCAGGGCCTCCTGGTTGTCCACCATTCGACGTGCTTCATGGGACTCTACCCCCAGCTGCGAAATAAGGTTTTTGTAATAATCGTCAAAGCTCACTTCACCCTCGCCGGGGGGAGTTGGAAAAACCAGTTCTTCCGGCGGGCCCGCCGCCTTTTCCAGCAGGCGGTCGCGCAGCTGTGCTATTTCCAGGGCATTTGCCCCGTCCCCGGGGCCGGCAGCCGCATCGGCTGGTC
>DDHO01000024.1:38965-41985 GCA_002352935.1 Firmicutes bacterium UBA1874
CCCCCGCCCCCCCCCCCCCACAGGGGGGGGGGGGGGGGAAACCCCCCCCCCCCCGGGGCCCGCCAGCCGCATCGGCTGATGCGGCAATTTTAGCCACGTCGTCTATAGCAACCGCAATAGAAGCAGCACCGCTTCCGCTGAAAAAAATCCCCCCCGGATCTCCGTTAAGGTCAAAACCCGACACGTGCAAATCGTTAACTCTGTTTATAAGGCTGCGGGCAAAAAGGTCGAGTTCATCCATATACCCTTCAACCTGAGCCCGGACTTCCAGGATGCCCTGAATTTCACCGTTCTGGATTTGATCGACGGGTGCGTCGTTGGCCCACACCACTTCCCCGTTATCGTACACCTTCCACCTGGTAAAAAGCCGGCCTACAACCAGCGCCTCCCGGGGCTGGTTGCTGCCGAAGTCAGATAAGTCAAGAGAGGCAACCGGCGTGCCGTTTTTTTCGACGATAATTTCAGGGTCGTTAAAAACGACATTGTAATCTTCACCTGCCGCATTTTCAACTGCCTGACGAATATTTTCGGCTGTTTCCGCGTTATCAGCACCGCCAAAGAAACCAACATTCAGCTTGGTATTAGTGTCCGATAATGTAATATTAAGGGCATACAGCTGCCCCTCGACTAAATTAGTGTAATCTCTTATACCGCTGGATCCCATTTCAATGTTTACCGTCCCGTCGTAGTTTTTGACAGTGTTGAAATTTGTATATCGGGCGAGCTCGTCCAGCAGGAGGTCCCTTTGGTCCATGAGATCGTTGGGTTGAAATCCGGAGAGTTTAATAGCAGCAATTTTTTCGTTCAGGTCAACTATCCTTGAAGCAATATTTCCCTCTGAATCGCCGTTAATTTCGCTAATATTTAACTCAAGTTTGCGGTTTAAATCGGTTCGTATGCTTTCCATCCCTTCATAAATGTGCCTCAGGGCTTCTGCCAGGGCCTGTGCGGTTTCCTTTACCGTTGTCCTGATAGGGGGATTTTCCGCATTTTTACTCAGTTCCTGCCACCCGGACCAAAACTGGTTTAAAATGCTGCTGAGCCCGCTGTCCAAAGGTTCCATAAATAATACTTCTACCCTTTCGAGGGACCCCGAACGCTCTTCCCACCTGGCAAGTGATCCTGTTTCTTTACGTAGCTGCGTATCCAGGAATTCATCTCTAATACGGGCGATCTCATCTATTTGAACTCCCGTACCGTATTGCCCCGCCCCGCCCGGGTTGTTCATGGAAGGAACCGGTAAAGCAGGTGAAGTGCTCATAACCGCTCTTTGGCGGGTAAAACCGGGAGTGTTAGCGTTAGCTACATTATGCGCAGTAGTTTGTAAGGCTTTCTGCTGGGCCTGTATTCCCCTTAGAGAAGTATATATTCCCGTAAAAGTTCCAGACAAAGTTTTCACCACCTTAATTTTTGCCTTTTAAATCTACACAGATTTATTCAGAAGGGCAGTCTCGCCGGACGTTTCCACCCGGCCCGTAGAGCTGTAGACAGTTTCCCTTTCCGGCAGTAAAACCTGCAGAATGCGGTTAACATAATTCAGCGACTGGCGGAGCAACATCCTATTAATTGCGTTTTGTTCATGAAGCTTTTGATAGTTTTTCTTCAGTTCCTCGGAAACCCGCATCAGTTCATCCCTCTCCTCACCTGCGTAAGGAAGTATGTCCCTTAACAGGGCGCCCTCTTCAAGGCGGAGACGCCGGGTTAACTGCTGCTGGATTTCCGCACGGCGACCTTCTAGACTTACGAGCTTACCAATATCTTGTTTTTGCAGGCGGGTTATCTCGACCAGCGCTCGAGGATCGTTTTTCACCAGGGCCTTCTCTTCTTTCACGCTGAGGCCTATAAGGGAAATAATGACCTTATTTTCAGAGGACAGCAGCGCTTTCAGCGAACTGAATAATTCATTCATTATTTTGAGTTCTTCCTCCCCGTTCGGAAAATATTTCTTCGATAATTTTTTCGGCTATTTTCTCCGCAGGAACCCGGTACTCACCTTTTTCAATAAGCCCGCGTAATTTTTGCACCAGTTCTTCCCTTATAAACTGGGGCTGGTTTTTATTCAGCAGCTTTCTTAATTCCCGGGCTTCCGGGGAAAGTTCTATTTTGTCACTTTTGTTTGTCTGCGCCTTTTCTGTAGGCAGAGGCCTAACGGCCTCCTTATTTTTTTTATAAACATCGAAGGATCGCTCAGGAGGTGCAGTACCCTGATTGTTAATCTTCATTTCCTTAACTTCCCTTCTTTTTTTACCATTAATAACTTTCTTATTATTTTCTTCGGAGTGCAGGGAGAGAAACTTAAGACAAAAATTTAACTTTTATTCATTACGAAACTGGTAATTTCATTACCCATTTGCCCCAGGGGAATTACGCGATCGACCACCCCAGCTTCAATTGCTGATTTTGGCATACCGAAAACAATGCAAGTACTTTTATCTTCTGCCATTGTAAAGCCTCTTTTTTCTTTAATAGCCCTTAAGCCTCTAACCCCGTCGTTTCCCATACCGGTCAGTATCACTCCGAGGCTTTGAGAACCAAACGTTTCGGCTACGGTAAGAAATGTAACGTCTACCGAGGGTTTAAACAAAGTCTCAAAGGGGGCCTTATCATCAAGAAAGACCTTTCCCTTCCCGTGACGCAATTTTAACTTTAGCTGTTTTCCGGCGGGTGCAATTAAAGCCAATCCGGGGGATACCACATCCCCTTCCTCCGCTTCTTTTACTTCGATCTTGCTGTTTCTATTTATCCTGTCCGCAAGCGGTCCAGTAAAGCCCACCGGCATATGCTGAACGATAATAATTCCCGCCGGAAACCCGGCGGGCAGAGAAGTTATAACTTTAAAAAGAGCGGAAGGCCCACCCGTAGAGGTTCCTATAGCCACAATTTTCGTTGCCTGTCTCACTTCAGGAAATTTGGGCGGTAAAATTTCTTTTTTAGTAAATTTCTTAACCTGAAAACTATCATGAAGCTTGCGCAGCTTGATCCCTGCTGCTATCTTTACTTTTTGCGGCAGCTCCCGGCTC
>DDHO01000024.1:42214-60228 GCA_002352935.1 Firmicutes bacterium UBA1874
CAGCTCCCGGCTCATTATTTCCATGTCTTCAGGCCGTGAGGGTTTGGTTACAAAGTCAACCGCGCCCAGTTCAAGGGCGCGGATGGTTGCTTCTGCCCCGTCCAGCGTAACGGAACTTACCATTAATACCGGAAGCGGATGGGTCTTCATAATATTTTTTAATGTTTCCATGCCGCCCATACCGGGCATTTCTACATCTAGAGTAACTACATGGGGGCGCAGTCGCGAAATTTTATCCAGGGCCTCTTCTCCATTACGTGCAAAGCCCACTACTTTAATGCCCCGGTCCTTTTCCAGCATATTAGTGAGCATGCGGCGCATGAAAGCAGAATCATCAACAACCAATACTTTAACTGGCATATTCATGACTTTCTTCTCCGCTTGACTGGTCTATCAAACCCCGCACATCTAAAATCAAAGCAACTTTTCCGTCTCCCATAATCGTGGCGCCTGCCAGTCCGGGAACCTGGCCTATAAATTCCCCGAGAGATTTGATTACAATTTCCTGTTCTCCCAACAGTTCATCTACGACAAAACCCAATCGTTTCTCCGAAATGCCTACGATGACAACCGGCACTTTTTCTTCAGCCCACCTGGAACCGGAATCCAGGCCGAGGACAGAATTCAGCCAGTATAAAGGCAGCACTTCTCCACGCACTACCGTAACTTCCCGTTTCTGTATTTCCTTAACCGTCCCGCGCTCCAAATGGACGATTTCTACAACGTTGGAAAGCGGGAAGGCAAAGACCCTTCCGCCGGAAGAAACAAGCAGAGACCGATTTATTGCCAGAGTGAGGGGAAGCCTAATAATAAATTTAGTGCCTTTACCCCTATCTGTTCTAATTTCGATAATTCCGTTTATTTTTTCCAGATGATTTTTTACTATATCCATGCCTACCCCGCGCCCCGAAACATCGCTTACCTTACGCGCAGTAGAAAAACCAGCCCTGAAAATGAGCTGAAGTGCTTCCCTGTCGCTTAAACGCGCAGCTGCTTCTTCTGAAAGGAGCCCCTTTTCCAGGGCCTTTTTTTTAATATCCTCCGGGTCCATTCCCCTACCATCATCTTCTACCGTAATAACTATCTGATTTTCCTGGTGGAAAGCTTTGAGTTTAATCGTTCCTTTAAGGGGCTTCCCGAGCTTCTTCCTCTCCTCGGGTTTTTCAATACCGTGATCGATAGCGTTCCGAAGCAGGTGAATTAGCGGGTCTCCTACTTCTTCGATAACCGTGCGGTCGAGCTCTGTTTCCTTGCCTTCCACAATAAAATCAATGTCCTTACCCGCTTTGCGGGCCAGGTCGCGCACCATTCTTGGGAAGCGGTTAAAAACCTGCTCTATAGGAAACATACGCGACTTCATAATTTCTTCCTGCAAATCGCTCGTAATTCGCCCTATATGGACCGAAACTTCTTCCATAGTCTCTAAAAGTTCACTTGTTCCCAGCGAACTTTTAAGTTCGCTGCTTACCTCGGCCAGCCGGGTACGGTCAATTACCAGCTCTCCCACAAGATTAATGAGATTCTCCAATCTCTGCACGTCAACTCTTACTGTCTGGTTTGACTTACGCCGGGTTTGGAAGGCTGCATCGCCCTTATCCCCGTCAGTCTTATTGCCCTTTCCTTGCTCCGTTACCTCTTTTTTGCCGGTTTTTTCTTCCTGTGCACCCGCCGGAAGGGTTATGTCTTTTACGGTAACTGTTGAGATTTCAGAAACTGACTTAACAATATTTTTTATCCGGTCCTCATCTTCGTTCGTTATCAGCACAAGCTCAAAAGAGTTTTCGAACCTTTCGGCTTCTATATCCTCCGCTGACGGAACGGTCTTGATCACTTCTCCGACGTCTTTTAAGTTATTGAAAACAATATAGGCCCTGGCGGCCTTCATCTTCGTATCCGGCTGCAGGTTTACAACCAAGTGGTACACCTGAAAGCCTTTTACTTCCGCTGCCTGAATTACGTTTTTTTCTACTTCTGTAAACTGTAGCATGTCTTCATTTATTTCTACTTCCGAGTTGGTTACCGCAGTCGTTTTTTTGGTTTCTCCCTTTCTCTGCGCGGCGGGTCTTTTCGGGCCTTTTTCCGGAGCACCCGTTTCCCTGGAAGCAGCCAACTTCAAGCGGTCAGAGAGAGACCCGACATCAACTTCCCTCTTTTCCCCGCTGGTAATATTTTCCTTTAGTATTTTCAGGGCGTCAAGGCATTCCAAAAGCAAATCAACTATTTCCTTCGTAAGGGTAAGCTTGCCCATCCGCAACCGGTCCAGGACATTTTCCATATCGTGCGTTAAAGTAGCCATGTCTTCAAAACCCATGGAAGCAGACGAACCTTTTAAAGTGTGGGCAGCCCGGAAAATACGGTTTAACAGGTCTTTGTCCTGCTGTTCCTGCTCCAGGAGGACTATACCTTCCTCCAATTCCTGGAGCTCCTCCTCTGCCTCATCCAAAAACATATTTAGATACTGGGAAACATCAAAGTCGGAATTCATTGCGCCAGCTCCTCCACTTCTTCCATGCTTTCCTGTAGCTCTTTTTGTTCTTCTTTCTGAAAAATCTTATCGAGGTTCAGCAGAATAATAAGATCGTCTTTCCATTTACCCACGCCGCGCAGGTACGCAGCATCTACACCTGTTGAAATTACTGCCGGCGGGGGCTCAATATTTTTAGTCGGCAGGCGCAGTACTTCGGTAACAGAATCCACGATCATACCCACGATGACATTGTTTACTTCGACAACCATTATTTTGGAGTCTTCCTTCTCTTTTTCTCCGGAAACCAAACCAAAGCGCTTGTGCAGGTCGATGACGGGGACAATTCTTCCCCGTAAATTTATTACCCCTTCGACAAAGTCCGGGGTGCGAGGCACATCGGTAATAGCCTGCATACGAATAATTTCATGAACTGTTGAAATATCGATTCCATAAGTTTCTCCCGCTAATTGAAATACTACCAGCTGCTCTTCAGCACCGTTTTCTCTTTTTTCTTCTTCCAAATGGAAACCCTCCTCACGAATTAGAGGTAAAACCTAATATTTTTCTATAATTAATTCCATGAATTATGGTAAAATCCTCCTTTAATACTCTAGTAAGTTCATTAAGCCGGGCAAATTCTATCTTAAAAAACTATTTTTTCTGTAGACAAAATATTTTTTATTACGCCTTTCTTTAAAAAAGGAAATAGCCCGCCCAGAAACGACAGCGATCAGGAGGGCCGTGCTTATAATCATCCACCACTTTTTAAATGAATTTGAAGCTATATTATTAGCCGCAACCAAGTCGACTTCTCCAATTTTATCTTCCCCCATGGCATAAACCAACGTTCCCACCGGCGAACCAGCTGCAAGGGGGCTTTCGATTTTCTTGAGATTAAGATATACCGAAGGAAGTCCTTCGTAGCCATTTTTAGGGACCAGGCAGTATAAATCTTTAGCAGCCTGCAGTTCAACCCTGCCTGCTTCGGTGGCCAACCCGCCTATTTTATCCCCCTTGTTTATAACCGCTTCAGTTTTATAATTGTTAAAACCGTAATCCAGCAGTTTGCGCGCATCTTGCCAAATATGGTTGCCCCTGCTGTCCAGCACCACAGCAATGTATGTAGTTTCTCCTCTTCGAGCAGCTGCAACCAGGCACTGGCCCGCTTCTCTGGTATACCCTGTTTTGACTCCTATTGCTCCTTCATAAGAGTACTCTCCTCCTTTAAGGAGCTTGTTTTGATTTACAAGAATAGTCTTCCATTCTTTGCCTTTCCAGGGGTAGGTGCGGGTTGCAACTATAGTTCTAAATTCCTTATTTTCCAAGGCCTTTCGTGTGATGAGTGCAAGGTCATAAGCGGTGCTGTGATGTCCTTTCTCCGAAAGGCCATGAGGATTTGCAAACCGGCTATTTTTAGCTCCCAGTTCCTGTGCCTTTTGATTCATAAGCTTTAAAAAACCTTCCACGCTTCCCCCCACATGCTCCGCTACAGCAAGTGAAGCGTCATTACCGGAGTTCAACATCATGGCATAAAGGAGGTCTTTTAGAACGTGCTTCTCACCTTCCACCAAATAGACACGGGTGCCCTCTACAAAGGGAGGCATTTTACCTACAGTAATTACCTCCTCCAGATCTGCTTTCTCAAGAGCTATTAGGGCAGTTAAAATTTTCGTTGTGCTGGCCGGGGGCATCGGTTCGTTGCTATTTTTTTGATACAGTATTTTACCTGTTTTCCAATCCATTAGGACTGCAGCCCTTCCTTCTACAGACAGCGTCTCTGCCCGTACATTCCCTGTAACAGAACAAGCCAGAAAAAGTGCTAAAAAAACAGCTAAAATTCTCATTATCAATGTTCCTTCCATATTTTATTCCGAACCCGGACATTTAAGGATAGCAGCTTTCTGGGGAATTATTAAAAACATAAAAAAACACATATTGTCCATTTCCTTAAAAATACTCAGTTAAGACAGTTGACACGGAGTCCCAGTGAAACTAAAATATAGCCAAATATTTCAGAAAGGAAAAGTACTTATGGACCCTTTTGCAAAACTGATCAACTGGACACCTAAGGCAGATGAAATCGCCATGGAGGCAGCTGCTTTATGCTATGATGCTTCCCCTTCGGAAAAAGTAATCAATTTTTGTATCCGCAGCGGTCACCACTCCGTGTTGGAACACAATGCCTTCACTTTTAAAATCCAAGTAGCACGAATCATCAGCCAAATGTTCACCCGCCACAGGATAGCCTCTTTTTCACAGCGTTCCCAGAGGTATTGTATTGAAGATTCGTTTGCCTTCTACACCCCTCCGGAAATAAAAGCTCAACCGGAAGCTAACCTGAAATGGAAAAAGTTCCAAAAAGAAGTCCAGGACCTGTATAATTTTTTTATCGAGCATAAAATAGAACCGGAAGAGGCCCGCATGGCTTTAACCAACGCCACCCAGACCGTTTTCTTTATGACCATGAACGCGAGGGAACTGAGGCACTTTTTTAAGCTGCGCCTCTGTAACCGGGCTCAAAAAGAAATACGCCTGCTGGCATGGGAAATGCTCAAGCAGCTCCGGGAAGTATCACCGCTCCTTTTTAAAGATATCGACTACCCCTGTGCGATGCGAGGATACTGCGATCAGCAGAAGATGAGCTGCGGCAAAATGCCTACCTTAGAAAAAATAATAAGCGTCTATAATTCTGTAAATAAAGGTCAGGAATAGCTGACGTTCTTAAGAAGCTTATTAATTCTTTCAATTTTTCCTCCCGTTTTAATAATAACGCCGGGGTAAACCTTATCGGCAACAACTGACCGGTGAGGAGAAACCTCTATTACCGTATCCGCCTCTGAAGGGCTGCCCAGTTCCCTTACCTTCACGTTACCCTGAGAAGTTATTATTTCACCGTTTCTAAAGATTCCCGGAAAACCGTCAACCACCACATCCCCACTTGCATAAATATTGGTATAGTAGCTTCCCTTTTTCGTTATGTTAACATTTCCGGAAGCATTAAGTTGAGAACTTTGTACGTATCCGACCGTAATATCTCCTTTATCAGAAACAAGCTTCTCCTTTAAACTGCGGATCCTTATAAGTTCCTCGGTTAAACTATTTCTAAAGCTTACCATTTTATCTATTGTAAGATTTAAGGGCCCCAAACCCGAAAAACTTTCTGTCATTTCCTGCAGAAAGGATCTTAGTTTTTGAAACTCATCGACATCAAGTTGCTCTTCCAGTTCGACAATGCGGGGGATTAAATCCAGGACCTGTTTGCTAAAATGGGGGTATTGTTTTTCCAGAAGTAATTTTAAAAGGTTACCGATCGTATATGACCTCTTTTTCTCACTTGCACGTTCCTCCAGCTGCTTCACAGCAAAGTAAAGTTTATCAATCTGTTGAAAAATTGTTTCCAGTTCTTTTTCTAGTTTTTTTATAATTATCCATTGTCCTCCGGCCTGCACTTTTCCTCCTAAAAGATTTTGGTAAATTATAACATCCTTTCCTGCCCAAATTTCTGCATGGTCTACAGTACCGTATATTGTCACCTTTCCTGTAGCCTTTATTTTCATGTTTTCGGCCACATTGCCGCGAATTACGACATCACCTTTAAAATTAATATTCCCGATACCGGCATCCAGGTCTCCCGGTACGGTATATACAGGGTAGACAACAGCAAAATTCCGGGAGACTTCCGGCCGCCCGCTTATTTTTGCAATTATTTTGCTCCCCTTTTCGTTTAGCTCCGTCCCGAAGCCCGCTTTAAGAGGGGGATCCTGCGGCGAAGCCGGCCGTACAACTTCGCCAAAAATATTTATTCCGTTTTCTCCTGCCACAGCAGGTATCTTTTCTATTAAAATTTCTCCGGGGTCAACACTAATCACGTTCCTTTTTTCCCTGAAATCTACTCTGTCATCCGCTTTCTCAGTAATTTTTGAAAACCGTTCCAAAAATGGATACCTAAATTCCGCATCTCTTCCCGGAGAAGGTTTTTTCCCCCTGGCAACGACAATTTTCCCCTCCTCTAACTCCAAAGCAGCAGGATCTGACAGAGTTTTTAAGTCACAGCCAAACACGATTCCTTTTTTATTTAAAGCTTCCCTAACGTCATCCAGGGAAATAAGTTCATACAACTTCTCGGGCCCATGTTCACCTTCACCTTCAAGGTCCCGGTCCTCTTCAGGTATAATCCGGAGAAAAACCTTCATCTTATCCGGCGATACACTCAATTCAAACCCACTGGATTCCTTGCTTCCAGAAGACATCCCTTTTCCTCCCGGAGAAATTTTTAGTAAGAACCCTTAATTTAAAGATGATTTTTCTTCAAATAAATCGAACTTCCTGCTCCGGAAAGGATCGTATTTAAATTGAAGTCCTAAAATTTAGCAAAAGCCAGTTCTTTTTAAAATGATATTCAACCTTTCACTGTGCTAATTTGACGCTTTAAGTTAAAATAAATACCTTTCACCGAAAAAAGGTTTTCTTTTATATCAAATTCCTCTATTATTTAGAGAAAATGTAACATTCAGAATTTTTAAAAGGATTGTATTTTTAGTACTTAAATATTTTTCAAAATATTAAAATTCCCAGAAAGGGGGAGTATCGTTTGGCCATTAAAGAAAAAGCACTAGAAGCTCTTCTAGAAGAAAAAAGGGTTTTCAATCCGCCGGAGGAGTTTGTGAAAAACGCCAATATTAAAGATCCAGGAATTTACCAAGAAGCAGAAAAGGATCCTGAAGGTTTTTGGGCTAAACATGCTGAAAAAGAACTTGAATGGTTTAAAAAATGGGACAAGGTTCTGGAATGGAACCCTCCTTTTGCCAAGTGGTTTTCCGGAGGAAAATTAAATATTACAGTCAACTGCCTGGACCGCCATGTAAACAGCTGGAGGCGCAACAAAGTCGCTATCATGTGGGAAGGCGAGCCCGGCGACCGGCGTGTCTTTACTTATTATGACCTTTATAAAGAAGTATGTAAAATGGCCAACGTCCTTAAAAAACAGGGAGTTAAAAAAGGTGACCGCGTTGCAATTTACCTTCCCATGATTCCGGAAGTAGCAATAGCCATGCTGGCATGCGCCCGAATGGGTGCTCCTCACAGCGTTGTTTTCGGCGGGTTCAGTGCTACTTCTTTACGGGACCGCATTAACGATGCCGAAGCCAAAGTTCTTATAACTGCGGACGGAAGCTATCGCAGGGGGAAAGCTACTCCGCTTAAACCTAATGCCGATATAGCTTTACAGGAAACGCCCAGTATAGAGAGCTGCATCGTGGTAAAAAGAACTAATTCCGAGGTTGAAATGAAGGAAGGCAGGGATTACTGGTACCACGAGCTTATTGCCGGGGTATCTGCAGATTGCCCCCCGGAAATAATGGATGCGGAAGACACCTTATTTATACTTTACACAAGCGGCACTACCGGTAAACCTAAAGGTATCGTGCATACTACAGGCGGTTACCTTCTTCAGACCCACCTTACCTGTAAATGGGTATTTGATATGAAAGATGAAGATGTGTTCTGGTGCACTGCTGACGTTGGTTGGGTCACAGGTCATAGTTATATAGTTTACGGTCCCCTTTCGGTCGGAGCTACAGAAATTATGTACGAAGGTACTCCCGACTATCCCGATAAGGACCGCTTCTGGAACATAATCGAAAAATATGCAGTAACTATCTTTTATACTGCTCCTACGGCCATAAGGACCTTTATGCGTTGGGGAGAAGCATACCCCCAAAAGCATGACCTCAGCAGTCTTAGACTTTTAGGAACCGTAGGCGAACCGATTAACCCCGAAGCATGGATGTGGTATTACAGCTATATAGGCTCAGAAAAATGCCCTATTGTAGATACCTGGTGGCAAACGGAAACGGGAGCTCATATGATATCTCCCCTTCCCGGTATTACACCGCTTAAACCCGGCTCCGCAACCCGCGGCATCCCCGGTGTCATAGCCGATGTAGTAGATGAAAATGGAAACAGCATTGACGAAGGCGGAGGGTTTTTAGTTGTTAAGAAACCGTGGCCAAGTATGATCAGAACAATTTATGGAGATGATGAACGTTACAAAGATACTTACTGGGGAAGGTTCAAGTCTCTTTATTTTGCCGGAGATGGAGCCAAAAAAGACTCCGACGGTTATATTTGGGTTCTGGGAAGGATCGACGACGTAATTAATGTTTCGGGCCACCGCATCAGTACCATGGAAGTAGAAAGCGCACTCGTAGAACATCACTTGGTGACTGAAGCAGCTGTTATAGGAAAGTCCCATGATATAAAAGGCCAGGCTATTTCTGCCTTTGTAACCCTCAAAGATGGGGTAGAAGGCTCTGAAGAACTTGTCCAAGAGCTTAGGCTGCATGTGGGTAAAATAATTGGACCAGTAGCCAAACCGGACGATATCTTCTTTACTGCTGAATTACCCAAAACCAGAAGCGGAAAAATCATGCGCCGTCTTTTAAGGGATATAGCGGAAGGGCGTGCCATGGGAGACACCAGTACTCTTGCAGACCCCGAAGTAGTCAAACAGCTTAAAGAGAATTACAACCAGGATAGATAAATTAAGTGTCGCCTTTTAATAAGCAAGTGAGAAGCAGGGGGGTAAGCCGATACTCCGCCTGCTTTTTAAGTTAGGAAATTTTCCCTGATTTAAACATCTGGAACATTAAAGGAGGAGTAATAATGCAAGAATACAAAAGACTGCATGTATTCCTTTCCGGTCTCGTACAGGGTGTAGGTATGCGATTTTTTGTAAAAAACCAGGCCGAGTCATTAGGTCTCACGGGGTTCGTGCGTAATTTAGAAGACGGACGGGTAGAGATCATAGCCGAAGGCAGTGAGAAACAACTAAAGGAACTCCTCAAACGTCTTGAAAATAATGCTGTTGGAAACATTACTAACGTTGAACTAGACTGGGAAAAACCTGCCGGCCAATATACTGAATTTGTCATTAACAGGTAACACCTTTTACGCCGGGAAACGTTCCCTGCCGTTCGCCCAAAAGGCTCCCCCTGTCGGGCAGTACGTGAATGGCCCCCACCGGCACCATAACACGCACTTTTTTACCCTTAGCTAATTCCCTGCCGAACACAAGTTTTCTGGCAACGTTAACCACCAGGGGGAAACCGCAGTCCAGCGTTATTTTAAAGGCGGAACCGGAAGGAGTTACCTTTTTAATTGTTCCGTAAAAGACATTGTCATCATTTTTTGCACTGTAAATATTTAAGAAGCCTGTTAAAATTTCAATTTCTTCAGCCCTGATGAGCAGGCTAATTCTCTGACCTTTATCGAAGCACCCCTTTACAAAAAACGTTGTGCGGGAACCTAACCTGACACGCGACAGCTTCCCGCACCTTCCTTCTACTTGCCCGCTGAGAATATTGTCCACCCCAACCAGAGAAGCGATTTCCTCTGTAGCGGGCCGGTAGAAAATATCTTCTGGCAAGCCAATTTGAGCGGGTATTCCTCCGCTCAAAACCACCAGGCGATCTGCAAGGTAAGGGATTTCATTCATGTCATGGGTAACAAACACCGCAGTGACATTTGTTTCCTTAAGCACATCCTTCAGCTGTTCTAGAAGGCTCGTCCTGGCAGGAAGGTCCAGTGATGCAAACGGTTCATCAAGCAGCAGCAGCTGCGGTTCTATCGCAAATGCCCGGGCCAAAACAACCCGTTGGGCTTCTCCTCCGGAAAGGCTACGAGCAGGGCGATGCAGCAGTTTTTTTATTTTGAACCTCTCTGAAACCGCAATCACACGCTTTTTGATCTCCCTGGAAGGGAGCTTTCTGAAGCGCAGTCCCGCACATAAATTAGCTCTGACCGTAGTATCCAGAAGCAAGGCTTCCTGAAAGACCATGGTAATTTGACGCCGAAGTTTTAAGTCACCAACGCGCGCGGCTTCCCCGTTAAGCAGAAAAACCCCTTCCAGGGGTTTTTCTAAAAGCCCCAGTATTTTCAGCAGGGTGCTTTTTCCGGCACCATTAGGGCCTATTACCGCCATAACTTCCCCTTTTTTTACAGAAAACTGCTTTACATCCAAAATAGTTTTGCCGCTCTTAACCACTTTTAAGCCCCTCAGCTCGATAAAGTTTTTATTCATGTGCATCAATATCCTCTTTCTTTCGTTGTTGGAATACCGTCAGAATAAAAGTAATAGTAAAGGCAAGGGAGAGAAGAATTAGACTGAGAGCAATAGCCAGGGGAAATTCCCCTCTTGAGACCTGCAACATGATGGCAGTTGTCAACACTCTGGTGTCTCCTTTAACATTTCCTCCCACCATGCTGGCAGCACCGACCTCGGACACTACTCCGCCGAACCCTGCAATCACAGCTGCCAAAATGCCGAGGCGGGCCTCGCGATATACAGTAAGCAGGTACTGCCAGCGGGAAGCTCCCAAGGCCAAAATCTGCAGTCTTAATTTAGGGTCTACCTGCTTTACTGCTGCAAGAGTTATACCTGTTACAAGAGGCGTTGCAATCACGGCCTGGGCAATAACTATAGCAGCAGGCGTGTAAATAAGGTTCAAGGCTCCTAGAGGACCCGAGCGCCATAACAGCAGGCTGACCCATAAACCGACTACAACCGGCGGCAGACCCATACCCGTATTTATAAAACTGATAGCCAGAAAATTCAAGAACTTAAACGCACGAAATCCCTTCAGTCCCAAATATGTCCCCAGTGGGACACCTATTAATGCACTCACCAGAGTTCCCATTCCCGAAACTTTTAAAGTTAGCCAGGTAATCTGCCACAGTTCCGGGTCGCTCCCTGCATAAAGCTTTATCGCTTGTTCGAGGCCTTCCCAAATAAGGTCCAAAACTCCTCTCCTTTCAATAAGATACCAATTTATCTTTAGATCCCTCAAAGGTTGAATAGAATTTGGCTCCCAAAATTTTCAGCACAGCTGTAATTAATTTATTTTTAATAAGTCCTCCATCTTTTTCCCTGCATCCGGGAAGAAAAGAGGCTGCCCGAACTCCTGAACGCCAAAGTCCCCTATCTTCCTTTGAACTTCAGGAGAAACCATAAATTCCACAAACGCCTCCCCCCCGGGGCCGTTTACTCGGCTGAATCTTTCCGGGTTAACCTGCATCACATGGTATATATTCAAAAGCAACGGATCTCCTTCCACCAAAATATCTAAGTTTAAATGCTCCCGGTTACGCAGGTATGTCGCCCTGTCGGTAAGAGTATAAGCACCTTTTTCGGAAGCAATGCTCAGAGTTTCCCCCATCCCTGACCCCGTTTCCTGATAATTCCCACCCGGTTGGATGCCCGCTTCCTCCCAAATACTCTTTTCTTTTTTGTGTGTGCCAGAATCGTCACCCCTGGAAACAAACAAAGAAGGCGAGTTTTTTATCTTTGAAAAAGCTTCAGGCGCTGTGCTCAGGCCCCTGATACCTGCCGGGTCTCCGGGAGGTCCGACAATAATAAAATCATTATGCATTACCAGCTCATAATTAATCCCCACACCTTCCTCGACGAGTTCCTGTTCAGCAGAGGGGGCATGTACGAAAAGTACATCGGCATCCCCCCTTCTACCCATGGCCAGCGCGTTACCGGTCCCCACGGCAATCGTTTTCACATCGTATCCCGTTTTACTTTCAAACATTGGCACCAGCTCGTCTAAAAGGCCGCTGTCCCGGGTGCTGGTAGTAGTTGCAAGAATTAACTCTTTTGGGGCTCCCTGCTTTTCAGCAGCGCAACCAAAGTTAAAAATTAACAACATTACCGTCAAAAAAATGATAGAGACTTTAGTTAACTTCTTATCCATACTTTTTATCTCCTTAATATTATATAATATGGTTATGTTTTTAAAAGCATAACGCTTGCAAAAAACTATTTCGCCAGCAAATTCTTTTTAAAAAGCCTTTCTACCGCTTCCTCTACTTCGGAGCGAAATTTATTATACCTGGTGACCAGAATACGAGCCTCTTCCGTGAGTACCGTACCCCCTCCTGATTCACCACCTACTTGTGAACACAACAACTGCGTATTGAGACGTTTTTCGGCCTCCCTAATTTTCCCCCACGCCTGCCGGTAAGACATCTGCATCTCTTCGGCCGCTCTGCTGATAGAACCGAAGGAATCAATTTTTTCAAGGAGTTCTTTGAGACCGTCTCCAAAGACCCTTTTTCCTTCCAAATTTTCCAACCAAATCTTAAAACGCGCTTTGTACAAGAGCACAATCACCCCCCTGCAAATTTCCACGTTGAAATTTTATTTTTTATTTAGCGATCATTCCTTTTAGAAATTTCTTAACCAAACTTTCTATTTCATCGCGAACCCTGCGAAAAGCTTCCATAGTTTCCTCTCCTTCGCCGTGCAATTTTGCAGGATCTTCCAGTGCCCAGTGCAGCTTTTTTACTCCGTCCGGGGGAACCGGACACCCGTCGCGGGCCTCACCACAAAGCGTCACAATTACATCCGCATTTTGGAGATGTTTTTCAGTTAGCATATCGGATGAATGTTCGGATATATCGATTCCCTTTTCTTTCATCACTGTAACCGCCCGCGGGTCCAAACCACGGGGCAACGTTCCCGCACTGGAACATTCGATAATGTCCTTACCTAATTTTTTGGCAAAACCCTCCGCCATCTGGCTGCGGCAGGAATTGCCCGTACAAAGGAAAAGAACTCTCCGTTTCATAAATTGTCCTCCCAAAAAGTTGGAAACTGGTGCATATTATTTTATACTTTTTTATATTACAAACTAATATTTCAGAATTTCTATCAATCGAAACAGCCCTTGGCTTAATTTAACGATTTTCGTTCGCCGCTGTTGAGATATATTACTTCCTCACCGATGTTTGTTGCCAGGTCAGCTATTCTTTCTAGGCAACTGCAAATATAAAGAACTTCTGTATATTGTGGAATATTTTCAGGTGATTTATTGTTATTTGACAATAATTCGCTAAATATCTTGTCGTAAAAATCATCTATCTTCTCATCCTCACCGGCCAGCATTTTAGCTATATGCTCGCTTTCATATAAGTAAGCGTCCAATGCCATTTTTACGGTATTTCGAGTAATTTCTGCCATATAAATTATATTATCCTCTAAAGGCTTCTCTAAAGGCTTGTAGTACGGTTTTTTGCTAATACGCAGAACAGCTCTGGCGATGTTGACAGCATAGTCAGCCATTCGTTCCAAATCGTTCACAATCTTGAGCGCCACCGTTATTCTCCTGAGGTCTTTTGCCATTGGCTGCTGGGTCGCAATTAAACCCAGGCTGTCAGTTTCTATATCTTCCTCCATTTCATCAATCACTTGGTCAAAAGCAACAACTTCCCTAGCCTGTTCTAAATTTAGTTCTGCAAATGCCCTAATTGCTTTTGAAATTACCTCTTCTACAAAGCTACCCATATTCAAAAGCCTTTGCTTTAAGGCTTCCATTTCCTGATTAAAGCTTTTACGTATGATCATTCCCCGCCACCCCATAGTAATTTAAACTTAAAATATTATATATAGAACATTTTTCTTTTTATCCCGTTATTGTTAATTCCTTTTTATCAAATTGTTTTCTTCAACATATCTGCTCCACCACCAACAAACCGGCTAATTTTTCCCTTTTTCTTATATCTTAATAACTTTATTTCATAATTTTAGCATTTATGTTTAAAGGAGTTCAATAACTTGCGATCCAGAAATAGCATTATTAAAAATACTGTAAACAGGATGGTAAACATTTGCATACTATAAAATAAAACCAGTTTTAAAAAAGGGGGACCGAATATGAACAGAAGACGAGTTTTACCGCACAACAATTCTCAGGAAACGGAAGAGCCTTCTCGCAACAATAATGAAACAGTTGATCAAGATTTAAAATCCAAGGCTGATAAAACCACTTCGTCTTATAAATATCCGAACTATAAAATTTATCCCTGGGTAGAGCTGGCAGAAGCTTTTGTTTTATGGCAGAAATTAGATAAGCTTTACCCTCCCCGGGAAGCCCTGATGAAAGGAACTTTATTTCCTGAACTCTGGAAACCTTATTATTATGAAAGGTAAGAGGAGGTGCATTATTTATGTATAAACAGTTGTCAAGGCCGCAATATGAAGCTTTAATAGAAATTATGGAACTTGAATTCGTACTGATTGAACTTAATTTATATCTGGACACCCACCCGGATTGCGAAGAGGCCTTAAGAATCTACAATGATTTGGCAATGAAATACCACGGTATGATCATGGATTACCAGCATGAATACGGCATGATCCACTCGCTCAGCGTTAACAGAACGGAACCCGGGGAATGGAACTGGATAGACAGCCCCTGGCCCTGGGAAATTGAATATAAAAAATTATAGCTTTTGTTAAGGAGGGAAGAGTAGATGTGGTTATATGAAAAAAAACTGGAATATCCTGTTAGGGTAGATAAGATGGACCTTAGAATGGCCAAATATCTTTTTACCCAGTATGGCGGTCCGGACGGTGAACTGTCAGCGGCTATCAGGTACCTGACCCAGAGGTTTACTATGCCCACCAATAGGGCTAAAGGTCTTTTTACTGATATAGGAACTGAAGAAATGGCTCACTGGGAAATTATAGGTACCATGATCTATAAGCTCACAAAGGATGCTACGCCGGAGCAGATAAAAGAAGCCGATTTAGGGGGATTTTATGCTATAAGAAATAAGGCCGTTTTCCCTGTAGATTCTGTAGGCAATCCGTGGACAGCAAGCTATATTCAAGCCCACGGAGATCCCATAGCTGACCTCCATGAAGACATGGCAGCAGAACAAAAGGCAAGGGCAACTTATGAACACTTAATCAGGCTTTCTGATGACCCCGGCGTAATAGATACGCTTCGTTTCTTAAGAGAAAGAGAAGTTGTTCACTTTCAGCGGTTCGGCGAAGCGTTGAATTATGTTCAGGAACACCTTGAAAGCAAGAAGTATTACTAAAGTGTTTACTGCTCAATTATGCTGCTGTTAACCTTTAATATAAAGTTTTTTATTCAATACGGTACCGGTACGGGCCATATTCTTTTACTTATTTCGGCCTGCGTGCCGGTATTTTAAAATAATCAAGCTGCATTAAAAATTAAGCTCCTCTGGGACGCTTGTCAATCACTCGCTGAATTTTTCCGGTGCTGCGTTCTAGAGAAGAAGGTTCCAAAAGCGTAACCTTGGCTTTCACACACAATACATTCGAAAGTTCCTGCCTAACTTCTTTTTCTAATTTACTGAGGTCCTTAAAGCGGCCGCGAAAAAATTCACTGGTAAGTTCCACCTGAACTTCCAGATAATCAAGAAATCCCTTTTTACTGATTATTATTCTGTAATGCGGAGCAAGACCTTCAATATTCATAATCACCGTTTCAATTTGGGATGGAAAAACGTTTACCCCTGAAACTATCAACATATCATCGGTGCGTCCGCACACCTTTCTCATGCGGGCAGTCGTTCGTCCGCAGGGACACGGTTCATCGTTTAAAACCGTAATATCCCGCGTACGGTAGCGTATCAGTGGTAATGCTTCTTTAGTTAAAGAAGTTAGTACAAGCTCCCCTTCCTCACCAGCTTCTAAAGGTTCTCCCGTTTCCGGATCGACAACTTCAGCAAAAAAATGATCTTCATTGATATGCATCCCGGAAAATTCTAAACACTCCCCGGACACTCCCGGACCAATAATCTCGCTTAAGCCGTAGTTATCAGTTGCTTTGATATTCCATTCCTTTTCCAACTGCTGGCGCATGCTTTCACTCCAGGTTTCGGAACCAAATAAGCCCAGTCTTACCTTGAGGTCTGCTGGATCAATGCCCATTTCACGGGCTACTTCCGCCAGGTGCAGGCAGTAAGAAGGGGTCCCGACTATAACTGTAGTACCAAAGTCCTGCATAAGCATTATCTGGCGCCTTGTATTACCTACCGAAGCGGGTATAACCGTAGCCCCTATTCTATCCATGCCGAAATGGAGGCCAAAAGCCCCGGTAAACAAACCGTAGCCGAAAGTAACTTGAACTACATCTTTACTAGTCACTCCGGCCAGAGTTGCAATCCTGGCCACTAACTCGGTCCATGCTTCGAGGTCTTTTCTGGTATATCCAACTACCGTCGGTTTTCCGGTTGTTCCGGATGAAGCATGGATTTCAAGAACTTCCTTAAGGGGGACAGCAAACAGACCGTAAGGGTAATTTTCCCTGAGGGCTTCTTTAGTTGTAAAAGGAAGTTTTGATATGTCCTTTAGACTTTTAATATCAGAAGGTTTCAGACCACGAGAGTCAAAGAGCTTTTTATAATAAGGAACCTTTTCATAAACCCGAGAAACAGTTTCCTTTAATCTGCACAGCTGTAAGTCCCGAAGTTTATCCCGTTCCATACATTCATATTCTCTATCCCAGATCATATGTTTTCCACTTCCTTACATCTAATATTGGAGTTTTAATTTCGTAAATACTGTATAATATCCGGCTGATGCTATTCTTTTGGTTCTATAAATTTTGATAGAATCCTTTTAAAATCTGCTTTTCAAATTTAACTCACTTTAATCCCGATACTTATTATTGGTGCAGGCTCAAAAAACCAGGGCGTCTCTTAAGGTAGAATGGAACGGTCAAATACAACCTCCCCCCTCACCATAGTAAGCAGTACATTAAAATCATTATCTAAAATTAGAAGATCCGCATCCTTTCCTGTTTCAAGGCTCCCTTTTCTCTCTTCTATTTTTATAGCCCGTGCCGGGTTGATTGTAACCATTTTAACAGTTTCTCTGAAGCTTAAACCTGTCCAGTTCATCACATTTATCAGCGCTTTGTTTAAAGTAAGCACGCTTCCTGCCAGTTTTCCGTTTTTGAATTGCGGCACCTCTTCGTGTGTATATATTTTTTGGGTGCCCAAAGTGTACTCACCCCCGGGCTGGTCGCAGGCCCGAATAGCATCCGTGACTAAAACCAGGCGCGAATGGTCTACATACTTAAACAATAATTTCACTAAATCCGGTGACAGGTGAAAACCGTCAGCTATTAATTCCAGGCTCAGATCATCATAAAAAAGTGCAGCTCCAACTAAACCCGGTTCGCGATGATGAAGACAACGCATGGCATTGAAAAAATGCGTTATATGGCTCAACCCTTTTGCACGTGCCCTCGCTATATCTTCCCAACTAGCTCCGCTATGCCCCGCAGCCACTATTATCCCTTTGCTATTCAAGTACTCTATTAGGATTTCGCTTCCAGGAAGTTCGGGGGCAAGCGTTACCATCTTCACAAGGTTACCGTGCTCCTCTATAAAAGATTCCACTTCTTCTATCCGCGGCTTTTTTATACAATCCAGCGGTTGAGCTCCAGCATACTCTTTGTTTAAGTACGGGCCTTCCAGGTGTAATCCCAGAACAGCAGCATTTCTAAAGCTTTCATCTTCCGTCTCTGAGCCATATCTTTCTAATCTTTCGGCCACTTCATGTAAAAGAAACCAGTCCGCTGCAAGTGTAGTAGCTAAGAGTGAAGTAGTTCCGTAATGCGAGTGAGTATCCAATATCCTCTGTATAGCTGATGGAGAAGCATCCATAAAGTCCGCTCCCCCTCCGCCGTGGACGTGGAGGTCGATAAAACCCGGTGAAATA
>DDHO01000024.1:60441-67123 GCA_002352935.1 Firmicutes bacterium UBA1874
GCGATAAAACCCGGTGAAATAATGCAGCTATTGGCATTAATATACTTGATTTCTGGTGGGGTACATTTCTTTTTCTCTTTAAGAAAAAAGTTCCGTGCCGTGCCCTCCGTGCCGATAACTCTAACGATTGCTCCTTCAATAACAATTTCTCCAGAATTTATAATACTGTCAGAGGTTACAACCCGGCCATTGTATAAAACTTTAAACCGCGACATGGGGACAGCCCTCCTAAAGTTTTTTCAGGGACTGAAAAATTTGGATGTCATTAAATAACTTAAAGATATTATAACAGTAACAAAAGAAAAAACATATGTATTGGACTTCGCTAAACCAATCGACAATAAAAAAACCGCCCTGAGGCGGATTAGGAATTACTCTTTCTAAACCAGAACCTGTAATTTAAAAATGTGCTTTTTTTACAAGCTCTCTGGTACTCCGTAACCGGAAGTATAAAATTTACCTTCCACTTTTTCGAGGACTTGTTTTCTCTGGATACTAAAAATGAAGCCACTAAATGCCAACTCCTTTTGATGACCGGACTCTTGAAACTGCACTAATTATACCATATATTGGTTATTGATTGTCTCAAAATTTTTAAAATTTTAAATGGCTTAATAAAAAGGAGGTACTCTTGCCTTCTTTTTACTCCAACCTCAAAAGATATAAAAGGCATAAAATTAATACATTCTTTTTAAATGCTTTTACCGGACAGTTGTGAACTGTAGAAATTTATTCCACAACAATGGCCTCGTTAGGACATTCTTCTTCACATGCGCCACAGTCTATACATGCTTCTTCATCTACAACTGCTACATCATTAATTGTGATAGCCCCCTCCGGACAGACCTCAGCACAAAGACCACAGCCGGTACATTCGTCAACATTGACTCTCGCTGCCATATAAAAGCCCTCCCTTGTTAAGAACTAAAATTAAAAATTTTTGACTTCTATTTTTGCATTTAAGTATTATATCATAATCAATAATTGTATTTTATTAAATACTTCTGGAATCAGTGGTAACATTAGGTTATATATGTACTATTTTATACTGAGGGCCCCTTTTTAAATGAAGGGCCCCTTCGATCTATTCATTGTACTAAATATAATGATTCTTTACCTTTTTATAATAAATTATTGTTCTTCCGCCTGCTCGTCAGTTTCTTCTGTAGTTTCTTCGGTTGTTTCTTCAGTTCCTTCGTCAGTTGCTTCCTCAGTTCCTTCTTCTGTTGCTTCCTCAGTTCCTTCTTCGGTTTGTTCGGTTGCTTCTTCAGTAGTTTGCTCTTCTTCTTCTGTCGGTTCGGTTGTCTCCTCAGAAGTTCCACCGCAACCTACAGCAAATACCCCTAATAACAAGAGCAATACCAGACCCAGAGCTAAAAGCTTTTTCTTTGACATAAACTTTCCCTCCTCTCCCAAAAACTTCATTCTGCTTTATATTACCAGATATGATTTAACTTTTCAATGCTCGTATATAGCTAATATTAGATTTTTAGTAAACGGAATACATATATTTTCTTCAAAAAAACGCCCGCTTTTTAAACTGCACACGCTCTAACGCAGTTACTCTTTTAAAAGTATTTAATTGCATTAACTTAATAATATTTTAAAGCTCTAAATTTTACTTTATACTACTTTTATAATAAGATTTCTCTACCATACAGCGTCCTTATAATAATCCTCCCAGAACCTCTTCATGGCTTTCTTTACTGCTTCTCTAGATTTTAGTGCATCCCAGTCCGGGTCTTCGGCAATTTCCGGGTGAGAAGGATACATTACAGGTCTCTTATAATAGTCATAAAGATCTCCCTTAAAGGAGTTCAGCCCGTTATGAGTAGGCATCGTCATTCTGTAGTCTCTAACCGCTTTAACATCTATAATGGACATGCAGTATACTTCAACTGCGGCTTTAGGACAAGCGGACAGCAGTCTACCCTCGTAATCCGTTATCATACTGCCACCCATGGAACCATAAGGAGGAGCTATATTAGGTGTCCAGGCACCGTTTACAGCTACGTGGTAACACATGTTTACGACTGAGTTCCACCTGGTCTGCAGTTCAAAGTATTCTATTGGAGGCATTACCCAGGGGTCCATGAGCAGCTCAGGATGATACATAATCTCTGCCCCGTTAAAAGCCACCTGTCTGCAAGGCTCTGGTGTCATACCATCGTTACATATATAAGCACCCAGATTGCCGATTCTAGTTTTTGCTACCGGAAATAAAGGGTACTTTTCAAAATCCCAAGAATCTTTTAAATCGTGGGGACTCGGCCAAAATTCATCCGGAAGCCACGGGTTGGTCTTTCTGTAAACCAAGCATATTTCGCCTTTGTCGTCAATAATTACAGCAGAATCAAAGGCCACCTTGGGATACTCGGGTAATTTTTCGCCCATTCCGAAAGCAATAAAGCAATCGTATTCCTTAGCCCAGCTTGAAATCTCCTCTGTAATTGGGCCGGGTATGCTTTCTACAGCTTTTACCGCTTCTCTCATATTGCTTGCATGGTACCCGTTTGCCGCATACTCGGGAAATGCAACGAATTTTACCGGAAACCCGTAGCTGTACTGCTCATAGGCCCACTCAAAATAATCTTTCATTCTTTTTAAGTTTCTTCGTGTTGCAGCTTCTGATAATTCCTGTTCTTTAATATTGTACTGAACTCCTACTGCAACGTATTTTTCAATTAATTCTCCCATAAGTACCTCCCCCTTCAGAATAAAAGATTTTAAATGCCGTGCTTAATATACCAGAACTTTCTCTAAGATCAAGTCCAAAATTTGACGAGATGTCCTAAATTTAGCCTTAAAGTTCTTAATAGTCAAGAAAAATCCGTTTTTTTTAGAACATATTAAGTATTAGAAAAAATAAATCATTGTTTATCAATAGACTAATAGCTTTTATAAAGGGTTAAAAAAATACAGAGACAAATTGACCAAACCTATAAGCCGAGTTCTGTCTTGGGTGATCATCTATCTGGGATACCAGTTGCCTGGTACCTCAAGCGGCCTTTACCCGGGAACAGAGCGGGCCACTCTTTGTTCCCCTACTCCGGCCTTGCTCCAGGTGGGGTTTACCTAGCCAGCCAAGTCGCCAAGGCTGCTGGTGAGCTCTTACCTCACCTTTCCACCCTTACCCAGCACTCAACAGCTTAAGATATTAATTTAGAACGTTTTGACAGCAGCTAAGGATGTCCGGATTAACTTCAAGTTTCCGTATATTTTTACTAGCTTAAGCTGTTGAGTGCTGGGCGGTCTGTTTCTGTGGCACTTTCCTTAGGGTTACCCCCACTGGGCGTTACCCAGCACCCTGCCCTGCGGAGCTCGGACTTTCCTCAGGTAAACATATAAAAATATATTTACCCGCGATCACCCGGTTTGCTCAATTGTCTCAGTATTATTTTAACATGATTATATAAACCTTTACAAGGTGCAACATTTGTTAACAGGAATGCATTTCAATTGCTCTGTTAGCGAGCTTATCCGCCCCCTTATTTTCCTCCCGCGGTATATGCGAAATAGTAAAACGCTTGAATTTCCTGCTGAATTCTAGTGCAGTTTCATATAAAGGTTTTAATCCCTCATTTCTTACTTTATACTTTCCTTTCATTTGTTTAACGACGAGCTCGCTGTCAAGATAAACAGAAGCTTCAACCGCACCAATGGCTAACCCTTGCTTTAAACCTTGAATAAAGGCAAGATATTCGGCAGCATTGTTGGTTTTGCATCCCAAATAACAGCTCTGTTCTACAATCGTCCTGCCGTTCTCATCGGTTATTACCACTCCTCCACCTGCTTCACCGGGGTTTCCGCGAGAAGCTCCATCTGTAAAAATTTTAATTTTTGAGTAGTTCATTTTCAATCCTCTCCGGGCCCTGCCAGATTGCGATACAAAATTCTACCACAATTTTCGCATTTTACCAAGTCCCTACCTGCAGCCTGTCCGACCAAACCGGTAGAAATAAACATATTGCAGCCCGTACATGTTCCACTTTCAAGTTTGGCAACTATAAAATTTCCAAACTTGGACTTCAATTTTTCGAATTCCCCGTAAACCTCGGGTTCTATCTCCTTAATTAATTCTTGTTCCTCTTTAGCTAGACGCTGAATATTTTTTTCTATTTCAACCTTCCAGCAGTCATATTCTTTCAGTTTATTTTTATAATTAATTTTTAATACCTTAAGATTTTCGTTCTCACGAACCAGCGTTTCTTCGAGCTTTTCCTGTTCAATAGTCAAATTAACTATCTCTTCCTCTATTTCTTCTACCTCCTTTCTTGTCCGTTGCAGCTTTCGTTCTAAGCTTGAAAGTTCCTTGGGGTTTGCGACCTTGCCACCGTAAAGTTTTGAGGAAAGATCTTTTATTAGACCCTGCTTTTGGCTGTAATCCAGCTCCCTGCTTCTTAAACGTTGACGTAATTTTTCACATTTTTCTTTAATAAGCTTTATAGATTGTTCTAAATACTCTTTTTGCCTCTTCACCAGCTTTAAATTTTCCATCTTTTCATTTTTTTGAAGTCTCTCTTTCAGTTTCGCCTGCTTTTGTCTCAACTCCTGAAGGTTCCACAGTTTCTTTAGTAAAGCACCCATTCACCTACCTCCTCTAAAGCTTTATCCCAAAGTAAAAAGGTAGAGCTAAACTCTACCTTTGGTCCACGGGTCAGTTTCTATCCCTGAAATTAACACATGAATATCTTCTACGCAAAACTCCTGTTCTAAATATCTCTTTAAGACCTTCAGCACAGGTCTTTCAGTGTAGTCGTGCCCAGCGTCCAAAACCATTAACCCCAAAGCGCGGGCCTCTTGCGCCTCATGGTACTTAACATCTCCCGTCACAAAAACGTCTGCACCACGATAAGCCGCACTTTTAATAAGGCCTCCTCCTGCACCCCCACAAACAGCTACCCTGGAAATCAAAGCCTTTTCTTTACCTGCCATTTTTATTTCCCGCACATTCAGTGCTTTTCTGACGATATCTTTAAAATCTTCAAGGGATGCCCGGGGTTCAAGCCTCCCTAATCTACCCAGGCCATAAGAAGTTATTTTATTTTCCAGAGGGTAAATATCATAGGCAACTTCCTCATATGGATGAGCTTGACACATTGCTCTTACAACTTCCGTCAGCTTATCACCGGGCACAATAGTTTCCAGCCTGATCTCCGAAACTTCCTGGAGTTTGTCCTCTTCACCTATAAAGGGATCAGCACCTTTTAACGGCTTAAAACTGCCTGTTCCCGAGCAGTAAAAGGCACAGTGGGAATAGTTTCCAATATGCCCCGCTCCTGCCAGTGCTAATGCTTCACGAATTTTTTCTTCGTACCCTGTTGGTACAAACACCACTATCTTGTAAAAATGCTTAGTTTCCTTAAATTCTAATATATCTATTTCTGCCAGACCAATCTCTTGCGCCAGGGCATCATTTACACCTCCCTGGGCAAGATCCAAATTTGTGTGTGCCGTATAAACCATTATATTTTTAGAAATAAGTTCCCTTAACACCCTCCCGACAGGGGTATCGAAACGTATCCGGTCCAGTGGCTCTATAACTAAAGGATGGTGAGAAACTATAAGATGAACACCTTTTTCCGCCGCCTCTCGAACTACTTCATGATCAACGTCCAGTGCCAGGAGAACCCTGCTTACTTCCCATGACGGATCACCAAGCAGAAGACCAACATTGTCCCATTTTTCAGCAAGCCGAACGGGAGCCAATTTTTCTAAGGCTTTTATAATTTCTGAGCATCGGACAGCCAAGAAATCACCTTCTCCAATTTTTGAAGAGAATTTTCAACTTCCTTTTTCTTTTGCTCCGCTTCCTCACCTTTAGCTTTTCCCAACATAGTTAATACCTTTCTCATATGCTTTATCTTTTTTTTTAGAAACGGAACAAGCATGGGATGTTTTTTCATTAACAAGACGGGACCAATTTCAAGTTCAGTAATGTTTAGTGACATAGAACCTTTTTCTGCTGCTATAATTTCATAGAATTTCCCTTCCTCTTCTACAAGGTCCTCATCGTTAATTAACCACCCGTTATCAGCGAGCCATAAACGCACTCTATTTACGGATGTCATTGGCTGCAGAACCAGTCGCGGATTCCGGGCTAATATTTCCGGGGAAGCTTCAAGTATTTCGCAAATGTTTTCTCCCCCTATTCCAGAAAGAATAATAACTTCCACTTCACCCGGTTTCAATACTTCTAAACCATAACCCCCGCGGACGGACACTCTCTCCGCTACTATGCTATTTTTAACTTGTTCTACAACCCTTTTTAAAGGTCCGGGATTAAGATCAGAAGCAACAACATAAGCAGCAATATTTTTTTTAATCAAAAACACCGGTAGCAGACCGTGCCCGGTCCCGATATCCGCAACTTTTTCGCCCGGTCTTACCTGCGATGCTATTGCTTTCAAACGCTTGGATAAAACTTCACTCATGAAAAAACTCCAAAATAAAATTCGATAGCCCTTAAAAAGCAGATTAAAAATATAATCCCCTACCGAGGTAGGGGAAAAAATTGGTGGGCGATGCAGGATTTGAACCTACGACCCCCTGCTTGTAAGGCAGGTGCTCTCCCAGCTGAGCTAATCGCCCAAAAACCAATCAACTAGCAAAGAGCAGTATAACATATTGTCAAGCTTTTGGCAAGAAAAAACCCACCCTTTCATAGTGTCAATATACTGTA
>DDHO01000082.1 GCA_002352935.1 Firmicutes bacterium UBA1874
ACACATGTATTGTAATCCTACACCTACAGTATATTGACACTATGCGATAGCCTTAAACACCGGGTAATTTATATTATATAATATATGTTTAAACAAAGGACAGATAATCAGTGTTTGAATTGACCTAAACCTGCAGACACGGGGACGGTTATCTACTGCCTGTTGTCCATATTTGAGGTGCGGGGAAAGACGCAGGGACGGTTCTCTTGTCTGATGATTAGGGAATGAAAAAAAGGGTAAATGATACAGTCGTCAGGTGGGGCGGGGGGCGGAATTTGCTATTATTCTGCCTGATACGGATTTTAGCGGAGCTAAAACTTTTGTTAATAGGTTATTACTGGTAATTGGAAATATAAAAACAGAAATAGACTTTAATATTAGTATATAAATACATTTTTAAAACAGGCTGATAATAATCTATTTGAAATAAAACGAAATAAAAAAGAAAAAAGACTTTTTATCAATCTTTAGGAAGCGTATTTTTAAAACGCAGTGAATTATACAAGACATTAAATTCCTTTAAGATAATACCACCTCTTTTAGCAAGTTACCTTCATTAATATTTTCCCTGCTTAACGCTTCTTCTAAGTTTAAAAGTTTATTATTTTTTAGTAAATGCGTATGGCTTTTAATCAACTTGTTTACACGAGAATCACTGCCGACCTGTTCCAGATTGTACATACAAACTATTATCACCGGTTTTCCTGATATGGCATCATTTACAAAAGTCTCAATTTCCAGCAAATTCTTATAGCCATATTCTTTGCTTACATATTCCCCGTCAGCTATGATAGCAAGACCTTCATATCCTTCATTTTGAGTTTTCCTGGAGCATTTTGTGAAGGTTATTTGCCAGGTCTGTTTGCGGACTTTCGCCGTACCAAATATATTCGCTGGCTGTTGGCAAGTTAACCTTACCTTCGAGAATTTCTTCTTTAAACTTATTTTTTAATGCGTGCCTTTCAACTTCATTAACGCAGGTCATTAATTTCCAGTTTCTGTCCATTAATCCGGTAATAAGTTCGTAAGCTTTTCGGCCTGTTGTGTTTTTGCTGTCGTAAAAGCAAATAGCATGAGCATTGTTAACTTTAGAAAGAAGAAGATCTTTCTTTGTTATTACACCTTCCTTTTCCATAACCCTTAGAAATACTTCCACAATGTCGGGGTCAAATTGTTTTCCTTTGTTCCTTTCAATTTCCTTTACGGCTTCTTTTGGGCTAATTCCTTTCCTATATGCCCTATCGGAAGTCATGGCTTCGAAGCTGTCTGCTACAGCAATAATTCTTGCGGCAAAGGGAATATTCCTACCTTTAAGTCCATAGGGGTAACCGTAGCCGTCCCACCTTTCATGGTGGTGCTTAATTGCTGGGACAATACTTTTTAGAGAAGGTATTCTTGCTATGAATTCTGCCCCTTTTTCCGGATGTTTTTCTATCTTTTTTCTTTCATTAGGAGTAAGTTCCATTGGTTTTTGCAGAATACTTTCTTCTATACTGATTTTACCAATGTCATGGAGAAGGGCAGCTTTATATATGAATTCTATTTCCTCTTCATCCAAATTCATTTCTTGGGCTATTTTTTTCGATAATTTTACAACCTGGTAGATATGGCCGAAGGTGTATTTGTCTTTAGCTTCTACAGCGATGCTTAAAGTATCTATTATCTCTTTTCTCAGCTCTTTTTCTTTTTCCTTTTCGATTTCCAACTGTTTATTACTTTCCATTAATTCATCAAAATAACTGCGGGTACTGGAAGCAGCCCAGCTTATAAAGAAAAAAGAGGCAGATATGATTATATATCGCAGAATTAGTTCGTTGGTTGTGTGATACAGTTCATCGCCCAGAATTGCAAATATAATACTGGTAGCAGCTACAGCAAAGCTTACAGCCGACGAAAACTGCAAAGCCGATAATATAATAGGAAATATATAACAGGCAGCAAGGGAGGTTGGTACAAAAAAATCTAAAATTAAAATTCCTTCAATTAATAAAATATGATAAGCAATTTTTAATAAAATACTTTTGGGACCTAACATAACCTTATTCATTAATTTCATAATATCAGCCCTTTCCTAAAAAATGAGATGTATATTGTATACTTAAAAACCCAAAATAAAATTAAGATGATTGAAGCTACAAGTTCAAGCTAATGTAGACATCATCTATATCGTCCTGGGTTATACCTATATACCTTAGCGTTAAAGAAGGTGCTGAATGGTTGAAGATATACTGCAGCCGGGAAATGTCTACCCCAGCTTTATAAGCATGGTAGCCAAAAGTTTTTCTCAAAGAATGGCTCCCGATCCGCTCTTTAATACCCACGTCTTTAGCCGCGCTGTTTAATATTTTCCAGGCATGGGTCCGAGAAATGGGCTTATTGTTCCCTTTCGCCGATTTAAAAAGGTAATCATCCATTTCTACGTTCTTTAAAGTCTGGAGATAAATCTTAATAGCCCCTGCGGTTGACTTATTTAAGGGAAACATTTTATACTTGCCTGTTTTTTTCTCCCGGATAGCTAAAAAGTCCCTTATTTTTTGTTTGGGGGTCAAAATATGTTCGAATTTCAATTTCAAAAGGTCGCTGATCCTGAGCCCGGAGTTTATACCAAGCACAAACATCAAGTGGTTTCTCGGTCCATGCTTCCCTGCCAGGAGCACTTTCTTCATGGCGTTAATTTTCTTTAAGTCCCTGATCGGCTGGACGAATTCCATATTTTCACCCTCTTTAAAATATCAAACTCAATTGTAGTATACAGCACGTTAAATAATATTTAAAAGAACAAAAAATAAAAAATACAAAAAAAGATGCAAGAAGATCCTGCGGACAAAATTGGAAATGCTGGCTGGCTGCAAAAAAAAATAAGCTCCTTCATAATGAAGATGAAGGAACTCTTAAAAAAGGATGTTGAGCCAGGCTGGTACTCTTTTTTATTCTCTACTTTGGGGAGTGCTGTGAATTTATGAAAAATGCAGTAAATTTTAATATGCTTTATTTTGCGGTAGTTATGTTGCTTAAAAGTACTCGCTTAGAACCCTCGTGTTACTGGTGCCGATGGAATACGCGCTTAATTCTGCAAAAAAACAAAAAATGATATAAATTTTTTCGCTAGATTTTTATTTACTTAGTAAGAATCTAGTGCGATATTTTCTTAATATTATCATACGTAAAATATTAACAGCAAGGTATCCGTTAATTCTAAGTTGCATTTTAAAACAACTAGGTTCAGGAAATATATAGAAGGAATCAAGAAATAGAAGTTCAATTATAATTATTAGGTTAAAAATGATAATGCTTTTTAGTCAGGAGTAAATATTATGATAAGAGTTACCGCTGCAATATTAGTAAAAAATGGGAAAGTTTTTATTGCTAAACGAAATTCAAGCGATAAACTGGCGAATAAATGGGAGTTTCCTGGAGGTAAAGTTGAAGCTGGAGAGACGTTCGAACAATGCCTAAGAAGAGAACTATTAGAAGAATTTGGGATAATTGCTGAAATAGGAGAATTTTTTGGAGAAAGCATTTACTGTTATAAAGATGCAGAAATTTGTCTTTTAGGATTTTGGGCATATTGGAAGTCAGGACAGTTATCTCCCAGTGTTCATAATGAATATAAATGGGTTTACCCTAAAGAACTTATAAAGTATGATTTTGCACCAGCTGATTTACCTTTTGTTAGGAAACTAAGGAGTGAAGGTATTTGAGTTTTGAGCATGGGCTGACACCTGGGCAAACTATTGATAATCAAAAAATCATGGAGATTTTTAAATGTAGCCCTCAAGGTGGTATGAGAAGATCAACAAAAACTAATACTTTGATTATTATTTCCAATCCGTTTAAATCAGTTTATGAAGACAAGTGGATAGATAATATATTTCACTATACAGGAATGGGCCTTAAAGGGGATCAAGATATAAATAAAGCTCAAAATAAAACTTTAGCAGAATCAGATGTTAAAGGTATAGAGGTATTCTTATTTGAAGTATTTAAACCAAAAGAGTATACATTTATCGGACAAGTAAAACTAGCTGATAAGCCTTATCAAGAGGAACAACCCGATGAAAACGGTGAGCCTCTTCGGGTTTGGATATTTCCATTAAAAGTTATAGATTCAATTCCTACAATATCCAAGGAAAAATTAGAGCTCAAGCTTAAACATCAAAGAAAAAGAGTTAACAAGTTAGCTGACGATGAACTCAAAAAACGAGCAAAATATGCAAAGAAAGAAGCTTGTTCAAGGCAAGTTATAACCAAAAACTATGAAAGAGATACTTATGTTGCTGAATATGCTCGTCGTAGAGCAAACGGAATTTGTCAATTGTGTAATAACTTAGCCCCTTTTATTGATAAAGATGGAATTCCCTTTTTAGAAACTCATCATATTGTATGGCTTTCCAGAGGTGGAGAAGATAGTATTGAGAATACTGTAGCTTTATGTCCTAATTGCCACAGAAAAATGCATTAGATTTAGAACATGACAAAGAAAAATTAAGAAAAGCAATTTTATAAGACACTAAAGTATTTTATAATCAATCTATAGGGGTGGTGTTTTTGAAAGAATTAAAAGATAGTGAAGAATCATTTATTAAGAAATACCCACTGACATTTTCCAAAAAAGAAAAAACAGATACCCTAATATCCGAAAAATACCAAAAAGCATGGAATACGGCTAAAATAGCTTCAGGTATATTGAAAGACAAATTTGGAGCAGAAAAAGTATTTGTATTTGGTTCGTTAACAAATAAAACTAGATTTAATAAGTGGTCTGATATTGACTTAGCAGCATTAGGGATTCCTGCTCATAAATTTTATGCAGCAGTTGCAGCTGTAGCTGATTTTGATGAAGAATTTAAGATTGACTTAATTGATATTGATGATTGTAAAAACTCGCTCCGAAAAACTATTGAGGATGAAGGTATAGAAATATGACTTTAAAAAACTTAACTATAGCAGGGAGAATAAATGAAGAACTTAGTGAGCTAGAACAAGTAAAAGATAAAATTATAAAAGCCTGGGAGCGTGCAAAACATACCAACGATGAATTTTATCTAGATAGCGTTGCTTTTAATCTGCACAGTTTTTATACAGGGCTTGAGAAAATATTTGAATTAATTGCTGTTAATGTTGACGGAACAAAACCAGAAGGCCAATCGTGGCATAGAGAGCTTTTGAAGCAAATGTCTATTGAAATTAATTAAATTAGACCAGCTGTTATTTCCAGAGAAACTCGTAATTTTCTTGAAGAGTATAGAGGTTTTAGGCATGTAGTCCGGAATATATATACTTTTATTCTGTCTCCTGAAAAAATGAAAAACTTGGTGGAAAATATAGATGACCTTTTTGCTCAGCTTAAAGATGAAATAGAAGACTTTGTTGATTTTTTAAAAGGTGAATAAAATATGTTTAAGTTTAATTATATACACTCGAGTGTCGAGTGAATTTTTTATATTGTAGGAATATAAAGTTTATAATTTGGGAGCTGATTAATTTGTGTATATACGGAAATGACCTTCCTCCGCCAGTGAAGGTGGGGGATAGAGTCAAAATTATTGGTAACAAGTCCGGGAGCAGCGGTATAGTTAAAGCCGTTTACTCCCGTTTTTTTTTATTACAAAGCGGGAACTGGAAGGAGTGTTTTCTGCATGTCGATTTTTATATTGGCAAGTTAAAGGTAGAGAACAAACCATTAAAATAAGGAGGTATGGAATAATGAAAGATAAGTACAGGTACCAGATAGCAACGGCCGTGGAAGAAATACTTCAAAGGAGCGTTATTAACTTATCCGCCATATCTAAAACAATAGATATGGTTGTAGAAAAACCCCAAAAAGAAAGGGTGAAATTAGAAATGGCTATGAAACTGCTAGAGAACTTGGGGGTGGCAATTAATGATTATATGATTAAACATTACCCTGAAGAAATAAGTAAAGAGGTTCACTGTGACAAGGGAGAAATACAGAAAACAGAGTGCAGCTAGTGCTACTTTCGTAATGCAGGATAAGGGGAACTCCGTTCCCATAACGGACATAGACGCGGCAAAGCCGCGTCATTAAAAGCAAGTGGAAGGTGGAGAATCTTTTGCGGCACATAAATTATGTTGAACAGAAAAAAGAGTGAAACAACATGTGTTTAGTTTGTGGGTTTATTTTCAAGAGTACTATATAGAATCAAATTAAATTGCAGACAGGTGGAGAGGGTAGTTTATTAGCCAGTGAATCTTAAACCGACGACTCCAGCTATTATCAACATCAGAAATATAATTCTGTATAAACTAACAGGCTCACCCAAAAATATTATTCCAAAGATAGCTACACCAACTGCACCTATTCCTGTCCAGACAGCATAAGCGGTTCCGATTGGCAAGGTCTTAGTAGCGTTTGCTAAAAAATAAAAACTTAATGCCATTCCTGAAATAGTTAGAATAGAAGGTGCTATTCGAGTAAAGCCATTGGTTTGTTTTAATAAGATTGCCCAGATTACCTCAAACAGTGCGGCAATGAATAAATGGATCCAAGCCATATTGTTGCTCCTTTTTGTTGATAAAATAAAAAACCTGGGGATATTAGTTAAATACCTCCCGGGCGTTTGTCCCTCCGTGAACACGATATCTGTGGTGTTTCTCTCGGACCAGTCCGATTGTTTAATCGCGGAATCCTAGAAACAATAATAAAATTTTATTACACACAGTTTACGGCTAATGTATCCAGTTGTCAACAGGCTATTTATTGGGTAATTATGTTAATGTCACAGTTTGTTTATTATATTTAATAAATACAGAATTCATCTTTTATAAAAACGTTAATAATATTTTCTCTTTAGGGAGGAATATAAACGTGTGTAAAAAAATGTCATAATTAATAGTCCCTGAATGTTGCTAAAATATTATATTTATTGACAACAGGCGGGGCAAAAAGAAAGGAAAGGTGAATAAATATGAATAAAAATAACAAATATTTTATGACTCTTAAGGATGGTAGAAATGAGCCGATTAAGGATTTAGACGATGCGACAAGGGTTGTCCTAATAGATAAAGATACTGTAGGTGCAGAAGATATAACCTTTGCACACTGTAGGTTTGAGGCAAAAACATCTGTACATAAGAAGCATATTCATAAGGATGCCGAAGAAGTAATTTATATCCTTTCAGGCAGAGGAATGAGTGGGGCTGGGGACACGGAGATGGAGATGGGCAAAGGAGACACTATGTTCATTCCACGCGGGGCTGTTCATTGGTTCTACAACCCATTCGACGAACCCGTGGAAATGATTTTCATATATACAGGGGCTGTCAACATTTTTGTG
>DDHO01000065.1 GCA_002352935.1 Firmicutes bacterium UBA1874
CAATAACTTTACTCTAACTTTAGGACAAACGATAAATTTTTATGGGTTTATGTGGATAAAAGTATTAAATTGTCGAGGACAAATAATGACTTAATTAATAGAAATTCCTCAAAAGTAAATTCCATAAAAGGTATAGAAAAAAATATGTAGTATAAAAAGGTTAGAGCATATAAAACAATTGTATAATCACTAAAAGGGGTAAGGTTTAATGTAAAAAGTGTGGCTTTGGATTTTTTTGTTTCTTTTATGTTTTCTGATAAGCGGTTGTTCGAATACAGAAAATGTGGAAAAGGATAAAAACCAAGACTATGAAAATCTTCCTGTCCTAAAGGTCGTGGGGGATTCTGAAGAAGCTATGGCCCTATTACGCATGGAGGAGGATGCTATAGCTCGAAAATACGGTGTCCGTTTAGAATATTATTATCCCGAATGGTTATCAGATAATTTAGAAGATTTCCTGTTTGCAAGTGATGAAACGTATGACATTTATATTTTATTTCCTGCGAAGATTCCTGCTTATGTGGAAAAGGATTTGATCCTCCCTTTGGACCGTTATACCTCCGAGGATAAAGACATTGAGGATATAATTCCCATATACCGGAAGCTTTACATGCAATACGACAAGCACGTTTACGGGATGGTTTAGGATGGAGATGCTCATCTGCTCTTTTACAGAAAAGATCTTTTTCAAAAATTTAATAGAGAATATCAAGAACTTTACGGGGAAGAATTAAATCCTCCTGAGACCTGGGAGGAATACGACCGAATAGCACGTTTTCTGACAAGAGACCTGGACGGCGATGGGAATATAGATATTTACGGGACTGCAACTTTTAATGGAGATGCCAAACGTTATATTTGGTTTGCAGAGCGTTTTCTTGCCGAGGGCGGTTCGTTTTTTGACGAGAATATGAGGCCTTTAATTAACGGAGATTTAGGCGTAAAAGTTCTTAAGGATTGGCTGGCTCTGCAGACCTGCGGGGCAGTTCCTCCAAATGCTATGTATAATTGGGTTGATTTGAACAACGTCTTTCTGCAGGGAAAAGTGGCCATGGTGGTTCAGTGGAGCGACACAGCTCGCTTTTCCTTTGACCGGAAAAAATGGCAGTCCAAAGTTGCGGGCAAGGTAGGTTGGGCCCTGGTGCCCGGAAGTACAGAAGATACCCCGCGTGGAGGAGTTTGGATCGGAAGGTGCTTAGCTATTTCAAAACAATGTTCAGACCCCGATAAGGCCTGGCAGGTTATTGAGCACGTTACATCACCGGAAGTCAGTGCCAGGGCTGTAAACAGCACAGATACCATCAATGACCCGTTTCGTAAAAGCCATTTTTCTCTTGAAGGGCCGGGAGCTTTTCCTGATAAGGAAACATACCATGATTTTATTCAAACCTTAGAAGAGAGTCTACGCAATACCAATGCTGATCTGATGATTCCCGGGGGATGGGAGTACATGAGTATATTGGACCGTTATCTCGGTTTGGCCTTGATTAACCAGCTGAGTCCCGAAGAAGCCCTCCAAAAAACTGCCGTGGAGTGGGAAAAACTCACCGAGAAGTACGGCCGTGATCAGCAGATTAAGTATTATCAACAGTGGCTTAAAAAACTGAACGAGGTACAAAACAAATGAAGTGGACCAAAACTATTGTTTTCCAGTACTGGCTGGGGATGATGGTCCTGAGCTTAGCAGGTATCCTGTCTTTTACCGGCTTTTATTTCTGGAAGGAAGCAGATGAACTGGAACAGGGCCTTCGGTTAGAAGGAATCTCGGTTGCAAATACGGTCGGCTCCGCTATAGGGCTGCCTCTAATGGATTTGAAAATTGAGGAAATTAACCCTCTTGCTTATGCTCTAGCACTCCAGCCGGATATTCAATATGTCATCATTAGGGATTTACGTGGTAATATTATTAGTCAAAAAGGTGAAACCATGGGGGTTAACGATATAATAGTAGAGAAGGTACCTGTATCATATTTAAAAAGCCCGTCGGAGAAATTGAGATAGCTCTGAAAACCGATAGATTAAAAGAGCAAAAGAAAAACCTCTATCATTATAGCTTGAGTATTGTCTTTGTAGAAGTTCTGCTAACTGCCGGGATTTCATTTATTATGAGCCGTCGTATAACTTCGCCATTACAACAATTGACCAGTGCAGTTCATGAAATGGCCGGAGGTAACCGCAAGGTTTATGTTCCGGAGAAGGGTTCCTTAGAAACACGTGAGCTGTCAAAGGCCTTTAATAAAATGGCCGGTATCTTAGCTGACCATGAAAAAATGCTTGTTGATGAAATTGGCAAAGCTACCAGGAACCTTTCGGAAAAAGTCAAGACGCTTGAAGCTTCAGGGAGGATTTCTCAAGCTGTACTTGACAGGGGATTAAGCCGTGAAAACCTTATTAAAATAATATTAAGGTCAACAATGGAACTGACAAATGCGGAAATATCATCTTTTGCTCTGGAGGAGGACGGGGACTGTCTGCACCTTTATATTTTAAGAAAAGCAAAGAACGAACTGCAGTACTATAAGGTTCCGAGACAAAAGATATTTAACAGGGTTATGCTGGAAAGAGGGCCTGTTATTTTAAACAACATTGATTCCCAGGATTGTTTTATTCAGGAGGAGATTTACGCCGGTGGGAAAATATCTTCTGCATTGATCATTCCCTTAATCATCCGCCGGAGGTTAATTGGTATTATTAATTTTTGCAGCAGTAAAAATAATTTTTTTAGTAAAGAACATATTGCAGATATTGAACAAGTAATAAATTTATCAGCAGTAGCTTTGGATAATAATCTTGCATACAAGTCCCTGGAAGAAGCATTTTTCCAGACAATTAAAAGTCTTGCAAGTGCCCTGGATTTTCGTGACCCTTACACTGGAGGGCATTCCGAGCAGGTGATGAAACTGGCGGAGGTTATAGCGCGGGCTAACAAACTGTCAGAAGAAGAAATAAAAGTTATTATGTATGCGGGTGCCCTGCATGATGTTGGCAAAATAGGTATTAAGGAAAACATTCTTAATAAACCTGGCCGTCTTGAAAAAAACGAGATTTTAGAAATGCAGCGCCACCCTGTAATAGGTTCTAACATTTTACAGCCTGTCAGTATGCTGCGCGAAGTAAGTAGGCTGGTTTATTATCATCATGAACGTTTTGACGGGAAGGGTTATCCTGAAGGCCTCAGCGGTAAAAATATTCCTCTCGGGAGCAGGATTATAGCTATTGCAGACTCCGTTGATGCTATGAACAGCGATCGGTCATATAGAAAGCGTCTGAAGCCAGAGGTAATTAGAGAGGAATTGGTAAAGAATGCAGGTACACAGTTTGACCCGGAATTGATCAAAGTATTTCTGCCTTATTTTAATAAGTATTTCTTCGAATCTAAAAATGGCTCAAACAAATATCAGGAGGAAGCAGGAGCGAACTGATTGAACCATTGGACTCCAATTAAGGAAAACTAATTTTAAAGGATGCCTAGCGAATAAACGTTTAGTCACGTAGGCCGTTGGGAATACAATTTAATGATTATAAAATTTGGACACCCAAAAAGCTGCCTGCAATCATCCGGCAGGAGTTCTTGCTGCCGCTCGTTGAGAATTTCTTTCTTAAACAGTAGAATCTGTTTATCACCCCATACCAGTACTAAGGGGGATTCCATGTATGTGCGGTCGCTATACGCTTACTCCTGAAGCGGAAAGTTTCAAAAAACATTTTCGCCTTAAAAAATTAAATTTTAATTATCAGCCCCGCTATAATATAGCACCGGCCCAAAACATTCCTGTTATTATTAATAGAGAGGGAGAAAGAGAAGCAGTTCTTATGCGGTGGGGGTTGATACCCGGGTGGGCAAGGGATGCTTCTATTGGTTCCAGGCTGATAAACGCTCGAGCCGAAACTATCGAACAGAAGCCGTCCTTTAAAAATTTATTTACCAGGCGCCGCTGTCTTGTTCCTGCTGATGGTTTTTTTGAATGGAAAAAAGAAAAAGAAGAGAAATATCCCGTGCGGGCGATACTACCTGGAGACGTGCTCTTTGCTTTTGCGGGGATCTGGGACTTATGGTATTCGCCCTTAGGTAAAAAGATACTGTCCTGCAGTATTATCACCTCTGCTGCCGGTTCTTTTTTAAGAAAAGTACATTTTAGGATGCCGGTTATTTTAGCTGAAGAAGAAGCACAGGAACAGTGGCTTAATTCAAAAAGCAAAAAAGATTTGAGAAATCTTTTAATGCCGTATAAAGGAGAGATTATAACTTACAAAGTACCCGATATTGTAAATTCTCCTGCAAACGATGTCCCTCAATGTATTGAAAAATTAGAATAAACCCGTTTTTTACTGGATTTTAGTTATGCAAAGGGTGATATAATTTTAAAATTTAGCTGTTATTGGATTTTTAAGCGGTTTAGCCTATTGTTTTTGAGCTTGATATTATTGCTTTTGCTGCCCGCATTTTATTTGGTTAGTTTTAAAATATATTAAAATATATATAGAGGAAATTAATTATTGAAACAATTATTCTTATGTGCCTCTTAGGCTACCAAGATGTTTGCAATATATCAAATTATTTGTTATACTATATTTTGCTTCTGAAAAAGTCATGCCGGAGTGGCGGAACTGGCAGACGCACAGGACTTAAAATCCTGCGGACATTCTCATGTCCGTACCGGTTCGATTCCGGTCTCCGGCACCACTTTTCAGGAATATCAAGGGTTTTCGAAACTCTTGATTTTTTTTATTCTCTTTTTGAGAGCCTTCGAAAACCCTCTTTGCTAACCATTGCTAACCTACCTCACTTTTGTTTTTGGGTTTAAAACTTCGTCAAACTGTACTGCAGTTTGTTTATCTGTTTCCTGTAATACGTGAGAGTAAATATCCATTGTAATTCCTATTGTGCTATGTCCTAAACGTTCTGATATTATTTTAGGCTGAACTCCTTGTTTAACTAATAAGGAAGCATGAGAGTGTCTCAAGTCATGAAACCTAATTAAAGGCAGGTTATTTTCTTCTAATAAATTTTTAAACTGGTGACTAAAGGTTCCAGGGTTAAATGGCTTGCCGTCAGGATTGCAGCATACTAAATCATTATCTTGGTATCCCTCACCCAAACGCAACTGCATTTTAGACTGTTTTTTCTTATTTGTTTTTAGGGCTGTAATTACTGAAGGAGGTAAGGAGATTGTTCGGCAGCTAGTTTCACTTTTTGGCAAAACAAATTGTAAACCTTCCTTAGTTGGTACAAGTGATCTTACCTTTACAGACTCATCTTCAAGGTCGATATCCTTCCACATTAGACCTAATACTTCTCCTCGCCTCATGCCTGTAGATACGGCCAGAAGAACTGGAATATAGATTTGAGATTCCTTTGCTGCTTCAAGAAGTTGTAGAACCTGTTCAATATCTAAAGTTTCAACCTTATGCTTTTTGGGCTTCGGTGGATCTACAAAATAAGATACATTTTTGTTAATCATTTGCCATTTAACTGCTTGTTCTAATGCTGAATGGATAATCCGGTGCAGGTAAAGAACAGTTTTATTAGATAGACCGCCTTTACCATTTAAGCGACCTTCTTTTAGACATTTGGAATAGAATTGTTGCAACTGTAGGGGCTTTAAGTTTTCTAATTTTATATTTCCTAAGTATGGTATTATATGCTTTAGCACATTTCTTTCGTAACTTTCGTAAGTGTTTGGCGTTTGGTTCGGCTTACAACATTCTTCAAGCCAGTATTTTAAGTATTCTCCAAATGTCATGTTTCGGCTATCAGCGAAGTTCCCTGAATCTAATTCCCTCAACTTTTCAGTTAGAAATTTTTCTGCATCCTTTTTGTTCCCATGAACAGTAAACCATTTTTACTGCCTTTTTCCTGTTTCTGGGTTAATGCCGATATTTAAAACTACAGAATATGAACCTTTTGCCCTTTTCGTTATATGTCCTCGCATGGGATATTTTCTTTCCTCCTCTCCGGCTTTCAGGCTCGAGGACAACTAAATTATATCATACTATGGTAATTTTTCTTTAACCATACTAACAATTCATGCTTTAATACTCTTATGTTACGTCCTATTTTTAATAGCTGGAAAACCAGGCATTTTAGTTAAGCTATACGCTTTTGACCTGCTAATTCTTAACATTTTTCCTATCTCCGGAACAGTGAGCAAAGTTGGCATATCATCAAAATTATTAAGCCTCTACTGTCTTTACCAATATTAAGGTGAACGACTGAAGATAATAGATTATATGAGTACGCTGACATAATTTTGTTATTTTGATTTTTTCACTTCTTAAATGTACTTCACCTGACAAGGAAGTTGTTTTAGAATATAGTGAACTTATGAATGAAGATGATCCAACAATAGACATTAAAAGTTTTCACAAAGAGATGACGCAAAGATTAATTCATAAAGTCAATACTTATAACAAAGTATTTAAAGTTTTACTAGAAAAAGATTCATGGTTACAGCAACAGTACAATAGGCAGAAGTTACACAACCTTTGGCAGGAATTGACAATTGAAAGTGATAAGAAACAGAAAGGTTTGCAACTTGAAACTTTTATGCAAATTCTCTTGGATATGCTTGAAGGAATTGAAGTTGTTGATAGACGGTTAAATAATGGTGATGAGGAAATTGATATTATTGCATCTAATCACCGGGCTAGCCCCCTAATTAT
>DDHO01000035.1 GCA_002352935.1 Firmicutes bacterium UBA1874
ACAATAACTTTACTCTAACAGCACTTTAAGTACAACGTATGTGGGCTATTACTTAATTCCCCTAAAATGTTACATAATTACTATTCTTTCTTAACTTTTTAGTCTTCATTATTTCCGTTCTTAGCTTCCATCAAAACTTTTTCACCGCTTTTAATAAGACCCAAAGACTCTCTAGCCAGAGTTTCGATATATTCCTGGTCATGCAGCTTTTTGGCCCTTATTTCCAGGGCTGCATTTTCAATTTGCAACAGCTGCCTTTGATATTCATATGTTTTAATCTGTTTATCAAGACAATATATCTGCCATTCTACCCTGCCAAATGAAAATAATACATATCCTAGAACTAAAAGGACAACAAGGTATTTACCCCAAGCAGTTTTTTTCTTCTTAACCGATCTTTTTGCCGGCTTTTCCTGCTGCAGGTAGTAGCAATTTTCCGATTGTCCTTTCCGAACTACTAGCACTGCTATTCGCTCTCCTCCTGATTAAATATTTCCAGGGGATCTCCGGTAAATATAATTACCGTTTCAAAACCTTTTCTGCGAGCCCTGTGATATAAAGTAGCCACAGTGCTTACACCTATTCCCAGTTGCTCAGCAATTTCTTCATTTGAACGACCCATTTCCTTGAGTGCAACCACTTGTTTTTCTCTAAAACTTAGCTTCTCGGCTCCCCGAATTTCTATTTGCATTGTTTTCAACTCTCAGGGCAATTGTCCACAAATTGTGGACAATTTGTGGACATATAATTGACAAATCATTACTTAAGTTCTATAACCATCAATTAAATCCTGCAGATATAGATTAATTTTTTTCTTACCTGTTTTACTTTTTATGCAGCTTCCTGCCGATTCTATGGGAAAAAATAAAAACAAAAGTAGGAAAACCAAGCAGAATTTTTAAAAAACGCCACGGTAACGCTATAATACGAAAAAATAAACCAAAAGGCTTGTGAAGGATGTTAGCTAAATGTTTTAGTAAAAAGATTATCCTGCAGCTCAAAAATTTAATATAAAAAGCCACCCCCGCTGCCATACCTATAAAAACGTAAAAGCGAATCTCTCCCCAGTTGCTCATTAAAAGGAGAAAAAAGACAATGCCGGTTAAGATACACCAGATTAGAGCATCACCCAAAATCGTCAACACTTTACGCGGATTTAACACCCAGCGTAAAATTCGATATAAATCAAAAATTAGACCAATTACCAAGCCAACGCCAATTGTGTAAATGAAAATCAAAATCTGTTCATCGACAGGAATCATCGAAAGACCATCTTTCCGTTTATTTGAGTATCCGGCGTAATATCCCTTGCCTTCTCAACTTGCCCCTTCCTTCACCTGTGTTTTCAGAATAGTTGAATCCGGTAAAATGCCCCGAAACCGAAAGGTCTCCTTTTTTTAGATCGAGATTTAAAATATTTAATTTATCGCCCTTCAGGTTTAAAGTTCCCATATCCGTTTCTAAAATAATTTCGCCTTCATCATAATTTATTACATGCCTGATACCAGTTACGGTCAAATACTCCCTATCTTTTAAATTTAAGACATGTTTACCAGCTATTTCCTCCAAGGAAATTCCCTCCTTTCTTCTTAATCCACTTTATGCCTTAATTAAAAAGAATATACTAAAAAGAAAAAGGCTGTAAGCCGGAAAATTCCCCGGCTTACAGCCTTAACGGCTAATAGTCCTTTTAAGAAACACAATTACTTCCACTGTTGCATAATGGTTACATTGTCAAAAAAGTAATTTATGATTTGTTCCGCGTTTTTCCCTTGTTTGGCAAGAGCATACGCCCCCCACTGGCTCATGCCAACTCCGTGACCGTAACCGCTGCCCTTCACAACCAAATAGTTGTTTTTAACAAATATATCCTTTATAAGGGTGGAGCGTATTTTATCGTTTCCTAATGCCGAACGCAGTTCCGGTCCCTTTATAACCGCCTTCCCCACTTTTATTTTAACAGCTCTTCCCGAAGGACCTTTTTCCTCTATTTGAGCAGAAAAGATAGAACCGGTGTCCTGTCCTGTTGTCTCAAAAATTTTTTTTGATACTATAGAAACGGGGAACCGAGCAGTCCAGTTTTTATTTTCAGGTGGGGACAGCCGGTATCCCGGATCTACCGTACTCTTAATGTAAGGAACATCAGTTTTTTCGGTGGGCGCAATTCCTTCACTTACATAAGCAGCAGTCCGGCCTCCTGCATCAGCATGAAACCACGCATCTATTAAATCGCCTCTATTCGTGACGACTTTTCCCCTTGTACGCTCTACTGCTTTTATTATCCTATTATTTATTTTTTGAGGTTCGTATGCTTGAAATTCTTCAGGGTCGGTGGATGCGTCCGCATTTTTATCTTTTAAAGACCCCTTCTCTATCATTTTCATTGTATATGTTCGAGCTAAAATTGCCTGAGCACTTAAAGCTTCAAGGGGCCAAGAAGGTTCTATCTCACCTGCAACTACACCCTGAAGATATTTTTCAATTTTTATATTTTTAATTTTTCCCGTTTCATGTAAATACAGCGAAATTTCAGGCTCGGGCTGCAGCCTTTCAGAACCAGTACAGGCAGCACCTGCTGCGCTAATTAAAAATAAAATAAAAATAACTAATAAATTTCTCATATTTTTCTTCAAAACTTTATCCCTCTCTTATCCGAAACTTTATAATCAATATTTTTCCTCAGATAAAAGAGGTTATTAGAGGTAAAATTTGCTTAGTTTTCCTTCAATACTTTGTAAAGAGAAGCCGCTTCTTCAGAGCGGCTAAAAGGTAAAACATTTGTGACTTGAACTTTTAAATTCTTTGTCCCCAATTTTACCTCAATTATATCATTTACTTTGATTTCCGTAGATGCTTTCGCCACCCTTCCGTTTACTATGATTCCTCCTGCTTCACAAATTTTTTTAGCCAGAGGACGGCGTTTAATAATACGCGACACTTTTAAGTATTTATCCAGCCGCACGGGTTTTCCCTCCCCAGGATTAAATTATATCCCGGAGTTTTATTTTGCAACAGCATTCCGAAGCGCTTTGCCGGCTTTAAAAGCAGGGACTTTTGTGGCGGGAATGTTGATTTTTTCGCCTGTTTTAGGATTACGCCCCATCCGCTCCGCTCTTTCTCTTACTTCAAACGTACCGAAACCAACAAGTTGCACTTTCTCTCCCCGTTCAAGAGCATCTTCAATACTGTTGAAAACTGCATTTATTACTTTTTCGGCATCTTTTTTAGTCAAATCGGCTTTTTCAGCTACACTACCCACCAGTTCCGCTTTGTTCAACTCCAGATCCCTCCTATACAAATTTTCCTTCTTGCCTTAATTCGTTAGTATCTTTATTTATCCTGCTTTTATCTACATTTTTTTCATATTTTTCCTGTGATTTAACCAAACATATTTTGCATTTTATTTTTTAGCTCTTTCCCAGTATAAATTCATTTCTTCCAAAGACATATTATTTAATTCTTTTTGAGATTCTTTTGCCTGTTCTTCGATATATTTAAATCTCACCATGAATTTATTTATTGTTTTGTTTAAGGCTTCTTCAGCTTCAATATTCAAAAAGCGAGCTACATTAACAGCCGCAAATAAAAGGTCGCCCAGTTCTTCCTCCCTTGCTTTTTCATCAGATTCCTGTATGGACTTCCTCAGTTCCAGTAATTCTTCTTTTAATTTTGCCCATGCCCCTGATACTTCCGTCCAGTCGAATCCTACCCTAGCAGCGCATTCCTGAATTTTTTGGGCCCGGACAAGGCCAGGGAGGGAACGCGGGATACTTTCAAAAATAGATGAAGCTTTTAATTTTTTTTCCTGGCTTTTTATTTTTTCCCAGTTACGCTCTACTTGAGCAACATCCTCAGTTTTCTCTTTTCCAAACACATGAGGGTGACGTCGTATCAGCTTAGCGTTAATCGCTTCTAAAACGTCACTTATATTAAATATCTCCGCTTCTTCTGCCAAACGGGCATGGAAAATTATCTGTAATAATAAGTCTCCCAATTCTTCCCGCAAATTATTCATATCCTCTTTTTCTATAGCATCTACCACTTCAAAAGTCTCTTCAACGAGATATTTTTTTAAAGATTGATGGTTCTGCCTGCGGTCCCAGGCACAGCCTCGTTCACTTCTTAATTTCGCCATGATACGAACCAGACGTTCAAACGCATAGCCGGAAACTGCAAAGCCGGAAGCTGGAGGAATATATAATCCAGCAACAAAAACATCGTCATTGAAAGTCTCTAAATCTTTCAACTTGTTATGTTTTATTTGAAGCCTGTCCTCACCTTTCGGAAAGAATAAATAAAATACACTATGTTCGATGCTGTACCCGGCACGCTCAAACATATTCAGAACAACATTAAAAGATCCTTTCCATTCCAGACCTGTTATGAGATAAGGGCGTTCGAGCAGGATATCTTTTAAAGCTAGTTTACAAGCAGAAATTGCAACAGGCGTGCTTTCGGGTTCTATATCCAGCAGTTCGAAGCAGGCCCCTGTTATACTCTGTGCCGGATAACAGCTTAATTCAATACCCTCTCGCTGCAGTTTTAACTTTAAGCTCCCAGCGAGATACCCGTCTTCGAAAGGGTTCCCGGGCAGAGCATAAACGACCGTTTTCTTAGAAGCCTCTCTGACAACCTCGGATATTATTTTTAATTCGTTTTGGAAGGAGTTTTCCTCCTCAATTAGGTGTTGAAAAGAATGAAAACACTTCCGGCCGATCTGTCTGATAACTGGATGTCCACCAGATTGTACAAAAACACTCCTGCTATTTTGCAGCAGCTCAATTGAATTAACAGGCAGGTCTCGTACCCCACCGATCCCAAGTCCAACTACAATGAGCTTCCTTGCCAAGATTATCACCTGATTAACCATATTTTTTCCATCATTCTCACCATCAGCCTCCCAAAAATCGGCACCTGGTACAGTTCACCTTTTCTCAGTTCCCCTAACTTCACAACTGTTATTAAATAAATAATAATCCCGCATCCTATGGCTCCAACAGCGGCAACCTTTACTCCTGCAATTTGAGAAATATATTCATATATGATACGGGTTGATATTGCCATAATTGTAACAGCCAGAAAAGGCTTTGGCAAGAAGGCACTCCAGTTAAGATTAAATGGCATTCTTTGTTTTATTTCTACATAATTTAAGCCGAAGGCTAGTACAAAACCGGCTACAGTGGAAATGGCAGCTCCTTTTATACCCAGCGCTGAAATCGCGGTGAGATGGTAATTTAAAAATATTTTAAGTACGGCCCCAAACATAAGATTCCTTACTGGGATAAAGGTTTTCCCTAGCCCCTGGAGCGCCCCTGCCGTAGCCTGATAGAGGCCCAGGAAAAAAGCTGCCGGGGCCAGAACCGCAAGGGACTCCCCAACTTCAGCTAAATCGTACAGTAGTATCCCAATAGGTGCTGCCAAAATCCATAGACCTACTGCGGCCGGCAGACAAATAAGAATCGTTAGCCTGATTGCAGTTTGCATTCTGTCGCGTAGTATAAAATGGTCTCTTTTAGTTACTGCTTCCGCAACAGCCGGTACTAAACTGACAGCTAAAGACGAGGTAACAATAGTAGGCAGATTGACCAGAGTAACAGCCATCCCGGAAAATTGGCCAAAGAGCTCAGTAGCACGAGCAATATCGTAACCTCCTTCTTGAAGCCTAAGAGGAACCATAGTCGCATCTATCATCTGCATAATGGGCATTACAAGTCCACCGACAGAAAGCGGAAGGCCTATTGATATAATTTTACATGTCAGTTCCCGAACCGATTCCCGTGAACGATAAAACCTCTGCTTTTTTCTTTCTTTAGAAAAAATTTTTTTCTCTTGACGAGACTTAACCCAGTAAATTATAATCAGCAGAACAAGAGCAGCAACACTTCCCGCTACCGCACCGAAGGTAGCACCCGCTGCCGCAAATTCCAATCCATAAGGCAGTAAAAATAACGCACCTCCCAGCACGGTTGTTACACGTACTAACTGTTCCAAAACTTGGGACCAAGCAGTTGGGGACATCAGCTGCTGCCCTTGGAAATATCCGCGAAAAGCTGACATAACAGCAGTAAAGAAAATAGCAGGACTGATGGCAATTACCGGATAAAATGCTCTTTCATTGTGTAAAACTTCGCATGCTAGAAAATAAGAATTTAAAAAAAGAAGTAGAGAAAATGCGGCACCCATTAAAGAAAGCAGTAAAAGCGCTATGCGAAAAACCCTTCTCCCGCCCTCCCTGTCACCCATAGCATGCTTTTCTGCTACTAATATCGAAATCGCTACAGGTATACCTGCCGTAGAAATAGCAAGGATCATAGTATAAAGAGGGTAAGCCATCTGGTAGAGGCCGAGCCCCTCCCCTCCCAGAAGTCTGGCTAAAGGAACCCTGTATACCGCACCCAGTATTTTGCTTACCAGCCCCGCAAGAGAAAGCACTAATGCCCCTTGCAAAAAATGCTGTTTCCCCACTGCTTTCATCCTTTCTTATCCTGCTTTACTATAATATACCAGTAGATCGCCTTTTAGAATTATTTATGCAGAAAAAACCCCTTTTCAAAAAGGGGTTCAGGCAGTGGGTTATTTAAAAATATTAAAATTAAAAATGGCGCCAAAAGCGCCATCCTTTAAAATTTCTCAAATTATTTCTCTATTGTTCCATTTGTTTTGCCAAAAATCCTGCAGCAGTTTCAGCAAGTTTAATTTCCATATCTCCCATTTTTACATGTGGTTCTTTGGAATATAGTATTACGGCACCAATAGGATCTCCTTCTGCTATAATCGGGGCAATTACCTCTGCAGTAAACTTGCAGGGGTCTTCATCTTCACAGTCTCGGCATAGCGCATGTTCTCCAGGGTTATTAATAACTACGGTTTTACGTTCTTCCATAGCTTTTTCAACTGCCGGGCCGATGCTCTTATTGAGAAATTCTTTTTTAGGCGCTCCTGACACGGCAATAATATTATCCCTATCGGCTATACACGCTATATGTCCTATAGCTTCGTATAAGGAATCAGCATATTCTTTTGCAAAGTCACCAAGCTCCCCAATCGGTGAGTATTTCTTGAGTATTACTTCACCTTCACGGTCAACAAAAATTTCCAAAGGGTCCCCTTCCCGGATGCGGAGTGTCCGACGAATTTCTTTAGGAATTACTACTCTGCCTAGGTCGTCAATGCGCCGTACGATTCCTGTTGCTTTCACCTCGCCACCCCTCCTTTTTTCCCTGGATAAACCCTGGGGTTACTTTCAATCTTAGTATATAACTATCTTCAGCCATTTATTCACTTTTTTCCATGGACATGCAATAATTCTTCGTTCAATAAATTTTTTCTAAATACTTTAAATTAATAGCTAAACACATAACCAAACTTCTGTCGAAACTGCATCATTTTAGAAGACCCTGAAAATATTGTTCCCAGGATATTTTAATTAATTCTAGCAATTAATTTTTGGAAATATGTTACATATCTTTCATTAAGAGATTTATTTTGGAAAATATACTATCAATCAAGTCGAGCAACTGTCGTTGGTTTAACCCTGCAGTACTTACACCGATTGACAGGCCCTTAACAGCCGAAAAAGTTAATTGACGAGGAAAATGTTGGGCGAGAACCATAAGTTTTTCTCCTTTGATACAGTGATCAGAATCGAAATTTATCCAGATTTTTTTATTTTTTTGTTCTACTGACCTTGCTTTAACAATCTCGGCAAGTATTCTGATTCTGGCAAGCGACAACAAATTATTAACAGCAGGTGAAATCTTACCATAACGGTCACGGATCTCTTCAGAAAAAGTTTTGACCTCCTCCAATGTTTTTAATTTTCTAAGACGCTGATATATTTCCATTTTAAGGCCGGTCTCGTTTATATATGTGTCATCGATGTAGGTGTCCACGTTAAGCTCTATACTGGTACCTTCCTGTTTCCTTTCAAATAATTGTTCTTTATCTACCCCCTCTAACCCGTATTTAATTTTAAGGTCTTGAACAGCCTCCTCTAATAACCTGCAATATAGATCAAAACCCACAGCGAGCATATGGCCGTGCTGCTCGGGTCCCAGTAAATTTCCTGCACCGCGGATTTCCAGGTCCCGCATGGCGATTTTAAACCCGGAACCAAATTCCGTAAAGTCCCTAATGGCTGCCAGTCTCTTTTCTGCCACCTCACTAATAACCTTGTCTTTACGGTAAGTGAAATAAGCATATGCCAGCCTGTTAGTACGTCCTACACGCCCCCTTAACTGATATAACTGTGAAAGGCCCATACGGTCTGCCTCATCAACAATTAAAGTGTTTACATTCGGGATGTCCAGACCGTTTTCAACAATAGTCGTACAAACCAGGACATCTGAATTTCCTGCCATAAAGTCCAGCATAACCTGCTCTAAGTCATCTTCACGCATCTGCCCGTGTCCTACTGCTACTCTTACCCCGGGTAAAAGTTCTTTAATAAAGCCCGCAACACGTTCTATATCTTCTATTCGGTTGTGTACAAAATAAACTTGCCCATTACGGGCTATTTCTCTTTGAATTGCGTCCTTTATTAACTCGGAATTGAATTCCAACACATAAGTCTGAACGGGATAACGATCTTGAGGTGGGGTTTCGATCAAACTCATATCCCTCATGCCTACCAGGGACATTTGAAGAGTTCGCGGTATGGGCGTAGCTGTCAAAGTAAGTACATCTACGTTTTTCTTCATTTTTTTCAATTTTTCCTTGTGTGCCACACCAAACCTTTGCTCTTCGTCTACAATAATCAAACCCTGATCTTTAAATTTTAAATCATCGGAAAGCAATCGATGGGTACCGATCACAATATCAATTTTCCCGTCCTTTAAGTCTTTTATTATGCGCGACTGTTCGCAAGGTGTCCGAAATCGACTAAGTACTTCTATGTTTATAGGGAAAGATTCGCAGCGCTCTTTAAAAGTATGATAGTGCTGCTGTGCAAGAATGGTTGTAGGAACCAACACCGCCACCTGTTTAGAATCCATTACAGCTTTGAAAGCGGCCCTCAATGCGACCTCCGTCTTTCCGTATCCTACGTCTCCGCACAGCAAACAATCCATAACTTGTGAAGATTCCATTTTCTCTTTAATTTCCATAATAGCCTGTTCTTGATGAGGGGTCTCCTGGTAGGGAAAAGTCGCCTCAAATTCCTGCTGCCATGTAGTATCGGGGGAAAATGCATATCCTTTTAACGCTTTTCGGGAAGCATATAGCTGAAGGAGTTCTTCAGCCATAACTTGAACAGATTCTCGAACACGCTTCTTTACTTTTTTCCACTCCGCTCCGCCCAGACGGCTTAAGCGCGGCACATGCCCTTCGGAAGCCATATATTTTTGAACCAGTTCCACCTGGTCCGTGGGTACATACAACCTATCCTTACCGGCATACTCAATCACCAGATAATCTTTTTTTATCCCACCTACACTTAAACATTCAATACCTCCGTAGCGTCCTATTCCCTGGTGTTCGTGAACTACATAGTCTCCCTCCCGTAGTTCACGGTAATCAGTTATTCTAATTCCTCGCTTATATGCTGAAGGCCGTGTCTTTTTCTTTCCCGTCGCTATTTCAGCGTCCGTGATAATAACCAACTTCCAGTCTGACAATATACATCCGTTGGCGAGGTTCCCTACAGATATCACCACCTGGCCGCCTGTTAGAGGTTTCCGGATATCAAGGATTATAGGTGCTTCAACATTTTGTTCCCAGAGAAGTTCCCGAAGCCGGCTGGCACGTTCATTCCCTTCAGTAAAAATAACTATTCTGTACCCTCTTTTTTTCCAATATTTTATTTCTTCAGCAAGCATCTTTATCTTCCCCATAAAAGAAGTGGGTTTTCTGGCATTGATTTTTCCCTGAATTTCGGTTTTTAACCAGTGCATATCACGCGGGAGAGCCTCTACGCCTACAAGATAATGACTTCCTAATAGATCAATCAGTTCTTCTATGGAAAGGTTGCCTCCAAACTGATGGGGGATTATTGCCCCGTCGTTCAGAAGCTGCCTAATTTTTTCATGCTGCTGTTCAACAATTTCCTTATATTTCTTATAAATCCGGCAGGGCTCCTCGAGAAACACGACTGCTTCCGAGTTGAAATAGTCAAAAAGAGTACCTGCCTGAGGGTAATAAAGATGTACAAATTGTTCCAACGCTTCGGCGTGTTTCACACCGGAAATTACTTCTAAGTATTCATCTGCTTTTTTTTCTAAGTTATTTGCTGCTTTTATTCGGCCCTTATCCCGCAGATTTTGAGAAGCCTTTTTTATTTCCTCGGCAAACTTTTGATATCCACGTTGCCTGGCTTCTTCCGTAAGCAAAACTTCCCTGGCCGGAGAAATTCTTGCAGAATCTAGATATTGTTCCGAACGCTGCGTCTCCACATTAAAATGACGCAGGGAATCTATTTCATCATCAAACAGTTCTATTCTCAGGGGCTCCGTTTCTGTTAATGGAAAAAGATCGACTATGTCTCCCCTTACTGCCATTTGACCAGGAGCTTCAACGAGAGCTTCCCTCTCATATCCCAAAAAAAGCAAATGGCTTATTAATTTTTCACGTTCAATTTTTTGTCCCTTGTAGAAAGAAATAATTCCTTTTTCCCAAACGCTCACAGGGAGGAACTTCTGAAGCAGACTTTCTAAAGGTACTACAACACAGCGCATTTTCCCTGAATAGATACCGTCAAGTACGGTTAATCTTTGGGATACTATTTCCAGACTGCGGGCTTGTATATTAAAAGGTAAAATTTCCCTGGGCGGACAAAAACCTACGACGTCCCCTCCAAAAAAGGCGGAAAGATCGGCTGCCGCACGTCGGCCCGTTATTTCATCGGGAGTGACAATTAACAGGGGCTGCTCCAAAGCATAAAACAACGCTGCTTCCAGTATCCCCGCTCCGGCTTCAGAGCTTACTCCGAGTATAAGGTGCAGGACCTTTTTTTCGTGTCTATAAATTTTTTTAAACAGCGTAGTATCAGCAATCATTTCAAGCAAACCTCGATGCCTCAACCAAAACCTTCCTCCTTCTTCTTCCTAAATAGCATGACAAAATAAGGACAATTCCCAAGGAAAGGTCCCGAAATATATAAAAGTATACCTTTAAATAAATTGCAGTAAAAATTTAAATAAAACAGCACTAACTCCTGACAGGCATTAACTCCTGCTCAAGAATTGTAAATATTCATAGCTTTATCAGGACCGATGGTTAATAAGTCCATAATCGCTTCAACGGATTTAGGAATTACCTCGACCATTTGCCTCCACTGTTCGTCATCAAATGGTTGAAGTACGTAATCTACTGCACTTTCCTTATCCTCCGGTCTCCCAATACCTATTTTTACACGCAAAAATTCGTCGGTTCCCAGCCGCCGAATAAGGGAGCGAACTCCACGATGCCCCCCATCACCTCCTCTTCCTCTGATGCGGATCCTCCCAATATCTAAATCCAAATCATCATGAACAATAATCAGGTCGCTAATAAGAACTTTGTACCAACGTACCAGCGGCCCCAGTGCTTCGCCGCTGAGGTTCATATATGTTTGAGGTTTTACTAGAAGTACCTCTTTTTCGTTTACCCGGGCTTCAGCAATTTCAGATTTAAAAGCACGTTTATTAAACTTTGTTTTTAATTTATCAGCCAGAAGGTCCAAAATAATAAAGCCCACGTTATGACGTGTCATCTCATAGCGGGCTCCGGGATTACCCAATCCCACAACTACTTTCAACAAAACACCCTCCAATTATTTTATTTCAAAGCTTCTCTAAATAACCCATGAAAATTTATATATATATCTTTTTATGCTGAAAAAAAACACTCCGGGGGCAGGAGTGTCTCTCTACTATTCCTCTTCCTTCTCTTCCGAAGCTTCTGTTTGTTCCTCTTCTGTTCCTTCTCCCGGTACTTCCTCGGCTTCTTCCTCAACTTCAGTAACCATACGCGGAACAACTACGGAAGCAAGCAGCGTTTCAGGCTCTGATAAAAACTCTACCCCAGGTGTTTCGGGAAGATCAGCCACAGTTATTTTATCTCCAAGACCGAGTTTGCTTATGTCAACGTTTATTACTTCGGGAAGGTCAGCCAGTCGGCATTCTACTTCAATAAAACGGGCACCATATTGTAATACCCCGCCTTCCCTTACACCCGGCGCCTCGCCCACCAGATGTACAGGAATTTGTGTTTGAAACTTCTCTTTTAGAGATATTTGATAAAAGTCCACATGCAGCAAATTTCTTTTTACCGGGTCCCTTTGTACTTCCCTGATAAGAGTAATATATTCTTCTTTTTTACCATTTTCCTGTAATAAAATTTTAATCAAACCGCGATCTGCTGCATTATCAAATATTTTTTCAACGTCTTTAACACGGACTTTCATACTTACATTACCTACTTCTCTGCCGTATAATACCGCCGGAATAAAGCCTTCTCTCCTTATTCTCCGGGCAGCAGCCTTCCCTATATCCTCCCTAATTTCCGCTCTTAATTTCACTGCTTCCACCAAAACCACTCCTTTAAAAAATCTTGTTTTATAGCTTCCTTAAAAAAGGTAATTTGCTACCCAAGCCCTATTATAACCTAAATGCCATGAAAAGGCATAAACAGTTATTTTTAAGAATATATTTCTAAACATAAGCCCTCGTTATAACTGGACTATTATAAGTTACAGAGGTGAAAGAAAATTCTACAGAAAAGCAAGCAAATACTGTCAATGCCTATTATAAGCCTGCAAAACGGCCATAAAATCGGCCGCGTCCGCGGAGTACTGGTTGATCCTGAAAAGAGAGCGGTTGTAGCCTTCATTTTAGACCAAAAAGGATGGTTCCGCGAATGTAAGATGGTTCCCTTTAACAAAATTCAAAACATAGGAAAACATGCTATAACTGTCACGCAGTCCTCATGTGTTGAAAATCTAAGAAATGTCCCCCAGTTAAATAAGCATATCCGCAAACCGACCTCCATTATAGGAGCAGAAGTAATAACCGAAGACGGGACCGTTTTAGGTACGGTAATTGATTATACATTTGATACGACCACCGGTTCTTTAGCCTCACTTGAGATACTAGGTAAATTGGGAAACAATATTTTTCGTAAATATGCGGCACTTGATGCTTCTTTCATTTATACTATAGGGCCTAAAACAATAATAGTATACACCGGAAGCGAAGAAAAACTAATAGAAAGTGAAAGTTCGTTTCAAAATCCGGTAAAAAGTATTTTTGATGCTGGCTCCCAGATTTTGAATTCCGCAACCAGCAAAACAAAACGTGTGAAAAAAAATATCATTCCCTTCACAGATAGGTTCATTAAAAAAAACAATATTGAAGAAAAAGATGGCGAAAATAACGGGAAAAATTAAAACAAATATATGTTATGTAAACAGCTCGCTGACAGAAACATCCCTGTATATATGCATAATAACATCACCTAAAAAGGGAGCTACGGAAAGAACCTTAATTTTATCGATTTTCTTGTTCGGTGGCAGGGGTATAGTATTTGTTACTACCAGTTCTTTTAAAGGAGATTTTTCGATCCTTTCTACGGCAGGTCCGGACAGCACAGGATGCGTACAGCAGGCAAAAACCTCCTTAGCGCCATATTTAAGCAATGCTTGCGCACCAAGAGAGATGGTCCCTCCCGTATCTATAATATCATCCACCATAATAGCTGTTTTCCCTTTTACGTCACCTATTATATTCATTACTTCCGCTATATTAGGAGCAGGTCTTCTTTTATCGATTATAGCGATTCCCGCACCCAATCTCTCGGCTAAATTTCGTGCCCTTGTTACACCGCCCAGGTCGGGCGAAATTATTACCACATTCTCATTCCCTAACTTTTGTTTATAGTATCTTGCTAATATTGAAACACCCGGCAGATGATCAACAGGTATATCGAAAAAGCCCTGGATTGCTCCGGCATGCAGGTCCACTGCTACTACCCGACGTGCTCCGGCGGATACGATTAGATTTGCAACTAATTTTGCCGAAATAGGTTCCCTTGCCCGGGTTTTACGTTCCTGCCTTGCATAGCCGTAATAAGGTATAACAGCTGTTATGCGTCGCGCTGAAGCCCTGCGCAGTCCATCGACCATTATCAAGAGCTCCATCAAATTATCGTTAACTGGATAGCAGGTAGGCTGAACAACAAAGACATCAGCACCCCGGACGCTTTCGTTTATAGCAACATTGGTTTCACCATCGCTAAATCGAAAAACCTTGGCATTTCCAAGCGGCACCCCCAAATGCTGACAAATTTCTTTTGCAAGTTCGGGGTTTGCGTTCCCGGCGAAGATTTTTAGCTTCCCTTTAGTAGTTAAATCCATGCAACAGTACCTCCTAAATTTAATAACATAATGCCATACAAAAATAATAAAATTCTTGGTCCACGGCCCTTTCCCTTCTCTGTTGTTAAAAAAGCTCCAAATCAGCTTAATTTTTAAAAATTTTAGACGCTTATTTATTGTCGGTTTTATCTTTCCATTTTAGTAAGTTAACCTGTTTGCTCCTGGCGACGCCCAAGGCACTGCCCGGAACATCCTTTGTAATAGTGGAGCCTGCCCCTATAACTGCCCCAGGGCCTATCTTAACGGGTGCAACAAGGCTAACGTTACTGCCTATAAAAGCACCATCCCCTATTTCCGTACCCCATTTTGCTTTACCATCATAGTTGCATGTAATTGCCCCTGCCCCCACATTTACTTTGGCCCCCACGATACTATCACCTAAATATGCTAAATGAGAAACCTTGGAGTTCCTACCAATTTCACTGTTCTTTATTTCCACGAAGTCACCCACTTTCACCCCTTCTCTTAAAACCGTACCAGGCCGTAAATTTGCGTAGGGTCCAATCGTACAATTATTATTAATAGTTGACTCCGATATAAACGAATTCTTAACAATAATTCCGTTACCCATAATTGAATCTTTTATAATCGTACCCGCCCCAATCTCGCATTCGCACCCTATTTTGCTGTTACCATGAATACAAGTAAAAGGGAAAATAATAGTATCCTGCCCTATTTCAACTCCAGCATCGATAAAAGTAGTAGCAGGGTCAACAATAGTAACGCCTTCTCTCATAAACTTCAGATTAATTCGTTCCTGCACGAGCTTTTCTGCTTCAGCAAGTTGAATTCTGTCATTTATGCCATGCATTTCCTTAGGATCTTTAAGAGGAACAGCCTCTACAGGCAGTCCTTTTTGACAAAAATAATCAACTACATCTGTAAGGTAATACTCACCCTGTGCATTATTAGGAGAAATACCGTCTAAAGCTTCAAAAAGTAATTCCCGGTTAAAACAATATGTTCCTGTATTAACCTCGTTTATCTCTAATTCATCAGGCAAAGCATCTTTAGCCTCTACAATACGTACAACACTCCCGTCCTCCGCACGTACTATCCGCCCATAATTGCTGGGATTTTCCAGGTTCGCGGTAAGTATGCTTGCTGCCGCCCGGTTTTTCCGGTGGGTAGAAACTAAATTTTGAAGTGTTGAGGGACTCAGCAAAGGCACATCACCGCACAAGACCAGCAAATCCTTTGCCGGGAAAAGAAGCACCTTTTCCTTAGCTTGAAGCACAGCATGTCCTGTCCCAAGCTGTTTTTCCTGATAAGCATAAAGGTAATCTTTACCTGCCAAATCTTCAATAAGTTTTCCCTTATAGCCGACTACTACAATTATATTTTTAAAACCTACCTCATGTAAGGTTTCCAATACATGCTTTATTATTTCCTTCCCGGCTAATTTATGAAGGACCTTGGGCTTTTTGGATCGCATCCGCGTACCTTTTCCGGCCGCAAGAACAATACATACAATATCAGTCAAGCAGCAAACCCCCTCTACTTCTTTTAGCCCAGATTTTTAAAAAAAAGGCAAAGACATGGATTTACTTGATTTTATGTTGTTTTTGGAACATTATTCGGAATTCAAACAGCTTTTTCGGACACTCAAAACTTCTACCTTATAACCTGCATCTGCTAGCGCTTCTGTAATCTCTTGCACATGAGCATGGTTCCTGGTTTCCACAGAAAGGGTAACTTCTACATAATTAAACGGAATTCTGCTGACTGCCCGGTCGTGATCCACTTTTAAAATATTGCCGCCTTTTGTTGCTAAAATGGATAATAGATGTTCTAATGACCCGGGCGTATCCGGTAAAACGGTACGCAGCTTAACGTATCGTCCTTCTTTAATCAACGCTTTTTCAATAATTAAAGATATCATGTGGACATCTATGTTCCCTCCACTTAAGACGACTACGGTATCCCCATACGTTTTGATTTTTTTATGCAGCAAAGCAGCTAGTCCCACTGCTCCCGCACCTTCAACAATTGTTTTCGACCTTTCCATAAGCATAAGAATAGCAGCCGATATTTCTTCATCAGTTACCGTCCGTATATCATCCACATATTTTTTTACAAGCGGAAAAGTAATTTCCCCGGGTCTTTTAACTGCTATGCCGTCTGCAATAGTCTCAGAATTCGTTATTTTTTCAACATTCCCTGTCAATACAGATTTGACCATGGCCGCAGCCCCCTCAGCCTGGACTCCATACACTTTTACTGACGGTCGAATTTTTTTAACTACAGCAGCGATCCCGCCTATTAATCCTCCCCCTCCTACCGGTACAACAATAGAACCAACTCCAGGAAGAACGTCTAAAATTTCTAATCCTAACGTAGCCTGGCCGGCAATTACCCGGTTATCATCAAATGCATGTATTAAAACCGCATTATACTCCCTCTGAATTTCTAAAGCGTATTTGTAAGCCTCATCATAGTCTTCTCCTGCTAATATAACCTCGGCTCCATAATTTTGGGTTGCCACAATCTTGGGAATAGGAGCCCTGCGGGGCATCACGACCTTACAACGGATGCGTGCCAATTTTGAAGCATAAGCCACACCTTGGGCATGATTCCCGGCAGAAGCAGCCACTACACCATGCACATTTCCCTGAAGAGAGGAAATTTTGTTGTACGCCCCGCGGATTTTGAAGGAACCTGTTTTCTGAAGGTTTTCCATTTTAAAAAATATACGACAACCTGCTATTTTACTGAAAGTATGAGAATAATTTAACGGTGTGTTATGAATAACCCCTTTCAAAACACCGCGAGCCGCACGAGCTTCAGCTAATATCTTGCAGGGCATCTAGAACCCTCTTTTCGAAAAATAATATTTCAAAAATATGGCTTGGTAGAAAATTCCGGGGTTATTTCCATTTATAAGTTATAATAAAATACGGATATCACCCAACTAGTCCTGCTTGTTTCCCAAAACGCGCCTAACCAGCTCCAGGTCGCTTGGTTTATCCACATCTATCCCTACTTCAGGATGAGGCGATATCACTCCTACCCCCTTTATATTTAGGAGCTGAGAAAACTTATCTTCCGCATCCCTCAAACTTAACCTGCGGAGCAAAAATTTTAAAATAAATATTAGTCCGATTTTTCGGCTTAATGCCAGAGGGCTCTTGCGCAGGCGCACGAGTTCTTCTCCTTTAGACAAACAGCGGGGAACGATTCCCGGCTTGATCAGGAAGAGGTTGCCGCCAGTAAATGTGCCCTCCCTCAGGTGCACATAAGTTCGTTGAACCTCGGGGTACTTCCCTTCACTTACTTCCCTGCTAATTATCGAGTAATATAAATCTGCATTATCTTTTTGTTGACATAGTTTTATAAATTCATCTATAGCTTCTGAGGTAATTAAGGGGATATCCGCAGTCGCAACCAGCACATGCCTATCAGTATTGAGTTTGTTCATGCCTTTATGCATGCTCTGGAGCATAGTTTCCCCGGGAGGTGTAAATAACAAATTTTTTGTGTTTCCGAAATGTTCTTCCAATAATTCCACCGGTCCTACTACGGCAACCCTCCCCACCCTTTCAGCACCCAAAATAGCGTTAACAACGTAATCAATCATGAGAAAGTCGCCGATTGAAATAAATGCTTCGCAATCTACCCTACTTAATATTTTTAAACGGCTATTATTTCGACTCCCAGCTAGGACCACAGCGTCAACCTTCATTGCTTTCACCCCCGTACCACTTTTGGGCTTAATGTACTTAAAGCTTTTCATCTTTATTCTGCTTGCAGCGTACTGCCTCAAGAATTTGGTTTTCGGCATTTTCTACATGTTCTTGTGCTAACTCATGGGCAAGAGCAGCATCGCGGGAAGCTATAGCATCAACAATTTTTTTATGCTCTTCCACCGTGTGCCGTATCCTTCCTGGTGAAGATAAAGAAGTTTTTCGAAACCTTTGAATCTGTTCGCGCAGGTTAGACACAATTTGTACCAAGCGCTCGTTACGGCTGGCCTTGTAAACAATGTCATGAAAAGCAGTATCCACCGATACGAGACCATCAAGGTCATGATTCTTAATACATTCGTTTATCTTCAATAATAACCTTTCTAATTCTTCAATTTCATCATCGGTAATTCTCTCAGCTGCAAGAGAAGCAGCTAGTGCTTCCAGGGCGGACCTGATTTCAAAGACTTCCGATATGTCTTTAGTAGAAATACCCGCAACGTATACTCCCTTTCGGGGAACCATTACTACAAATCCTTCTAATTCCAGCTTGCGAAGAGCCTCCCTGACCGGCGTCCGGCTTACCCCCATTTCCTCTGCAAGCTGAACTTCCATAAGCCTTTCTCCTGGCTTTAATTCACCTGAAATAATCCCTTCTCTCAAAGCCTCAAAAACTATTTCCCTAAGAGGCTTGTAATTTTCAAGTTTAATGTCAAACATTTTTTTGGCCATGTTTCCCTCCTATAAATGCAAATATAATACAGCTCCCTAACGTGTATTTACTACATGAACCTCATAAAAGGTATTTTTAAAGTGCTGTGCTATACTTAAGGCGTGGTCTTTATCTTCGGCTACCCCCATATAAGTAGGTCCGCTTCCACAAAGCATTACTTGCATAGCACCTGCTTTCCGCAGCTTGTCCCTTATTTCCAAAGTAGCTGGATAAAGCTTATTAGTAGCTTTTTCCAGGCTGTTTCCCATAAAGCGAACCAGCTCATCTTTTTTCCCCGAATAAACAGCAGAGATTACCTTGTCAACGTCAGGATGAACTTCATTGCCCGTGCTATCCCAAGCAGCATAAACCTCTCCTGTAATAACATCAAAAGGCGGCTTTACCAGTACCAGCCATAATGTAGAAACAGGAGGTAAAATATTAATTTTTTCTCCCCTCCCTCTTACTTGACAGGTTCCTCCTACAACACAAAAAGGGACGTCTGAGCCAAGCTGGCTGCCCAAATGTACGAGCTCGGCCACAGAGCAGCCAAAATTGTAAAGATAATTAACGCCCAAAAGAACAGCTGCAGCATCAGAACTGCCGCCGCCCAAGCCGGCAGCTACAGGTATGTTTTTTTTAATATGAATAGCAATGCCTTTCGGTTTCCCTTTTTGCTCAAGTAAAATCTTAGCAGCACGGCAGGCAATATTTTGCATGCCCTCAGGCAGTGAAGTGCCTTCGCAGGTTAGGTGGATACCCTTCTTTCTTTTCTGTATGACAATTTCATCATATAACGAAATTGTTTGCATTACAGAATGAATTTCATGATATCCATCCGGCCGTCTTTTGAGAACATCCAATACAAGATTAATTTTGGCATAAGCATTTAATGATAGAGTATGCATTTTCCAACCTTATAAGGATTTTTTTACATTTTACCATAAAAACTTTTTATTTCATAAGAATCAACCTTTTAAGTCTATTTTAATTTGTAGGGTTGTCAAACAT
>DDHO01000062.1:0-1999 GCA_002352935.1 Firmicutes bacterium UBA1874
TTATTTTGTTTTGTTATGGCTAACTATCATAATAACATAAAGGAGTTATTCTCTTTTATTTTTTTCCTACAATAACTTTACTCTAACCAGAGTTTCTATAAAAATAAGGATTAAGGAGCATTCTTCTGCATATACATTTATACACGGTTGAACAAAAAACAACTAATTGTTAGGAGGATGTTGAGCCATGGGCAGGGGCGGTATTCGGGAATTTTTTCCTGGAGGGAATACATACCGGGGGTTTTATTCTTTCTACGATTATATCCTACCCCGTGATGCACGCAGAATTATAATTTTAAAAGGAGGGCCGGGAGTAGGCAAGTCAACCCTTATGAGAAAGATAGGAGAGGAAATTTTAAGTAGAGGATACAATGTGGAGCTGCACTGCTGTTCTTCCGATAACAATTCAATCGACGGGATAGTTGTACCATTTGCGGAGATCGGAATAATTGATGGTACGGCTCCTCATGTTGTTGATCCGCATCACCCGGGGGCGGTAGATGAGATAATTCATTTAGGAGATTACTGGAACGAAAAGGAACTGCGGAAATATAAGAAAGAAGTTATGAGTCTCAATAATGAAGTTGGGAGGCTGTTTAAGCAGGCTTACTTGTACCTTTTCCGGGCCAAAACAATTAAGGATGAAATGCAGAGTTTTTTTGTAAACAGCGATTGTTTCGATGTGGCAGCTTATAATTCTTACAGCAGGTATTTTCGGGATGAAATTTTTAACGGGGTGGAATACCTGGAAAAGCAAGGAAAAGCGCGCCACCTTTTTGCCAGTGCTATAACTCCAGGGGGTTTTGTCAATTGTTTTAATTCTATTTTTAAGGAATGCGAGAGACGTTTTATCATTAAATCTTCTTATGAAAGCCCTAGAAATGAGTTTATTTGTTGGATCTTAAAGGAAATGGCTGTTAGGGGTTACGATATGGAAATTTTTCACTGTGCGCTGGAGCCGGAAAAAGTAGAGCATTTTATAGTTCCTGAACTCCGCCTTGCGGTAATCAGCAGTGTCCGGCCGCATGATTTTACTACTGAAAAAAATGATATAGTGTGGGATCTGGATATCCTTATTGATAATAAAAAAAGAAAGCCTTTTGACGAAGATTTATCTCTGGCAGAGGATAGTTTTTGGTCTGTCTTAAACCATTCCGTCGGGTTAATATTACGGGCTAAAAAGGCGCACGACGAGATGGAGAAATATTATATACCGAGCATGGACTTTGAAAAAATAGAAAATGTCAAAAAGAAAATCCTTACCCGTTTCTTGTCATATATTACGGAAGCGGAAGAAGAAAAAACAGCTAAGTTTTGATTGCGTCTGTAAAAGCAGTCTTTATTGTTGAAATTTAAGCGTCAAATTATCTTTATGGAATAAAGCTTGCGAAAAGAACAAAAAATATAAAGAGGAAAACGGAGGTGAGGCTGTGCATAGAATTGGAGTAGAGAGGTCAATAAGTTATCTCGGCGAAGGGCTGGAAAAAAGGGGGTATGAAGTAGTGGCTCTGGATCCGGTCAACGCTTCAGAAGCTGAGTTGACCAGGTGCGATGCTGTTGTTATTTCCGGGCAGGACCAAAATTTTATGGGAATGGAGGACCTCAAAACTACAGTGCCGGTTATCAGCGCTTCGGGGCGCAAGCCCTCGGAACTGTATCAGGAAATTGAAAATAGAATACAGAAGGCGAAAAGATAAAGTTTTATCCCACCGGACGGTGGGTTTTTAGTTGTGATTAAATTTAAACCGGGCGGATCAGACTTTTAATTTAGCTTTTTATATTATAAAATTAAAAATAAGGGGCCGCAATATTCAAACGTTATTGCTTTCTAGCAAATAAAAGCACAGTGCAAGGCTTCTTTTGTGAAATAAGATTGACTGCGAATAGTATGCTGGGCTATAATTACCTAGCCGGTTATATGTAACGTGGGCGTGTAGCTCAGGTGGGAGAGCGCTAGAATCGCACTCTAGAGGTCGGGAGTTCGAATCTCCTCGAGCCC
>DDHO01000062.1:2219-2906 GCA_002352935.1 Firmicutes bacterium UBA1874
CAGGGGTTCGAGTCCCCTCACGTCCACCAGTAGTCTCAAATTCAAGGGGCTTCGGTTTTTTTCGCGGAGCCTTTTTTTGTGCCCGCTCGGTGTAAAAATAATCATCTCCAACTCCGGTAAAATTTTAAATTTAAACGGGATGAAAAGCTCTGAACTATTTCCCGAAAACCTTTTTTAACCCAAGCTTTCCGATATGCTGCCGGCATATTTCAAGAAATTGTGTATATTTTAGATCCTGTGCCAGCAGGCTGGCAAATTCGGCAGCAAGTTCAGGCCTGCGTTGGATCAGACGGTGAAAGAGACCAGAAGCGGGGTAGAGCCAGCGAGAAGCACGTAAAGCGCCTGACAAGCCTATTCCTATCTTTTCTTTGACCAGTAAGGTGTATTCTCGCAGATCCGGTTTTTGGCATCTAACCTGTTCAGCAATTACTTCCGAAGCCAGAGAGGCACTTAAAAGTGCCGAATAAATACCTTCCCCGGTAAAAGGGTCTGCCAGTCCCGCTGCATCGCCCAGTACTAGGGCGGGGCCGCTGTGCAGTACCTGTAGATTAGGGTTTAAAGGTATTATCCACCTATTTACTTGCTCTGGAGAAACGGCCAGGTCTTCGGCCTGAGCAAGCTTATGTAATAACGAAGGCAGGTTCTTTGCTTTCTCCGAAAAACTGCCGACGCCAAGAGACAATTGGC
>DDHO01000062.1:3125-5628 GCA_002352935.1 Firmicutes bacterium UBA1874
ACAAGAGACAATTGGCTGGCTTTTGGGAAAATCCAAGCGTAACCTGTAGGGACCATACCGTATTCTATTTTAATTGTATTTCGGTAATGCGCCAGTTTTTCAACAGATAGAGGGTGATGATACTCGAGTGTTGCGGCACGCTTTATTCCTTTATTCAACCCTAGATTTTTTGCTGTTATACTGGAAGCACCGTCCGCTCCGGCCAGAATTTTCGCCTGCCATACTTTTCCCTCTGTGTGGACAAATACCCCCTTCTCTCCTATCTCCGCCTTTTTCACCCTCGTTCCTTCCAAAAACACCGCGCTGGCCTTTTCTGCCTTATCCACCAGGAAGGCGTCAAATAGACGCCTGTTCACAGTATAGACAACCGGTTTGCCGGTTGTTACCGTAACGGGTTCTTTTAACCCATGTGTAAAAATAATTTTCTTAATGGCATCTTCAATGACGGGACGGACATCAAATTCCAGAAGATCTAATGCCCTGGCAGTAAGCCCGCCCCCGCAGGGCTTGTGCCTCGGGAAGTGCTCTTTCTCCAGAACCAGCACTTGTACCTGTTTGCGTGCGAGCAGGTAAGCCAGATAAGCCCCGGCAGGGCCGGCTCCTATGATGATTACTTCCTGCATAATGTAACAATTAACACATCCTTTTTCAGTTTGTTTCTGTTAAAGGCAGTTTATGTTTACACTAAAGACTAAATTTATTTTAATTTTACGCATTTCAACGTACATAATCAAACTTATGTTTTCGCTTGCACCCGTAAAATATGTCAAATGCACGGAAAAAGTTTAGTTTAATTTAAAAAACCTTTACAGAGAAATGTTTAGTGATTGTTATATCATATTTTTTCATTGCTTCTTAATAAGATAAAATTTGTTACGGTTTTGAAATTTTCTGTCCGCAGCAAAAGGCAACGTAGCAATACTGAAAGATTATAAGCCTGGAGAACTATTAAGGAGATTCTATAAAAGTCCAGTAAAATTAAGGAATAAGAATTCAGGTTATCTCTAAGTACGTGGGAGAATTATTGACGTCCTTTTTTTTGTATGCTAAACTCGCCCCCGTGAGGGGAGGTGAAAGTATTGCCGGAAGGAGTAATGTATAGCCAGAATAGTATAGGGAGTAAGTTTATATAAAAAGGAGAGATAAAAGTGGAGCATCATTCCATAGGTACCGAACTTCAACTGTATTACGTTTTACCCTTCATCTGTATGCTGCTATCCATAGCCTTAGGTCCCGTACTGAAGCCGCATTTTTGGCACCGGCATTATCCCAAAGTATCATTTTTCTGGGCCGCAGTGGGGGCGGTGCCCCTGATCGCAGTCTACCACGGCGAGGGGTTGTACGAGATACTGCACATCTTGATCGCGGACTACATCCCGTTTATTATACTTCTCTGGTCCCTGTTTACCGTAGGCGGCGGCATACTCATCCGGACCACCTTAAAAGGCACCCCGTTTGTAAACGCGGGCTTTTTAGTAGCCGGGACGGCCCTGGCCTCCTGGATGGGCACGACAGGAGCGGCCATGGTTTTCATCCGGCCCTTCATGCGCATCAACAAGTACCGCAAATACCGCGCATTCTTAATTATCTTCTTTATCTTTCTTGTGGCCAACATCGGGGGAGCTTTGACGCCGTTGGGAGACCCGCCCCTGTTTCTTGGATTTCTCCACGGGGTACCGTTTTTCTGGACGCTGAACCTCTTTTTCCCGATGATCCTGCTGGTTGCCTGCCTGCTGGGCCTCTTCCTGGCCTTTGATTTTTACTTTTTGCGCAAGGAACAAAAAGGGAAAGCCGGCGTTGAAGAAGGAGCAGCCGCCGAAGAGACGGCGGCTGCGGAGCCCGGAGCGGCCGCTTCTCCCGGCGGTCGCAAAAAAGTGCTGCAGCTTCTGGGCACTTACAACTTTCTCTTCCTGGGGGGTATTGTCGGGTCGATACTAATGAGCGGGAGCGTGGAATTGGGTGAAGTCACGATCCTCGGCGTGCACCGCGATATCCAGGGGCTGCTGCGTGACGGGCTGCTTGTATTACTGGGTCTCATCTCACTGAAAGTAACGCCCTGGGACTTGAGGAAGGAAAACGAATTTACCTGGGAGCCCATTAGAGAAGTGGCCTATTTATTCTTCGGCATCTTCGTCACCATGGCGCCCGCCCTGGCCATTTTAAGGGCCGGTCACGAAGGTGCCCTGGCCGTGCTCACCACCTCCGTACAGCAACCGTACCACTTTTTCTGGGTAACGGGTATCCTTTCCAGTTTTTTGGATAATGCGCCGACCTACCTGACGTTTTTCAGCACGGCATTAGGGCGGTTCTACCCCGGCGCTCCCGAATCGGTTGCCGTGGCGAACCTGCTGTCCGAGAACGGTATCTATAACCTGGCGATAGCGTCGGGGGCCGTTTTCTTCGGAGCGATGACCTATATCGGCAATGCCCCGAACTTCATGGTGCGCTCTATTGCCGAGGAACAGGGGATACCGATGCCCAGCTTCTTCGGGTATATGGTCAA
>DDHO01000020.1 GCA_002352935.1 Firmicutes bacterium UBA1874
TACAGTATATTGACACTATGAATCCTTAATCTTTATTTTTTTAGGTCTCTAAACTTATGATAAAATGGAAAATGGGATTGGAGTGGTATTAATTGCACCTATTCAAATCTTTACTTTTAGCCCTTTTATTACTAGTAGAGGTCGGGTAGGACAAGAAGTTATTAAAAATCTTTTATTAAAAAAAGTTCCCTTCGTTTTAATAGAAAAAAAGGCTGAAGTAGTCCAAAAACTGCAGGATAAAGGAATACTGTTTATAGTCGGTGATGCTACGGAAGATAAAACCCTCCTCAAAGCATCTATTCTTAAGGCAAAGAGCCTTATAGCTTGTTTGCCTAATGACGCAGCAAATGTATTTATAACTTTAACCAGCAAAGGCCTGAATCCAGACCTCCTGGTTATTGCCCGTTCCAACCTCCCGGAAAGCTCTAATAAACTGAAACGCGCAGGGGCAGACCAAGTAATTTCTCCATCAATTTTAGGAGGTCGGCGGATGGTAAATTATCTGCTCAAACCTTCTATGGTTTCCTTCGTTGATACTTTGGTAGATAACCAGGGTGTAGAATTTACCATAGAAGAAATAGAAATTCCAGAAAAATCTCCTCTGCGGGGACTATCACTCTGAGATGCCAAAATAAAAGAATCTTTTAAAACGTATATAATAATTGCTTTTAAAAAGAAATAATGAAGTAATTAACAACCCCAGCGCAGATATAGTAATAAAAACGGGAGATATTTTAGTCGCGGTCGGCTCCCCCGAAGAAAAATCAAATTTAGAAAAATTTATAGCTCCCAATTAATTATTTAATAACTTTCCCGTTCCTGGAGTTTTTTAGCTGGTCCCATATAATGTTTTTTACGCTTTCCAGGGCTTCCTGTACTTTTTCCGGTTTTTTCCCTCCAGCCTGGGCCATGTCGGGCCTTCCTCCCCCACCGCCACCGGCAATTTCGGCTACTTTTCGAATAAGATTACCTGCGTGAATCCCTTTATTCAAAAGGTCTTTAGTTACTACGGCCACAAACTGGGCTTTATTTCCGTAAGCAGATCCCAGTACAACAACGCCGGATTCTATTTTATTTCGCAACTGGTCTGACAAAGAGCGCAGGCTTTCTATATCAGCACCTGAAATAGAAGCAGAAAGAACCGGAATACCTTCTACCTCTGTTATCCGTTCCAAAATACGTTCTACTTCATGAGAAGCTATTTCTTTTTTTAATTTTTCTACACATTTATCTTTGTTTTTAAGTTCCTGCACCAGGGTCTCAACTTTTCCAGGAAGCTGCTCCTCAGGAACATTAAGAATCTCTTTTAAATTGTCCAACAGCGCTTCTTTTTTAGAGAGATAATTCAACACTCCCCTACCCGTAACAGCCTCAATACGCCTCATACCTGCTCCCACAGCGCTTTCGCCGGTAATTTTGAACAGCCCTATTTCACTGCTGTTATTGACATGCGTCCCACCGCAGAGCTCCTTGCTGAACTCACCTATGCTAACAACCCGAACATTCTCTGTATATTTTTCTCCGAATAGAGCTATTGCTCCCATCTTAAGTGCTTCATCATAACTTGTTTCTACTGTCTCCACAGGCAGGGAATTTAATATTTGTTCATTTACTAGCTTCTCCACATCTTGTAATTCTTGAAGGGACAAACCCTGAAAGTGAGAAAAATCGAAACGCAGCTTTTCAGGTGCCACAAAGGAACCAGACTGCTGGACATGAACCCCCAGTACTTCCTTTAAAGCTTTATGGAGCAGGTGAGTTGCTGAATGGTTGCGGGCTGTGTCCCAGCGACGTCCGGCATCTACTTCCAGTACAACCTGCATTCCTTTTTCCAGCCTGCCCTGGACAACTTTTATTTGGTGTACAATAGCACCACCGGGCAAGCGGAAAGTATCCGTAACCTCTGCTCCTGCTCCGGAAGCGGAAATATAACCTTGGTCCCCGACTTGTCCTCCGCCTTCCGGGTAAAAAACCGTTTGGTCGACAACCAGGTATCCCTCTTCTCCTTCTGAAAGATTATTTTTTTCCTCATCCAATGTAACCAGGTGGAGAATCTGCCCCTGGCAAGACAAGGAGTTATAACCCTTAAAAATAGTAGCAGCATCACCAACAAGAGGAACCAGAGCGCGAGTGTCTTTAAAAACCCCATCTTCCCTTGCTTCCCTGGCTCTATCACGTTGTTTTTTCATATAATCGTTATACTCTTTTTTATTAACTTTTAAACCGTTTTCCGCAGCCATATCTTCAGTGAGATCCGGCGGAAAACCATAAGTATCATACAATAAAAAAGCATCCCTGCCGCTGATCTCACCTTTACCTTTCATTTTTGCCTTTCTGATTATTTCTTCAGCCACTTTTAAGCCGCTGTTTAGAGTATTTCGGAAACGTTCTTCCTCCTGTTTAACAACCTGTTTAACATAATCCTCCATTTGGCTGATTTCCGGATAAGCTTCCTCCATCAAGCTTACGACAACAGGAATAAGCCGGTACAAAAAAGATTCTTCTAAGCCCAATAAAGCTCCGAAGCGGACAGCCCTGCGCAGTATCCTACGTAGCACGTAACCCCTTCCCTCATTAGAGGGGATTACGCCGTCAGCAATTAAAAACGTACAGGCACGAACATGATCGGCAATTACCCGTAAAGGAAACCCTCTCTCATCACTGCAGTATTTTTGACCGCTAACTTTTTCGACCGCTAAAATTAACGGGCGTAAAAGATCCGTATCAAAATTGCTGTCAACGCCCTGCAAAATGGAAGCCAAACGTTCCAACCCTATGCCAGTATCAATACTAGGACGTGGAAGAGGAGTGATGTTCCCCTGCGCATCTCGGTCGTACTGCATAAAAACCAGGTTCCAAATTTCCAGCCATCGGTCACAGTCACATATCCCCACCCCACAATGAGGATCTTCACAACCCGCCTGCTTTCCACGATCAAAAATAATTTCACTGCAGGGTCCACAAGGTCCGTTTTCACCCATTGACCAGAAATTATCCTTTTCACCCAATTTAACTATCCGGCTGGCAGGCACAGGAGCCAGATCCAGCCAAAGGTTATAAGCTTCATCATCATCCTTATAAACTGTTATCCACATCCTGTCAGCAGGCAGGCCGAGCTCTTCCGTTAAATATTCCCAGGCGTAGCTTATAGCCTCCCGCTTAAAGTAGTCGCCAAAAGAAAAATTGCCCATCATCTCAAAAAAAGTGTGATGCCTGGGTGTTTTACCAACCATTTCCAGGTCATTATGCTTGCCCCCGGCACGAACGCATTTTTGTACGGTAGCAGCACGGGAATAATCCCTGCTTTCCAGACCAAGAAATATATCCTTGAATTGGACCATCCCCGCATTGGTAAAAAGCAAGGTTGGATCCTCACGGGGAACTAAAGAAGAGCTGGGAATGATCTTATGATCTTTTTTTTCAAAAAAGCGCAGAAAGCTCTTTCTGATCTCGTTACCTGTCACGATTTTACCCCCCCAAAAAAGGCCCATATACCTAAAAATAAAAAGAAGCAAGAACTTTTTGGCGTACAGCAAAAAGCCCCGCATCCGGCAGAAACCAGATTCGAGGTTTTTCCTTTAAATGTTTTCTCATTATATTAAAAGACCTCACTTTTGTCAAACTTGGCATAGTGTCAATATACTGT
>DDHO01000037.1 GCA_002352935.1 Firmicutes bacterium UBA1874
TTGCGTTTTTATTCTTTCCCACCCTACGGGTACCAAGTGAGAAAATTAAAATTTTAGCCACTCTTAGGTGAATACCTCCTTAAAATTTTTCAATATTCAAATTTTAGAAACCTTAATCCACCCAGGAACTTCTATTGAAGAACCTTCCATGACTATAGTCCGTGTTTTAGGGAAAAAGTTAACATCAGCCTCTTTAAAGTTTTTATCTATTACCTTTTGCAAAATTTTTCTTGATAATTTTTGGGCGATGGTATTATCGTAATAAGTCTTTCCCGAGCCGATTCTTAAATAAGCTTCTTTTGTTGGATCTGCTCTTTTTACATCCTGTAAAAGGTCGTTGTAAAAATCTTTGATATCCTTTATTTCACTTCCTTTATAACTCTTCAATTGTTCTAATTCTATTGCAATATTTTTTCTGGTATATTCATTAATAATCTCCAAAATAAAACCTTCTTTTCCTGATATTAGAAAAGAAAATTGCTCTTTAACTTCCCCTTCTTTTGCTTTTGTTTTTATACTAAAAGTACTAACGCTGCTCGTAGGAACGATTTCTTTTATAATAGGGATATTCTTTTTTGCGCTTTCCAAATTAAACTTATAAAATCTACCAATCCGCAAATCTTTCCTCTGAAAAGGCATTGTATCGGAAACAAGCAAATATTTTAGTATATCTTTTTCATATTTACCAAATATGTCTTCGCCTATATAATTTTTTGGGGTATTTAAGTTCTCTCCTGTACCTTTAAAGAAAAAACTTATTAAGGCAGTTCGAATTGCTCCTTTTAAGCTGCTACCCGGGATATAAGCTCGGCTCCCTGATTTAATATGCAGTAGGATTTGTTCCTTTATTTCATCAGTGACCGGTATTTTTTCCAAGGCATATTTCTGATATTCCAGGCCGACTTTTTCCAAAAAACCTTTTAGTTTGAATCTATCCTTAAGACTACCCTGAGCCTGATTTTTAATAATCATTAAAAATAATTCTATCATTTCCTCGCTGTTTGGCTTTTTCCACAATTCCCTTAGCAGTGATTCGTGGTCCAAGTAGTAAACAAAACCGTTATCATACACATAATCAGAAAACTGGGATAAAACCTCTCCGCTTCCTATATTCACTGCCGTCAAAATTTCTAATTTAAAATCCATAATCAAACCTCCTCAATGGGAATGAGAAAGGCTTTCCCGTTCAAATAAACTTTATGTTTTTTAAAAGCCTCTGGGCTAATATCAATCACCTGGCCGAAAATCTTTTGCGAAAATATACTTCCCTCTTTCAACAATCTCACCCGTCTTTTTCGTAAAGACCTTCCATGCTGAGAATATATATAACCGCTTCTTTCCTCTAACTCATAATAAACCAACTTATCCACTTCGTCCGGCCCCGGATAAATGCTAGATATGCTCATGCAATATTGACCTCTTCCCAAAAAAATTTCATCGGCCCATTCTTCCTCGGTAACTTTACCTAAAGCGCCCATTCCCTGGCTGCGTTTTCCTCCCAGACCTTCATCAGCCATGAATCTTACTGCAGTTCTCAACCAACGATCTATCTCACCCCTGTAAATAAAATACATAAACGGGCGTATTAGATAATCGCCTGCTTTCTGATAAGTTACTTCTATTTCCTCTTGGTAATAAAAATTTTCGGACTGGTCATTAAATCTGGAAACTACTAACTTCGGTTTGGCGTCCTCTGTAAAAAGATTAATTTTTTCCCGGGCAGCACGATCCAGTCCCAATGGTTCGATTTCCTCTGAGGCACAGGCAAATTTTCCCCCTAAGACTTCTAAATCCAAGAGGTTGAAGTTAAAATATTTTTCTTCCTTCTGCCATGACTTCCGTAAAAGACTGAATGCTCCTACAGAAAGGTATTTAATTTTTTTTGCCTTCTTATGATAAAGTAACTCTTTATACCCCTTATCGGGATTTGCAGGAGCAAACGGGCATGGTAGAAAAAATATTTCTTTTATTTCTCCATTGGAAAGATTTAAGAAATGCATACCATAATTAAGCGAAGAAAATAAATCTGTTTTTAACGTTTCACTCAAAGTTTTTTCCACACCATCAAGGCCGTAAAGCAAAACCGCACAATTATAGAGCGCTGAAAAAAGCTGATCCGAGGAAAATAATTCTTTTAATCTACCGTTACTGTTTCCAAAGTGAAACTTCGACCTGTGCTCCGGGTAAAATTTAAAAACCTTCATCAGCTATCCAACCCCAGTTTTTCCTGAAGTTTCTTCCTAAAATTATCCTTTTCTTGCGAAAAACCTTTAAGCATGCCTGTGTAAAGAACCTCTGCCTCATTTTTCCCTTCGTAATCTACTACAGTCTTAACCGAAATTTCCATACCCTTAAACTCAATACGCCCGTAACCTCTAGAACCGCTTCCACCCAAGTAATCGTCTTCCAGCAAGGAAAGGCCCGACATTAAATAATAAAATCTCTCCACATCTTGCTCTTCCATGAGATTAAACACCATTTGAAAATCAAATTCGGCACCCTGCGGGACTCTTTCGGTTTGCCTAGGATGATCCGCCCGAGAAGTCAATCTGCCAATAAGATTTTCCCACTTGCTTTCTGTATAAATTAGCTCAAGCTCTCTGAATTCTCCCTCTTTGTTTTCCATTTTGCGTTTGGTTTCTTCTGCTAAGTGACAATCCCTAACCACCAGTCGGGTAGGGCCAGCCTCCTCCGTTCTTTCGCCGGCCCCCGTACCAAAAATGACACAAATTTTGCATTCCTTTTCGCCGCAAGTGCAAAGATAGCCTTTTTCTTTTTTCTCTAACAAGCTGCGCACTTTTCCCTTTAAAGACGAGCCAGGAATATATGGAATCCCTTCACTGGATTTAATCACACAATTATCAATATCCCCAATAGCAGCATCAGTCTTGGAACCCCCTATATGTAATCCGGTTAAAGTTTTAATCCTGCCATTAATAAAAAGTTTACCCATTAATTTCATTTTTCTTTTCCCCTCCTATTTGTCATCACCAAAATATCTTCTGTAAGCAACAATGGCTTCCATAAACTGTTTAAAGTTAACTAAATGTTGTTCGTTTTTTATATCCATTTGCTTGACCAGGTAATCTAATAAATCCATAAATTCCCTTAAAATAGGGTTCCTTTCATTCCGTCCGGAAGTATAAGCAAAATGAGGGCGTAAAAGTTTAAGATCCGTTACAGAGCGTGCATTTAGTATTCGGGCATAAATTTTTCTGATCATTGTTGTTTTTACATTACCTTCTTTTAATCTTTCTGCATATTTTTTCGCATGGTCACAAAAGGCATCATACTGGTCTTTATTAACACTTAAATCCAGAACATGTTCCTTAAAAAAATTGATAATTTTATATTCAACGTTTACCGCTTTAAGTTTTCCATCGCTTTGCCGCTGAATATCAAATTCCACATCCATATCCTTAGTAATCCCCTGGAAAGCAAGATCACCGACCAGTGAATTCTCATTAAAATAATATTCTTTATTATCTTCGCCACGGATGAAACCGAAGTTTTTTCTAATACTTTTAACATTACCTTTCATCTTTTTTCCCCCTTACCTTTCTAGTTTCCATTTGTGCCCATTTGACAGCTGCGGGAATTACCATAATGTTTTTAATCTTATTGTCAGCGGATTTTCCTAGGATATTGTTAATTACTATTTTCCTATATTGTTCGATTAGTTTTTCCGCATCCTGGTGAGAAACATCCCGCAGGTAATAGGACAGGCGCCAAAACCGGACATTATCTACCCTGCCTCGCAGCGAATCTTGTAGAATCTTTTTAAATCCCAAAGTGGATTTCCATATTTTAAATAGAAAGGCCCTTCCGAACCCTTCCCTCATACTTTTGTACGTACTATTAGCCATCATTTCTAACAGTAGCTTTTTAAAATTTCTTATAGCATCAAATTCTGTCCAGTTGAACACCTCACCGAATAAAGAAATTTTATTTTTAGAAGGGATTTTCTCACCCTCTTCCAAATAATTTTTTGCTTCTTCTAATGCTTCTTCTGTCAAGCGGGAAGACATAATCACCGGATAGTCAAACCTAAAAATACATATCCCTGCGGAAAAAGTGACTTGCGAATGATGACAGGTGTATTCTTTAAATTTACTATAAAATTCCCGGGCGAAATCTAAGACTTTATCCCACGCGCCAACGATAAAAGTGTCGTCCCCACCGGAAAAAACCACATACAAATAATTTTGATAGTTTTTTATTTTAATCAAATGGTTAATGTATCCCTCATAAAACAGGGCCAACATACGGCTAAGAGAAGCTACCCGAGAAATGGTAGCACTATCCCCCAACCCTTTTAAAAACAAATTGCCCAGGTTGTCCACATCAAGTTTAAGCAAGGCCAGCTTGGGATCTCCGGTGCTTTTTTCAGCTATTTCTTCAAAATCTAATTGTCGGTTTTTTCCCTCATCAATAGGAAGTTGGTAAGCCCCCAGCCGATAACCTCGGAACCCGTCACGCAAAAAATCGGTATCATTTAACAAAAAAGCAAACTTTTTATCTTCCTTGTTTAAATCCCTTCCTTTAGTGAAACGGTATTCCATTCCAAAAGCCCGGAAAACGTCTTGATAATCTTTTATAAAGAGCCTGTTATTTGGTGTTACGTCTTTTACAATCAGACAATCAGCATCTTTTAGTTCATTTGTCAAATTCATAAAACTAGAACAAAATGTACAATAACTTTTCTCAGTTTCCGGATTATAATTTATATTTCGCTCTTCATTTTCAATTCCACAAAGCTTGCAGTAGGCGTTGTCTTTTGAACCAATGCCGAAAGGGCCAAAGACAGTGTGGTAATGTTCTTTTAAGCTGATTTCAGCCCATTTTTTGTTTTTTAAAATATTTACTTTTTGCTTAACCTTCTCCCACTGGTAGTTAAAATTTTTAAAATCACTCGGGGAAAACAAAATATAGTCCAACGCAACATAAATTGCCCCCCCGTGAAAGTTCAACAATAATTGAGAGATTTTTTTTCTTAAAGTCAAGAACTTCTCTTCACAAACTTTCGGTGCTAAAATATAAAAATTTCCTCCGCCATTATATAGAATATTCGCTTCTTTCAATTCCAGCTCTTTAATAAAATAACGGGTTAAGACATCAGTAAGAAGAGAAATGTACACCGAGTGTCCTTTTAAGGATTTAGCCGCTCCCTTACTGGGAATGTTAAATATGAAATCCTGGATTCCTGAAACATCTCCGTTAATAAGTAGAAAGTGGTTATCAGTGTTTTTGTCCTTTTTTTTTAGGCCATTTGGTGTTAATTGGCCTTTTTTATATTCATCGTAAAGACAAAGGGCAATGGCTGCAGTGGTTTTAGCATGGTCAAAAAGAGAAATATCCGGAACGTAATTAGTAGTCTGCGCCGGTACACACCAAAGGTATTTCTCTAACAAATAATATAGCTGTGTTTCATTATTAAGAACGGAAAATTCCTTAAAAAAACTATCAACCAACTTTTTATACTTACCAGTGGTAACAGCTGGCTTTTCTTTGGGAAATCCTTCATAAATGGATAAAGGCGCCAACTCATAGCCAAATTTTTTGTCTTGCCTGTTATATAATCTAGAAAAAATAGGAGTTAAAGGAACAGTGAAATACTTTTCTTGGGTATCCCCTTCCTCGCGCTCTGAAGATGACAGCCAATCAGCCAGCTGAACTATTTTTTCCCAATCATTGCGGGGTTCGTGATGGTATAATACTAAATTAATTAAATCATCAGAATAACTTTGAAACAAAGGACTTTTTTGAATTAAGACTTCCAGTAATTGGGCTGAATATTTGGGATGACCAAATTTAATATTTCTAAATTTTTCATTAACATTATAGCTTTTACTTCTTTCAATAAACTTACCAACGTCATGAAGCAAACCTGCTAAATACAATGCTTCTCTAATCAAACACCTTCCCCCCTTCTTAGTAGAGAATCTCTCAAAATCCATAATATTAGCTTAATCGTTAGACTTAAATACACCTACTATTTTATTTAAGCTAATATCGGCATTAATAAATTTAATTCTGAATTCCTCATAGGTAATCTAATAACGAACTGGTATATTGTCGAAGATTACGAGAAAGGCAGTATTTTTATACTCATAGTTATCAAAAAACATTTAGAGTTTAAAAACAGAGGGGTTTAGAGGGGGTAATTCCTTATAGGTAGGCTAAAAAAAAACTATTCATGAAGTATAGAGCCAAAATTTATTGTATCAATTTTAATCATCAAAGGCATGTTAAAAACCTTTTTATTTATATTTAATTTTTTCCAAGGTGGACCCAATTGTCAAGACAGTTTTTTAAAAAATTTAAGATCCCAACATATGTTCGGTTGGCTAATTCTTGACAAGAATCTTGGAGCTATAATCCGATCTCCGCTACCATTTCTGGTACTTGTTGCCTGGTAACAGCCACCTTCTTAGTAATACATTGGTATTGTTTAGTGTAGACTTCTACCGGCGTTTGGTAGCCCAACGATTGGTGGGGCCGGCGGTAGTTGTAGAAATCCAGGTAACGGGCGACCCCTCGCCTGGCCTCCCGCGGGCTGGAGTATTCGTGCAGATAAACTTCTTCGTATTTTAGGCTGCGCCAGAGACGCTCGATGAAGACGTTGTCAGTGGCCCTGCCCTTACCGTCCATGCTGATTTGGACTCCTGCGCTTTTTAAGAGTTCAGAGTTCTATGTATTGTGGACTGGTAAACTGGCTTCCCTGGTCGCTATTTATGATTTCCGGCCGGGATCGGGCCAGGGCCCTTTTTACTGCATTCAGGACAAATGAGATCTCAAGGGTTAGATCCATTTCCCAGCTGACCACATAACGGGAGTACCAATCCATGATTGCTACCAGATACACCCAGCCCTTTTGCAGACGAATGTAGGTAATATCTATGCCCCAGACGTGGTCTGGATAGGTGATCTCGATGTTTCTGAGAAGATAGGGGTAGACCTGGTGTTGTTGATTGCGTTTGCTCAAATTTGGGCCGGGATAAATGCCGCTGATGCCCATTTCCCGCATATGTCGTTGTACGGCTTTACGGTTTATTTCGTAGCCTTCACGTCGAAGCTGGGCAGTAATCCGCCTGGAACCGTAGTATGGATGCTCTGTATAGATTTCATCAATGCGGTGCTTGATAGCGATCTCCTCCGGTGAAGGCCCCACCGGCTTGTAATAAAGGCTTGAGCAGTTAAGGCTTAAAAGTTCGGCCTGTGTTGCAATGGGGATATCCGGATTATCCCACTCGACCAGGGCCATGCGTTGTTCACGCGTCAGACTGGATGCCAGATTTTTTTTCAACCAGGACAGCTGCGTGGTTAGGCGGCCGATTTCGGCATACAGGTCCTGGATCTGCTTTTCGTAATCTTTTTTCATGGCTTCTACATTTCTCTTGTCAAAAAGTTGGGGCAAATTTTCAAGTGCTTCTTTTTTCCAATTTTTTAATTGTGTGGTATGGACCCCGTAATCTGATGATATCTGAGAGAGGGTTTTTTCTTCTTTGAAAATTTCCAGTACGATTTTGCTTTTGAATTCGGGCGAATATTGCTTGCGAACAGACATTTGGTTCTAAAAACCTCCCGTTTTGCTGTCTAAAATCCTGGGTCCATTATACACTGTCGTGTTCTTTATCGATTTCAATTCCTCGTAGGTAGTCTAAAAACAGAAACATTGCTGTTTTCACCCACGGTATAACCATCGTTTCAATTCCTCGTAGGTAG
>DDHO01000100.1 GCA_002352935.1 Firmicutes bacterium UBA1874
AAAAAATAAAAAAGATAAAAATTATATTGTTGTTATTTGGTTACTTATAACAATTATGGGGTGAAGTGATAGCAATAATAATAATGAAACCGCTTTTAAAGGTTCCTCAACTTTTTCTGATTTTCCCATTCTTATTGAAGCAGAACTTATTGAATCTAGAGAAGGGTATGAAAAGTATGATTATAATGCAATAGGTAACAATGGTGGGATTAGAAACGATTACAAAAAGGCAATCCAAAATTGGGGATGGAAGGAACGAGAAGATTTACAAAAGGGGAGCTATTATGTGTTTGAAAAAGGCAAACACGCTAATTGGAATGACAATTCAACCGTCAAATAAAGGTAATTTTTTTACTCTAAGTGAACTAGAAAATAATTAAAAATGAATGGGTGGCGTTGGTTTAAGTTGTTGCGTATTGTACCTATTATGTGTATTAAAAGACCTACCCCAAAGAAATTAAAGTCAGTGGGTAGGTCTTTCATATTATACATGTCTAATTTGTATATTTGTGATGATAAGTGAATTTTTGTAGTCATGGTATAGACAAATTTTTATATTTAACCTTAATTTTCAAGGCAGGCCGATGGTATAACACGCCAAGCTGATGAATATCATGGGGATAAAACAGCTTTTGAGGAGGCCTGCCTTATGTTTTTAGTATTGGGTGGGAAGCTTTTTTGGCGTAAGGCTCTTTTAATTATATTAGGAATCGTGCTGGTATGGTTAATTTTTGGTCAGGGATATAATAGCAGCAACAACCTATTAGTAATGGTGTCGAGAATAAGAGATCGCTTGCCCATTTATAGCGTAGACACGGAAGGAGAAAAAAAGGTTTCCATATCTTTTGATGCCTGCTGGGGAGCGACAAGAACCAATCAGCTTCTGGAAACTTTAGAACAGTACGATGTAAAAACAACTTTTTTTGTAACAAATATTTGGCTGGAAGATTACCCTGATAAAATACGTAAAATAGCAGAGGCCGGACATGAAATAGGGCTGCATTCCAAGACGCATGCTCACTTTAACAGTCTATCTGATGATGAAATTAAGAAGGAACTTTTAAAAAATGCTGAGATGATAGAAGAATTAACCTCTCAAAAGCCCAAACTATTCAGGCCTCCTTTCGGAGAATATAATGACCGGGTGATCAGGATATCCGAACAGCTCGGTTTTCAGCCTGTTCAATGGAGTTTGGATTCTTTGGACTGGAAGGAAGGATACGATGCAGATACTATATATCAGCGTATAACTTCGCGCATAGGTCCGGGAGATATTGTGTTGTTCCATAACGATGGCGAATATACTCCGAAAGCATTGCCGCGTATTCTTGAATGGCTACAAGATAAAGGGTATAAGGTAGTCCCCGTTTCTGAGTTGATCTGGAAGGACGATTTTTATATAGATCTTAATGGAGTCCAGCACAGAAAAGGAGGAAGTTAAAGTATTAGCGGAGAATAATATTTAATAGGTTGTGGTAAAAATAGTAAAGCAGACCCAGCAAGGTCTGCATTTTAGTTGGATAATTTAAACAAGGTAATATAGTTACAGAATAAAAGTTAAGGGATTGATGTTTGTGAGGGCTAAAGATGGAAGGCGGGATAGACGCTTATTGCCTCTTTGTATCATTTGCAACTCTACCCCGCCAGGGGGATTAAGAGACGGCATCTATTTAGAGAAAGCATTTATCTGTAGTATTTGCGAACAAGAAATACTTTTTACTCAAAGACAGGAGAAGCGTTATGGTGAAATTGTAAGAGCGCTGAAACGCCTGTGGTCGAATGTGTAGCCGGCCACGGCTTTTTTTTGGGGGAGTTTTGACTTGCTAGCAGTCTTAGCCTCTTTATGCTAAAATGATTTTAGTGTCCTTATAGTGTAGCAAACTAATTTTCAGGAAAACACTTATTTTTGGAGTTGAGAGCGTTGCGGGGAACTTTTTTAAGTATTGAAGGGCTGGATGGCTCCGGAAAATCGACTCTGGCCTCGACGCTTAGTGACTATCTTATTAAAAATTGCGGTTGCAACGTGGTTTTAACAAGGGAGCCTGGAGGGAACCTTTTGGCGGAAAAAATTAGAAACCTTCTCCTAGATCCCAAAAATGATATTGTGCCTGAAGCAGAAGCCCTTCTTTATGCCGCTGCCAGGGCTCAACACGTAAAAACGGTTATCATGCCAGCGCTTGAACGGGGAAATGTGGTTATAAGCGATAGATTTATAGATTCGAGCATAGCTTACCAGTGCTTTGGAAGGGGACTTGACTACCGGTTAGTCCTAGAAGCTAACAGGCTGGCTACGGGAGGGCTTGAACCGGACCTTACGTTATTATTAGATTTGGAGGTTGAACTGGGTCTTCAAAGGGTATTTCTAAAAAAGAAAGATAAGGATCGAATAGAGAAGGAAGCTATTTCTTTTTACCGGTATGTTCGCCGGGGGTATTTGGAACAGGCACGCCGTTATCCGGAGCGAATTTGTGTCATAGATGCCGGAAGAGATATAGATATAGTTTCTCGCGAAGCAAAAAATTTGGTGCTCAGCTTTTTAAAAAAGAGATGCGTTTTATAGGCTTTGAAAGAGACTGAGAAGGACATAATTAACTTTGTCGTTTTTATTGAGGAGGGCTGCTTTGTTTGTTGCGCAGGAAACCTGGGGGTTGCCAGGACAGGAGGTTGCTACTAGACAGTTAATTAATACGCTAAAGTCGGGACGAAAAGGGCATGCCTACGTTTTTTCAGGGCCAGCGGGGGTAGGCAAAGAAAAAGCAGCTTTGATTTTTTCTCAGGCATTAAATTGCCTTCAAGAAGAGGCTGCCCCTTGTGGCCATTGTACTTCTTGTCGGAAGTATGCTTCTGGGAACCACCCAGGTTTAATTACAATTACACCGGAAAGTGCCTCTTTAAAAATAGACCAAATACGAGAGCTTCAAAAGCAATTAGGGTTAAAAATTTGGGAGGGACGATACAGGACAGTAATAATAAAAGGATCGGAATTTATGACTGCCGAAGCAGGAAACGCTTTTTTAAAAATATTAGAAGAACCTCGGCCGGGTACTGTGTTTATTCTGTTATGTGAAAACATAAATGCTTTAATACCTACAGTTCTTTCCCGGTGCCAGAGAGTCTTGTTTTCCGGCCTTCCCCAGCAAGTTATAATCGAAAAACTTGTTATAAAGGGTTATCCTCAAACTAAAGTTGAAGTAGCAGCTCGCTTGGCAGATGGAAGTCTTTCGGAAGCGGAGAAGATAGTGCAATCTGATGATGTTTGGAAATTAAGGAAAGACTCTCTAGATTACCTTTCCGAATGTGCAGGGGCATCTACTAAGGATGTTCTTTTAGAACTTGCTGCTGATATAAATTCACGTAGTGACTGCAGCGAAATTATTAAGTGGTTTCTTGTGTGGTTGCATGATATTCTAATTTGGAAAAAAACTGCAAACAAAAAATTGCTTTTTAATCCCGATTTTAGAAATGAGATCGATAGTTTTTCCAAGTCCGAAGGCTTGACAGAATTATTGGAAAAAATATGGAAGACACAGTACCTGATGCAGAAAAATATTAATTCTCACCTCGCCTTGGAAGTACTTTTAATAGATATTAATTCCAGGCTGGTTCCGCAAAAAAGGAGGAACAGCTAATGGTTAAAGTTGTGGGAATACGTTTTAACCCTGCTGGAAAAATATATTATTTTGACCCTGGGCAGCTGGATTTAATTCCCGGTGAAAAGGTAATTGTGGAAACCACCAGGGGGGTAGAGTACGGGGAGGTCGCTATAGCTCCTCATGAAGTGTCGGAGGATTTTATAGTTACCCCCTTAAAAAAAGTATACCGAAAAACTGAGGAAAGCGATGAAGCGCAAATTCAAGAAAATAAGCGCAAAGAAAAGGAAGCGTTTCAAATTTGCCAGGAGAAAATTATAAAACACGGTTTGCCGATGAAACTTGTGGACGTCGAATATACTTTTGATGTAAGCAAAATAATCTTTTATTTTACTGCAGAGGGACGCGTGGACTTCCGCCAGCTGGTAAGGGATTTGGCTTCTGTTTTTCGAACGCGTATAGAACTCAGACAGATAGGTGTGCGCGATGAAGCAAAAATGCTGGGAGGTATCGGGACGTGCGGGCGAAAGCTATGCTGCTCTACCTTTTTAGAAGAATTTGAGCCTGTTTCCATTAGAATGGCAAAAGACCAAGGATTATCCCTTAACCCCAGTAAAATTTCCGGAATTTGCGGCAGGCTTATGTGCTGTTTGCGTTTTGAAAATGAAGTCTACGAAGAAGTCAAAAGTAAGTTTCCTGCTGAAGGCGATACTGTCCAGACCCCATGCGGGAGGGGAGAAGTGATCAGTATTCACCCCATTAAGGAGAAAATTAAAGTAAAGTTGGCGGAAGACGAAATACACGAGTTCGATTTCAAAGAGGTAAGAAAAAAGAAAAATACGGCCGGAGAAGAAAGGAACCGGAAGGAAGGACTTTAGGGGCAATAGTTCCTGAAGAATAAGTAAGGATCAGGATGGTGGGAGCTAGGTTGAAGCTCACGGAATCAATTATTGAGTTGGAGTCTCGCGTTCAGTCTCTTTTGTCGGAAATACGGGAGATTAAGATGCATGTCTATGCTCTTGAAGAGCAAAATGAAAAATTAAGTTCAAAATTGTTTAATGGTCGGCCCGAGCAGAAAGGCCAGCAAAAACTGAAGGAGCTTTACGAGGAAGGTTCGCATATTTGTCCATTCTATTTTGCCAAAATAAGGGAGGAAGGGGAGGACTGTCTTTTTTGCCTGGCCTTTCTTAAAGAAAGGTAGTTGTATTTGGAAAAGCCGGGGGGATAAAATTTCATGGAAGTTCATAGGGGTGTTCTTTATGTTTGTGCCACTCCCATCGGAAATCTTGAGGACATATCGCTCAGAGCTCTTGAAGTGCTGCGAGGTGTAGATATAATTGCAGCTGAAGATACCAGAAGGACGAAAAAATTGTTATCCTACTATAAAATTCGTACGCCTGTTACCAGCTATTACGAACATAACATAAAAGAAAAGACCCCGTTTTTAATCCAAAAACTTCGGGCGGGGGAAGCTCTAGCATTAGTATCCGATGCCGGAATGCCCGTAGTTTCTGACCCCGGAGCCGAACTTGTAAAAGTTGCAGGGGGCGAAGGTATTAAAGTGGTTCCCGTACCCGGCCCCTCTGCGGCGTTGGCTGCGCTTTCTGTTTCCGGCTTTCCCGGTGACAGATTTGTTTTTGAAGGTTTTTTGCCCAGGAAAGGAAGTGAGCGAAAAAAACGCTTGGAGGAACTAGCAGGTGAAGTGCGCACTTTAATTTTTTTTGAATCTCCTCACAGAATACAAAAAACCATTACTGATTTGTATGAAATTTTCGGTGAACGCGAAGCTGTTGTTGTTAGAGAGGCAACTAAAATTTATGAAGAAATTATAAGGGATAATCTCTCGGGTCTAAAGAAGCATTTTGAGATAAAGCCTCCGAGGGGAGAAATTACCCTGGTAGTTAGCGGAAAAGTATCTGAAGGTTTTAAAACCACCGGTATGCCAGAGGAGTGGGCGGCAGAAGTAAAAAGGCTCGTAGAAAACGGGGCGGATAAGAAAGAGGCCATTAAATTAGTATCAAGGTTGCGAGGTATACCCAAAAAACTGGTATACGCTGCTGTAGAGGGTGAGAAAAAAAAGACTGAGGGTACATAATCCAAGTTGTTGTAACGCCAAAATAAAATACTCTCCATGCAGCTTTTAAATCTTTTAAATATCGTCAGGTGAAACGTTTAATTCACCTGTTGCAAAGATATGCTGTGCTCAATCGTCGCTATTTGGGAAAATATATTATTAAATAGTTAACTTGTGAATTTGAGTATTTATTTAAAAGGGGTTTTGAAAAAAATGAAGAAGTATTTTACAGGAATTTTTCTTGCATTATTTCTAATAGTTGTTTTTTCTACGCCTGTCTACGCAGAAAACGTTCAAATCAAAATTGACGGTGTTGCTATTGTATCCGAGGTGGTGCCTGAAATAATAAACAATCGAACTATGGTACCTGTGCGTGTTATCAGCGAAAATTTGGGGGCTAATGTCAATTGGTCGAATTCCGAAGTTGCTCTCACCAAAAACAATATGCAGGTTATATTGAAATTGAACAGTGATACAGCAATAAAAAACAATAAAACGGTTTCACTTGAAGTAAAGCCTTACATAAAGAATAATCGCACAATGGTTCCACTGCGCTTTCTTGCAGAAACATGCGGTTGCGATGTCAAATACAAAGACTTTATTGTAAACATAGATACTGAACCATTAGTCATCGACGGTGTAAAGGTGAAAGCTTTGCAACGAGAATACCGCATGACCATGGGCGGCGTAGTCCAGGAAATCAAAGGAAATGCGTATAGCAAAGCCATTTATAATGCATTTTTAGAAAACAAAGGTAGCGAAGTAGAAGCCCCTGCCAGTTACTCTTGGCATGTTAATCTCGACACGCCCGGAGCCTATTATAAAAATGGGCAATATGATTTTCTGGATCTAAAAGGTAACAGCATTAAACGTTTTGATATTTATACTTTGATTCAATCTTTTCCGGCTGAAATTTTGTTAAAATACCCAAAAGCTTTAATTCATGACGTTACTACGAACAAATGGTATTTGTTTAGCGATACTGCAATACAATCCATTAATCAGTTAATTGATACCGCTTCAAAAAACGGATTTTTAAAAATTATCAGCAATACGGTTGTATGAAAAAAAACTTTAAATGGGATTCATGATAATGGGTGACTTGAGGGAACGAATCTCTTGTAAAAGGTCACTTTTAAGCAAGAAATTGCACTCAAAAATAAGGTTGGGAAAGGTTTAAAAACGAAAATATCAACGTCCTCGTCAATAGTTTTTATTAAATCCTGGGAGGCATAGAGTCACTATTGTCTTTTATAAAAACTAATGAATATACAATAAATATTTAAGAAGCCCGCATCACCTTAATTTATAGATACGGGCTTTATTGTTTTATGTTGTTAAAAAAATAAACCCTTACTTTATTCTTTAAAAATAAAGAAATTATCTTAGACCTTAAATTATAAATTGCATAGAACAAAAAAACTACACGGCTTTATTTGCCATAGCGCTAGCACATTTTTGACAAACGTTTTTACCTTTAAAGTTTTGTACATTTTCAGCATTGCCGCAGAAAACGCATGCTGGCTCATATTTTTTCAAAATTATTTTTTCATGGTCGACATAAATCTCAAGAGCATCTTTTTCGTCAATTCCTAAAGTGCGCCTAAGTTCTATAGGAATAACTACCCTCCCTAGCTCGTCCACTTTGCGGACTATCCCTGTAGATTTGATCATATTCTCCTCCCCTTCCTACATTATTCGACATTCTCCCTAAATAGTACCATCAGTGGTATATTTCGTCAACCTATTTTTAGCAATTTTCATGATTTTTTTTATTTTTTAAAATTATGGAGAATTAGGGGAAACTTGACACATAGCTTAAAAATTTTCTACAATATCAAGTAGCTTGATAGGCTCTTATTTCTATAATAGGAGTAATTAAGAGCGTAGGACATTGAGAGCAGGTTAGTTTTAGTATAAATTCGGAGGGATTGGGAGCTGTCAATTTTGTCCTGTTTAGTAAACACGCATGTTCAATTAAATACGACTGCACTAAGGTGTTTTCTTAAAACAAATAATATGTTAAGCTTCTATTTAAAACTTAGTCGGAACGAAAAGGGGAGAAAGAAATGGAACAGCAGGTTTTTTATGTAACAACACCGATATATTACCCCAGTGACAAGCTCCATATCGGGCACGCCCTTACAACGACAATGGCAGATACACTGGCCCGTTTTAAGCGCATGAGGGGTTATGATGTATGGTTTTTAACAGGGTCCGATGAACACGGGCAGAAGATAGAGCGAAAAGCCAAAGAAGCGGGAGTAAGCCCGCAGGAATATGTTGATCAAATTGTAGCTTCTTTTCAGGATCTTTGGGAAAAATTAAACATATCGTACGATGATTTTATACGTACAACCGAGGAACGCCACAAGAGAGTTGTTCAGAACCTTTTTCTAAAAATATACGAAAAAGGCGATATATATAAATCAGAATATGAAGGATGGTACTGCACTCCCTGTGAAACTTTTTGGACTGAAAGACAGTTAGAAGACGGGAACTGTCCGGACTGTGATCGTCCGGTAGAAAAACTTAAAGAGGAAAGTTATTTTTTTCGGATGAGCAAATATTCTGATCAGCTGTTGCAGCATATTTACCGCAACCCCGATTTTATTCAACCGATAAGCCGCAGGAACGAAATGATAAATTTTATTAAGAATGGTCTTGAAGACCTTTGTATTTCGCGAACCACCTTTGACTGGGGGATACCTGTTCCCATCGATAAAAAACATGTAATATACGTATGGTTTGATGCGCTTACTAACTATATATCCGCTTTGGGATATGGAGAAAAGGATGACAGCAAATTTAGGAAATACTGGCCCGAAGCATATCATCTGGTAGGGAAGGATATTGTAAGGTTTCATACAATTATTTGGCCCATAATTCTTCTTGCAGCCGGACTGCAGCTCCCCAGAAAGGTATTTGGACACGGATGGCTTTTATTAAAGGGAGGAAAAATGTCGAAGTCAAAAGGAAATGTGGTCGATCCCGTAGCTCTCATTGAAAAATACGGCTCAGATGCAATCCGTTATTTTTTATTAAAAGAAATGCCTTACGGTTCGGACGGTTACTATTCTGAAGACAGCCTTATTTCGCGCATTAATACGGATCTGGCAAATGATTTCGGGAACCTTCTCAGCCGCACAACTGCCATGATCGAAAAATTTTGTAATGGAAATATACCGCAGCCTGGCTGGCTGGAACTTTACGACCAAGAACTCGTTCAGCAAGCAGTTAACACACCGGGCCGCGTTGAAGAAAAACTGGAACAATTTGAATTCAGTGCAGCCCTGACTGCTGTTTGGGATTTAGTAAATAAAGCCAACAAGTATATAGAGGAAACCGCTCCCTGGAGCCTGGCTAAAAAAGATGATAAAGAAAGGCTCCATACGGTTCTTTATAACCTCACTGAAGTAATTCGCATTTCTACGGTGCTTTGCGGACCTTTCATTCCCGAAACTCCTTCGAAAGTTTGGGAACAGCTGGGTATTGCAGAAAAGAAAGAACTTCAAACGTGGGCAAGTATTCTTGAGTGGGGAGGGATGCCTCCGGGTTCCAAAATTAAACGCGGAAAACCCATTTTTCCCCGGATAATGGTTGACAATGGTGACCATAAGAAAGAAAAAGAAAACCGCTCCCGGAAAGCAAAAGGAGAAGACAAGAAAGTATGCAGCAGCCAGATATCAATAGAGGATTTTAAAAACATTGATCTTCGTATAGCTGAGGTCATTAGGGCCGAAAAAGTTACCGGTACGGATAAGCTGCTTAAGCTGCAGGTTAAATTAAACGGTGAAACCAGGACCGTAGTCGCAGGCATTGCGCGTCATTATTCAACCGAAGAACTGACAGGCAAGAAAGTAGTCCTTGTGGCAAATTTAAAACCGGCCGAATTAAAAGGGGTTGTTTCTGAAGGTATGGTCCTTGCTGCTTCAGAGGGTTCTATTTTGAAACTCTTAACTGTTGACGAAGACATTAGTAACGGGGCCAAGGTGACTTAAATGCTTATAGATACACATGTTCACTTGAACGATGAAGTTTTCAATATAGATCTGCCCCAAGTAGTCGAGACAGCCCGCGGTGAAGGAATAGAATTTATGATAAATGTGGGTTATAGTATAGAAGCATGCCGGCGCGGGCTGGAACTGGCAAGCAAATACCGGGAAATTTATGCTGCAGTGGGGATCCACCCTCATGAAGCAGGCGGGGTGAATGAAGAAACATATAAATTTTTAATATCTGCAGCCAGGATTAAAAAGGTAGTGGCCATAGGAGAGATGGGATTGGACTACTACCGTAATTTTAGTCCCCATAAGAAACAACAGGAGGTTTTTCGGAGGCAGATTTTTCTTGCTAAAGAACTAAAACTCCCTATTATCGTCCATGACCGTGATGCCCATGCAGATGTTGTTCACATTTTGCGTTCGGAGGCAGCGGATAGGGTAGAAGGGGTTTTGCATTGTTTTTCCGGGGATGTGAAAATGGTTCGGGAGTGCCTCGATATGGGGTTTTATATTTCTATTGCCGGACCTGTTACCTTTAAAAATGCCGGTCAGGTAAAGGAAGTTGCTGCCTTTATACCCTTAAACAGGCTTCTTGTTGAAACTGATTGCCCGTATTTAAGTCCCGAACCATACAGGGGAAAGAGGAATGAACCTGCTCGCGTTCGGTTGGTTGCCCAAAAAATAGCAAATATTAAAGGTTTATCCATGGAGGAAATTGAAGCGGCTACGACTGAAAATGCTAAAAGACTTTTTAAGTTGCCCGAGTAGCTTTACAAGGCTGATAAAATTAAACTGCGCAGATTACTTAATCTGCGCAGTTTTTTTGTGGCTTTTTATCTTTGTCAAAGAAAAACAGAATGCCACATAAAAGCAATAAAAAGTGAAATTAATCCTGGCATTTATATAAATGGCATTAAATGGAAATAAATACAAATGGGTATCAGACGCCAGGGTAGCATATCAATAAGTTAATAGGTAAGGAATGTACTAAAAGAAGTGAGGCATTATGCACCAAATTATAGATGCTTACCGTGAATTGGGAGCTTGCTGGAATAAAATAAAAGTCGTGGTTTTTCTAGCTATGCTCGCAGTGCTGCTTATTACCGGGTTTTCAATCTTTATTTTCAAGGAAGTATATCTCGAATGCGATGGGCGGAATGTAACAATCTTAACTTCCCGGTATACTGTGGCGGGAGCTATACAAGAGGCCAAGATAGAAGTTGGGAGCAAGGATTTAGTAATTCCTGAAGTTGCTCAAACCTTGAGACGGGGAACGCATATTAAGGTTATACGTGCTGAGAAGATAAAAATATACGATGGAAATGACACATATAATGTAATCGCACCGGTAACAACTGTACAAAAGGTGCTGGAGCAAAGCGGGATAAAATTAGGTCCTAACGATAAAATAGAGAGTAATATTAAAGAGAGCGACCATAGTTTATATATTAAGATTATTAGGGTTAAAGAAAAGATAGTGGTGGAGGAACAAGAGGTATTTTCTCCCGTACAGGAAAAATTTACTGATAGTATGGTTCAGGGAAAGATTAAGGTACTGGAAGATGGGAAACCAGGGCTCAAGAGATTAAGTTATAAAATTACTTACGAGAATGGGCGAGAAATAAGCCGAAAAATATTTGATGAAAAAGTTATTCGTGAGCCAAGGCCGAAGGTGGTAGCCTATGGTACCAAGGAAAGGGCTGGAACAGCGTCTAGAAATGCAGACCTCCGTGAAGCAACAAGAGTAATACAAGTAGAAGCTTCAGGTTATACATATACCGGCAATCCTACGTGTACCGGCATTTATCCAAGCAGAGGCACGGTAGCAGTGGATCCGCAGGTTATACCGCTGGGAACCAAACTTTATATTGAAGGATACGGCTACGGGGTAGCACAGGATACTGGCGGCATGATCAAAGGTAATAGTATAGATTTATTTTTTGAAAGCCGTGCTCAGGCTCTAAAGTGGGGGCGAAAAAGCGTTAAGGTCTATATTATGGGAAAATAATTCTTACGAAGGGGCCGTTTATTTCTTTGGCGGCCTTTTATTTTGGCGTTTTAATTTTGAAAACTTAAAATATAAGAAATAGGTTGCCGAAAAGGAGTACATACTAAATGTTAAGCAAATCAATTAAAAAGAGTGAGATTAAAAGGGTGGTGTAGTTGGAGACTAAGATAAGACCTGAAAACACAATTTTTGCCATCTTATCGTTTGAAGGGCCAGACCGTTATTCTTTAGCAGGCGGTCTGGGAGTAAGGGTAAGCGAACTTTCTCGAGCCCTTGCACAGGAAGGCTTTGAAACCCATCTTTTTTTTGTTGGTGATCCGCAAAATCCTGCGGAAGAAAATCGTGAAGGGGGAAAATTAAATTTACACCGCTGGTGCCAGTGGATAAGCCGTTATTACCCTCAGGGAGTTTACCAGGGAGAAAACGAAAAACTTTTCGACTTTAATGAGAGTTTACCGGGTTTTATAGCCGAAAAGATCGTAGAACGTGCTAAAGCTGAAAACAAGCTTGTAGTCATAATGGCGGAGGACTGGCATACGGCACACGCCTTAGCAGAGCTTAGCGATATACTTTATTTGCGGGGAATCCGTGACAGAGCAGTATTACTATGGAATGCTAATAATTCAATGGGCTTTGAAAGAATTAACTGGGGCCGCTTGGGTTATGTGAGTACAATTACTACGGTTAGCCGGTTTATGAAACATTATTTATGGAACTATGGGGTAAACCCTGTAGTTATACCCAACGGTATCCCGAAGCGTTTGCTGGCGCTGCGTTCAAATAGACAGGCCAAGTGCTTAAGAGATGTGGTTGGAGGTGATTACCTCCTGTTTAAAATTGGCCGCTGGGATCCCGATAAACGATGGAATATGGCTATAAAAGCAGTTGCCCAGCTAAAAAATAGGGGCTTGAAACCAAAATTTTTAATCCGCGGCGGTATAGAGCCGTATGAAGGGGAAATAATGGATAACGCAAAAAAGCTAGGCTTAAAGGTTAAGGAAATTAAACCGGGAAGTGCAGAAGTGGGCGACGTTTTAGATTCTTTGCGCCGGGCAGGGGACGCCGATGTTTTTAATTTAAAATTTTTTGTTCCGGACGAGTTGCTGAGTGTATTTTACCGTGCTGCGGATTGTGTTTTGGCCAACAGTGGCATAGAACCTTTCGGTATCGTGGGATTAGAAGCGATGGCAGCAGGGGCAGTAACCTTTACAGGTTCTACGGGTGAGGATTATGCGCGTCCTTTTGAAAATTCTATAGTTTTAGAAACTGACAACCCCTTGGAAATAACTACTTATATAACCCAGCTGCAGCCCAACCTGGTTAAAATCATTAGGGAGAATGCCCTGAAAACCGCACGCAATTACACCTGGGATAAAATTATTGGACTAATGAGATACAGGCTTGAGTTTATTGTGTCCACGAATTTTAGCAGGACAGAAGGCATTATTGCAGAAAAGGGAGGAACAAGGTAACATGGCTCAAACGATAGTTCCTTATGCTGTTGTACACCAACCCCGCAGGCTTAAACTACCTGCTCAACCTATTCCTAAGGGTGCCAGCCCGGAGGATATCTGCCGGTGTTTGTTTGATGAAAAATTGAACAAGCATTATTTTAAAAAAGTAGCACAGAAATGTTATTATCCAGCAACTACGATGTTTCAAAATATGGTAGAAGAAGGTTTTAAATTGTCCCTTGGCTTTTCTCTTTCATTTATCAAACAGGCAGAGGAATGGGACCCGGTACTTTTGGAACGTTTCCGCCATCTAGTGGGGCATCCAAATGTAGAACTTACAGGAGTAGAACCTTACCACAGCTTTATCTTTTACCTCGATATTAACACTTTTGTTGATAGAATGCGCTGGATGGTTTCTGCATTAAAAGAGATATTCGGGGTTGAGCCAGAGGTAACCGACACAACAGAAATGTTTCTTTCCAATGAGATCTATTATGCTCTTGGGAAAGCGGGTTTTAAAGGCGCGCTCCTGGACGGTCGTGAGTGGGTCATGGGATGGCGTCAACCAAGTTATTTATATCGGTACGACGGCGGTCCCTACCTTTTGGCAAGACATTATCAACTGAGCGACGATGTGGGATATAGATTTTCTAATAAAAGCTGGTCCGGGTATCCATTGTTTGCCGAAACTTATGCTGATTGGCTTAGCTGGACGGAGGGAGACATGATTTTACTGGGCTGGGATTTTGAGACCTTTGGAGAACATCATTGGGAAGATACGGGCATTTTTGATTTTATGCGTCAGCTGGTGACTGAAGTACACCGCCGGAAAATGAGTTTTCTCACTACAACTGAAGCAATTGAAAAGTTTAAAAGCAGAAGTCACTATTTGCCCCTTCCGGAATTTCCGTCAACCTGGGCAGGAGAAGGAGGCACCTGGTTTTTTTTAGGAAATTCTGCTCAGCAGTCAGTTTTTCAACTAATGCACCATGCCTATCATAAGGCAAAGCTAACGGAAGATCCGAAACTTATAGACTTGGCTCTATGGCTGTGCCAGTCCGATAACCTGCATCTTATACAATGGTTTCAGCGTGTTGATGGCGAAGCTGAGGTTTCTGCTTATTTTACGCCTAATGAATGGTGGCAACTGGAACCGGGGGGCATTATATGGGAAATACAGCAGGTTTATAAAAATTTTATTAATGCACTCGATCCTCATGTTAAATATCGCGTGGCAGACCTTAAATGCGAATTAAACCCTGTACCCCGCGACATACTCGTACGCTAGAAAAAATATCTATCTAATTATTATCTTAAAGCCCCGGCATTTTAAAAGTGCCGGGGCTTTTTGTGGATTATCCTATATATTCCCATGTTAATCATTGTTATCCCTTCCATAATCTTTGGTCTTACTTTAAATTAAGTTAGTGCTATATTTAGAAATGAGGGACGAACCGAATAACATTTTTTGAGAAGGGAGATTTATGAAATACAAATTAGATTTTAAAAAGTTTAGTGTGCTGGTTTTAGTAATCATGTTTTCTTTTGTTTTATGCCTGCCGGCACAGGCTTCGACCCCATCAAGGGTACTGCGTTCGGGGAACGGCATACAAAAAGCACTAACTCTCACTTTTGATGCGGGTTCTGATGCTGGGCATACCTTGCAGATATTGAACATATTAAAAAACCGGAATGTTAAAGCCACGTTTTTTTTGACGGGAAAGTGGCTTCAAAACAACCCTGATTTGGCACGTCGTATCATTGCCGAGGGTCACGAGGTAGGAAACCACAGTTATTCCCACCCGGACTTTGCTGTTATTAGCAGGGAACAAATGAAGAGGGAACTTAACCGTACGGACGAACTTGCGAAAAATTATTTAGGAAGCAGTTTACAGCCGTTTTTTAGGCCTCCCTTTGGGAGCTACACAAAAGATTCACTGGTTGTTTTGGGCGAATTGGGATATAAATGGACCGTCATGTGGACTGTAGATACTTTAGACTGGAAAGGTATTCCAGCAAGTAAAATAGTGGAGAGAGTTATGCAGGGAGGAGGTCCCGGTGGAATTATACTAATGCATGTCGGCTCCGGCACTCAAACACCGCAGGCATTACCTGTTATTATTGACCGTTTGCGCAGTTACGGTTATAAAATGGTTAGGCTCTCTGAATTAATTTCACCACCCGGATTGGTCCATACTGTAGCTGCTGGTGAGATGCTTTATTCTATCGGCCGTGTATATGGAGTAACTCCGTGGCTTATTGCAGATGCGAACGGGCTAAAAAATTTAAACTTAATTTATCCAGGACAACAGTTGATTATCCCTAAACATTATGTAATGCATAAATACACTGTTGTGAAAGGCGACACGCTCTGGTCCTTAGCGAGGATGTTCGGAAGTTCGGTTGCCGGAATTAAGCAGGTAAACGGAATAAAAGATAATATTATCTGGATCGGCCAGAAGCTGTCAATTCCGGTAGAAGTGGAAAGAGTTTATTATGTTCAGCGTGGAGATACACTGTGGAGCATCTCGCAGCGGTACGGAACAACAGTTGAGGGGATTAAAAAGGCCAACGGGATTCCGGTTTCCACTATCTATGCAGGTCAGAAAATTATTATCCCCTTTATTTAGTTCTCTTGAGCTGCTATGATTTATTTGACGGGCAGTTAAGCCCCCGCTTTAAATTGCTGTTCTTGGGAAATAATGTTAATTTTTTTTAGATTTATCTTTTTATAAAGAGGAATGATACGTTGAAGAACGAATATAATAGCTTAGCCCTTAAAAAGGTAGGTGGTAATTTGTCCTTAACCTGGGATAAGCTTAAGGATATTTTTCTAAAATACAGGATTGTATTTTTATTGTTTATGCTTTTTCTAATCGGGGTAACTCCTGCAGCTTCTTTTCAAAATAAAGAAGTTACAATCATTGAAAATGGCCATAAGGTTAAAGAAATCCTGACCGCAAAAGGCACGGTGGGGGATTTGTTAAAGGAAGAAAATATTTATTTAAATAAAGGCGATGTAGTAAAACCTTCCGAGGAAGAGCCCCTTCAGGAAGGAATGGTAGTTAATATTACACGGGCATTTCCCGTAATAATTGAAGTTGAAGGTAGTGAAAAAACAGTAGTTACTAGGCCTTCTACAGTTCAAGAAATAATTAAAATGGCAGGTTTAAAACTTGGTCCGCAGGATCGGGTTTTTCCCGAACTCGGAACCTATGTTAAAGAGAAATCTAAAATAAAGATAACGAGGGTAACAACTAAAAAGATAGTAAAACGAATCCCCGTAAATTTCAGGGAAGAAAGAAGATGGGACAACACCCTAGAAAAAGGAGTTAAAAAGGTTCTGCGAGAAGGGGAAAAAGGTATTAGGGAGAAAGTCCTCTTAGTTACTTATGAAGACGGTCAGGAAGTTTCACGCAAAATAATTTCTGATGTCATTGTGAAAAAGCCTGTTAACCGTTTGGTTTCTTTAGGAAATATGCAATTGGCTTCTAGGGAAGGGAAGGGGTTTCGTTATAGCAGGGTATTAAATGTAACTGCATCTGCTTACACGTACACGGGAAACCGGACCTATACGAATACCGTGCCCAGGAAAGGAACGATTGCTGTTGATCCCCGGGTAATCCCGCTGGGGACGAGGTTGTACGTTGAGGGGTACGGTTATGGTAGAGCAGAAGATGTGGGTAGTTCTATTAAAAACAATCGTATAGATGTTTTTATGGAAAGTTCGCAGCAGGCTTTAAGATGGGGAATTAGAAGAGTTAAGGTTTATATATTAGAATAGTTGATAACTTTTAGGGAATGAGGCACAGGGAGTATAATTTACTGCCCTGTGCTTTTTTCTTTAAAGTTGGTTAACACCTGGGTTGTTGCCTTCAACAGCTGAAAGTCAGAAATATTATTGCTTATGGGTCATGGGTTAAAGACGGCTGTTTAATTTGGCTCTTTTTTCTTTTAGATTTTTGAGTTAACACCGGGAGGCCCAAAATCATATTTATAATTAAAGTTTGTTAAAGGCAGCTAATTTTTTTAACTATCTCTAATTGAGGAGGTACCATTTGTGAAAGAAATGTCGCTAAAAAATATGCCAGAAGGATCTGCCGGTCTGGTTAAACGTATTACTACTCAGGGGATGGTCCGGAGGAGGTTGATGGATCTCGGGCTTGTTCCCGGGTCAAGAGTAGAGGTGGTCCGTAGGAGCCCCTTAGGAGACCCTGTAGCTTATAAAATTCGGGGAGCTATCATCGCCCTGAGGGAAGAAGAAACGGATAGGGTAATCGTCAAACCGTTTATTTAATATTAGAGGGGAGGAAAATTCCATGAAGCATAAAGAAATTTCCCTTATTGCGGAAAACGATACGATAATTGCACTTGCTGGTAATCCTAACACGGGGAAAAGCACATTGTTCAATATGCTGACCGGCTTACGGCAGCATACGGGAAACTGGCCTGGTAAAACAGTATTCCAGGCAAAGGGGAGTTTTATCTATAAAGGTAAAAAGTATGTGCTGGTTGACCTGCCCGGAACCTATTCCCTGCTAGCTAGCTCTGTGGAAGAAAAGATAGCCAGGGATTTTATTTGTTTCGGAAGGCCGGATGCTACTGTAGTTGTGCTGGATGCTACTTGTCTAGAAAGAAATTTAAACCTGGCACTGCAAGTTATGGAAATTAGCGAAAGAATTATTGTATGTATTAACTTAATAGACGAGGCGAGGCGAAAACACCTCGATGTGGACACTGGGAAGCTAAGCGAAACCCTCGGGATGCCGGTAGTGGCAACTGCTGCAAGGAACGGCGAAGGGCTTGCCGAACTTTTAAAGGTTATCAGTGAGGTGGTGGCGGGAAATTGCAGGCCAAAGCCTAAGACGGTGCGCTATTCACCGGAGATAGAAAAGGCAGTTGCAAAGTTAAAGCCAAAAATAAAAAATTTGCTTGGCGATCAAGTTAACCCGCGCTGGATAGCTCTGCGTTTGCTGGAAGGAGATACCTCTATTGAACCGTACATTAAAAAAATCATGAAAAATAAAGTTAGAAAGGCTAAGTTAAGGGAAGTGCTGGCATGAATACCGAAAGTTTGTGGAAAGACCTGCTTAAAGAAGTAGATATAACCTTGCCGGTAAAACAGGATAAAATAAGGGACAACATAGTAAAAAGCGTATACCAGACTGCCGAAAAAATTGCTGCTGAAACCGTAACTTTAACGACAGAAAAAGGCATCGACAGGGAACGTAAAATAGATGACGTGCTTACTTCCCGCTTGTGGGGCTTCCCCATCATGTTCGGCCTGCTATTAATTGTATTTTGGATAACCATAGCCGGGGCTAATTATCCTTCTGCTTTCTTAGCCGAAAAGCTATTTTGGATCGAAAGCAGGCTTACGGAAATCTTTATAGAACTTAATGCACCTACCTGGGTACATGGCTTTTTAGTTCAGGGTGTATACCGGGTGATGTCCTGGGTTATATCCGTTATGCTGCCACCAATGGCCATTTTCTTTCCTCTCTTCACTTTACTTGAAGATGCGGGTTACCTGCCCCGTGTAGCTTTTAACCTTGATCGTTTTTTCAAAAAGGCAGGGGCTCATGGCAAGCAGGCTTTAACTATGAGCATGGGTTTCGGCTGCAATGCTGCTGGAGTTATAGCCTGCCGTATTATTGAATCTCCGCGGGAAAGACTAATAGCTGTTCTAACTAATGTCTTTGTGCCGTGTAATGGACGGTTTCCTACTCTGATTGGTCTGTCTGCTGTTTTTATCGGTGGTTCCGCGGCGTTGTTTGTGAAAAGCGCACTGGCAACCGTAGCCGTAGCCTGTCTCGTGGTTTTCGGGGTTGCAGTCACATTGATTGTTTCCCGTTTTCTTTCGAGTACGCTTGCTAAGGGTGTGCCTTCCTCCTTTACGCTGGAGCTTCCTCCTTTTAGAAAACCTCAAATAGGTCAAGTAATAGTTCGTTCCATGCTAGATCGCACTCTGTTTGTTTTAACCCGGGCGGTAATAGTGGCGGCTCCGGCAGGGGGGATAATATGGATAATGGCCAATATTTCGGTAGGCGGTACAAGCGCCCTGTCTTTTTGCGCGGCTTGGCTGGATCCATTTGCGCGCCATTTGGGCCTCGATGGTTTTATTTTAATGGCTTTTATCTTGGGTTTGCCGGCCAATGAGATTGTATTTCCAATATTGATTATGGGTTATTTACAGGGAACTGCTTTAATGGAACTCGAGAGCCTGGAAGCCCTCCGCCACCTTTTAGTTGATCAGCATGGGTGGACCTGGTTAACGGCGCTATGTACAATGTTATTTTCTCTCTGTCACTGGCCGTGTGGGACCACCCTTTTAACAATCCGGCGGGAGCAGCACAGCTGGTTTTGGATGTTTATGGCTGCGGTTATTCCAACTGCAGCAGGCGTGGTTTTGTGCGCTATTGTTACTTATTTCGTCCGAAGTCTCGGGCTGGTGTGAACATTGTCTTCTTCAAAAAGAGAAAGCTTGGCTTTAAGTCTCCTTTATACGCATATAGAAAGCGCCTGGAGGGTATTAAAGGAAGATCTGGTTTAATAGTTTTTGAAAGCAGTTGAAATCGTTGTGAGGCTGCCGTTAGCTCTTGTAATGCCAACAGAGGAAAAGGGCTCCCTGAGTGCCCTTTCAAATTTTTAAACTCTCTTTTCCTTGCATATTGAGGGGTGGAAGGTTTTTGGGTTTGTACCCGTAGAAAAACTATATTATAATTAAATAAAATATATTTGACAACTACAATTTTAAGGAGACTTAGTCTTATATATGAAACCTATTGCAACTATTGGTAGAACTCGGGAACTTTTAAATAATTATGGTTTGCAAGCGTGCAAACGCAGGGGGCAGAATTTCCTGGTAGACGGCAATGTTGTTCATAATATCGTACAGGCTGCTGAAGTAAAAAATACTGATACAGTAGTGGAAATTGGTCCTGGTCTGGGTGCGCTCACAGAGGCTTTAGTGCAAACAGGGGCAGAAGTTCTGGCTTTAGAAATAGATCGAAAACTGGCAGAGGTAGTGGAAAGTGAACTAAAAGGCTATAAAAACCTGAGAGTACTGGTTAAAGATGCTTTAAAAGCTGATTTGGACAAACTGGTAAGTGGCTACTGTTGCGGTTCTGCGAAATATAAAGTTGTGGGGAATCTCCCCTACTATATAACGTCGGCCTTGCTCAAGCATTTTTTAGAAAATGGAAAAAATATAAGCGAAATGGTCTTTATGATGCAAAAAGAAGTGGCTCAGCGGGTAACTGCTTCCCCGGGCAGCCGAGACTACGGGGTGCTTACGGTAGCGGTAAACTTTTACTGTGAAACAGATCTTGTAGCTCGTGTTCCGTCTACAGTATTTTATCCTGCGCCTGAAGTCGATTCTTCAGTGGTTAAATTTATTAAAAGGACTTTTCCTCCCGTAGATGTTAAAGATACAAGGCTTTTTTTTAATGTTATAAAGGCCGCCTTCAGCAAGCGCAGAAAAACTTTGCTTAATTCTCTTTCAAGTTCCTTAAAACCTTATGATAAAAAAGAATGGGCCGTAATTCTAGAACTTGCTGGTGTAAATCCCGAGACTAGGGCGGAACAATTATGTTTAGGCGATTTTGCAAGGATAGCAAATACTTTAACGAATCGGGGCTTATAGCGGTTATACATAATAAATATTAATTAGGAGGCGGCTTATAAGCCTATGACTTTTATTAGTCCCACCAAAGGAAAACTGAACAACAAAGATGTGTATAATGATATCATCGAATTTATAGAAGCTCATCCCGATGCTACCTACAAAGTTATAATAGGTTCAGATTCACATGCGAGGGAAGAAACTTGCTTTGTAACAGCCGTAATAGTACACCAGGTAGGAAAAGGTGCTCGATATTATTATCGTAAAAAGTTTCAGAGAAAGATTACCAGTCTCAGACAGAGAATTTTTTATGAAGCTGCTTTAAGCCTTGAAATTGCAGGTCAGATGGCCAAAATGTTTGCTGAAAACGGGCACCAGGACTTAGATGTGGAAATTCACCTCGACATAGGGCCTGTTGGTGATACAAAAGAATTAATTAAAGAAATAGTAGGAATGATAGTCGGCAGCGGTTTTGATGCCAAAATCAAGCCCGAGTCCTGCGGGGCTTCTAAAGTGGCTGACAAATATACTAAATAATCTGTAGTAGTAAGAACCCCCCGCACTATTTTGAGAAAATTTTTTTCTAAAGGTTAAAAATTTTGCTCCCGGGTTAAGCTATAAATAAGGAATTCACCGGGGGGGATTTTGTGGAAAGAAAAAAACTGCATGCTATCAATGAACGCATTGAAATGTATAATCTTTTTATACGAACTGCTAAAAAAATTCTATCTGAACGAGACACTGAAAAAAGAAAATAAAGTTTTAGGAAAAGCCTTCCGCGTTTTTCGCGGAAGGCTCAGACTGTTGACAAAACCTAC